>UQSK01000014.1 GCA_900543605.1 uncultured Collinsella sp.
ATTACTACGCGTCTCGTGGGCTCGGAGATGTGTATAAGAGACAGCAACCGGAGTCGATCGCTTTCTATTCTATGGTGGAGCATCCAGAAGATGCTTCCGAACTCGTTTTCTCGGTGCCATTCATGCTTTCGAAGCATCGTTCGACCTTCGCAGCCTCATGTTTTGAGGATCTGCCGTGTTTATCACTGTTATTAATGAGTGTGCGGAAGTGATCCTCATACAGATACGTGCGATCCGCCAGAGAACTGAGAAGCATCTTTCTGCAGCCCTCGTTGTCTATCCTCACATCTCTCAGGTCTTCCGGAAATTCACAAGCAGTCTTAGGGTCAGTTTGTTTCTGCTTTCAGAGACTTGTTTGAGAGTTATTAAAGACAGTTCAAAACAATAAGTGAGACACCATAAAGCAGAGCAAGATGTGCCGGATAGAAAATGTAGAAGAAGTATTTCAGCTTCAGCCCTCGCTTGCCATTATAAAGATTGATAAGCAGCAACGAAACGACCGCGGCAGCAACATCAGGATTAAATACATTAGCTGTAGCAAACTCAAATCCGCCGCCAACTATATGGCATGACGAAAGGAGCACTGCGCATACTGCAGCAAAGAACATCTTGGCCTTGCTGTCGTGGAATAAATAGAATGCAGCCACAAGCAGAATGCCATACACGCCGCCATCTAGTTTAGTGTATTCAGCTGCCAGTGCTGTCAAAACAATCAGAGCAATTTCTGCGATGTGCCTCTTCCATTTTGAAAGACTTTGTATCTTTTCCAGAATAATCAAAAAGACCAAGGAAAGCAGGAGCTCGCACATAACATTTTGTTGCCGAAGGTCAAAGAGTTGCCCGGTTTGAACGAAATCGTATATGGGCTCCGCAATGATTGCGAAGACAAGCATATTTCGCAGGTACTTCTTTATGTCATGAGTATGCAAAAATCCCTCAACTATCAAAAAGCAAAATAAGGGAAATGCAATTCTGCCAAGAACATGAAGCACATCCGAAGCCTCGCTTAGAATCGCCCACTGCTCGTCTGATATCTGATTGTACGATGCGTGAGTCATGATTCCATTGGTCAGGACGATCCTGCTTACATGATCGAGAACCATCGAAATGGCCGCTATTATCTTTAATGTGCTGCCGCTAATTCCGTATCTATCTGTTTTCATTTCGTTTCCCTTTCTTTGGGTGGGCCGTCAGGGGTTCAGCCTGCTTCGCACGCGAACGCTGCGGCGCTTTCGCGCCTTGCGCGCTGCGCTGGCAAACGCTCACGCGTTTACTCAGCTCCGCGCCCCGACGGGTTCGAACCCGTGCAGCGGCAACAAAAAAGCGGCCAACCGGAGTTGATCGCTTTCTATTCCATGGTGGGCCGTCAGGGGTTCGAACCCTGGACCTTGGGATTAAAAGTCCCCTGCTCTGCCAGCTGAGCTAACGGCCCGCGGGTGGCATTGTACCACGGTCTGGGACTATTCCCAACTCCATTGGCCGTTCTGGAAAATCACAACTTCACGTCCATCAGGCGTAATTCCCGTAATATCGATGTCGTCCGTGCCAATCATAAAATCGACGTGCGTGCTCGAGACGTTAACGCCATGCTCCAGGAGCTCTTCCTTGGACATGTCGTACCCACCCTCGATGCATTCGGGGAAACCGACACCTAGCGCGAGATGGCAGCTAGCGTTCTCGTCATAGAGCGTATCGTAGAACAGAACACCACTTTCGCGGATCGGCGTGTTCTTGGAAATGAGCGCGACCTCTCCCAGGTGAGCAGCGCCCTCGTCAGTATCGATGATACTTGCGAGCGTTGCCTTGCCCACGCGGGCGTCGTAGTCCACCACGCGGCCGCCCTCGAACTTAATCCAAAAATCTTCGACCTTATTGCCGTGATGGATGAGCGGCATGGCCGAGTACACGATACCGTCGGCGCGCATGCGATCGGGCGAAGTGAAGACTTCCTCGGTGGGAATGTTGGGGAAGAAGGGGTGCCCATCGGGCGTCTTGCCCTTGCCGCCGGCCCACTCGTGACCTTTCGTCATGCCAATCGTCAGATCGGTTCCATTTGCCGCGGTGTAATGCAGGTAGTCGAAACGATTGTCGTTCAGGAAACGCAGGTTCTTTTCGAATGCGGCGTCATGGAGTTCCCAGTCGCTCTCTGGGTCCTGGCCATCGGCGCGCGCGGTGTGCAGAATCGCATTCCACAGCTTATAGATTGCAACCTCATCGGCGTCTCCCGGGAACACCTCGTGCGCCCAAGCCACGACCGGAGCGCCGGCGATGCACCACGGATTGATGTTGTAATCCAGTCCACGGCGGAAAACTTTGCACTGCGTATTCCTCGCCTTGGATGCCGCGGCCGGCTTGGCTGGATCGATGCCCTTGAGGGCTGCAGGATCCGCACCCTCGATAAAGACAAAGCAGGCACCATCCTGGGCCAAGGAATCCAGCTGTATGCGCTTCCACTCGGGCGTCTGCTCAAAATAGCTTTTCTCGACATGCTCGTACGTGAGCCTCGTCACGGCATCATCGGCCCAAATGACCGTCACGTGGCCGGCGCCGGCAGCATAGGCCTCCGCGACCACCACGCGCGCAAACGGCGCGCACTCGACCGGAGACTGAACGACGACCTCCTGACCGGGCTTGACGTTTACGCCCTTGCGGACGACCAGGCGCGCGTAGTTTTTAATCTTGGGCTCCAGGGCCTTCATGCCCTCCAGAGCCTCTTCGACCGTCAGGGCAGCTCGAATCATGTGCCACTCCATCTATCTATAGAACAGTAAAAAGGCGCGCCGCAAAAACGACGCGCCTTATATCTTAGCGATAAGTATGTATGCAAACGCTACTTCTTCTTGGAGTCCTTCTTGTCCTCCTCGGCAGCCGCGCGCTCAATAAGAGCGTTGAGCTTGTTCTCGGACATGCCCTCGGCCTGCGCGCGGTACATGTTGCGCAAGGGACGAATACGAGCGAAGTCGTAGATAAAGTCACCTAGGATGATGACATAGGACAAAACGATGCCGACCATCTGGACAGGGCTGGACACCATGCCAGCGGGAGCGAAGTACAGCGAGGCCCAAATTGCCACGACGAGCACCATGCCAATGGCGAGCACAATCCACCAGATGCGACGGCGCTTGGTGTAGTCCTCGTCCTGCTTGAGGAGGATATTCGACACCGTATAGATGCGGTCCTCCTTGGCGCGCTGCTTGGCCTTGCGGGCGCGCTTCTCCTCTTTAGAGAGGCCCTCGAGGTTCTCGCCCTTCTCGAGCTCTTTGCGGCGTGCCTTAGACGAAGCCGGCACGACGCGAACGGAGCTCGCTGCTTGGCGGGCGGGCTTAGCAGATGCGGCAGACTTGCGCGCAACCCCGGTAACTTCGTGGGATTGCGTGCGCTTGTTCGTGGCGCTACGGGTACTCACTTATGCGTTCTCCTTCATGCTTGTGAACTGGGAGCCCGTGATGATCTGGAAGGCCTCGCGATAGCGCTCGGACGTGCCATCGATGACCTCGGCGGGCAGGTGCGGGGTCTCCCCCGTCATATCCCAGTTGGCCTTGAGCCAATTGCGGACGAATTGCTTGTCGTAGCTAGGCTGGATCTTGCCCTCCTCGTAGCTGGCAGCAGGCCAGAAACGGCTGGAGTCGGGCGTGAGGCACTCGTCGATCAGCGTGACCTTGCCATCAATGACACCAAACTCGAACTTGGTGTCGGCAATGATGATGCCACGGGTCGCGGCGTACTCGGCAGCGGCCTTGTAGATCTTGAGGGAAAGGTCACGAATCTGCGTGGCGATGTCCTCGCCCACGATCTCGCAGCAACGCTCGAACGAGATGTTCTCGTCGTGGTCACCGATCTCGGCCTTCGTGGACGGCGTGAACAGCGGCTCGGGAAGCTTGGAAGCCTCGGTCAGGCCCTCAGGCAGCTGGATGCCGCAGACGGTGCCGTTCTCGTCGTAGGTCTTCTTGCCCGAACCGGTCAGATAGCCGCGGACGATGCACTCGATAGGAATCGTCTGGGCCTTCTTAACCAGCATGGCGCGGCCAGCGAGGTAGTCGCGATACTCAGCAAACTCCTCGGGGAAATCCGCCGGGTCGATGGAAACGAGATGGTTGGGGACGATGTCGGCAAACTTATCGAACCAGAATGCCGAGATGCGATTGAGTACCTCTCCCTTAAACGGAATCTCGTCGGGAAGAATGAAGTCAAACGCAGAAATGCGGTCGGTGGCGACCATCAGCAGGTTTTCACCGGCATCGTAAATATCACGAACCTTGCCACGGGAATCCGGACGACGCTCCATCGTTGTCACGTGAGTCACTCCTTACCTAAATACGACAGAAATGCGGGTTCTTTCCCGCATGTTTTCGCAAACTCGGAGCGGTAGGGACGCGGCCCCTCCTTCACCGAATAGCGAAAAGCTAGTGCTCCATTGTAGTAGATGCCGCGTCTGCCGTGTGCTCGCGGGGCAGATGAATTGTAAAAGTCGTACCCTTTCCAAGCTCCGACTCCACGGATATGTAGCCATGGTGACGCTCGACGATCTGCTTGGTCACGGCGAGGCCAACGCCCAGGCCGCCGGCTTCGCGGGCGCGGCTGGCATCGGCGCGCCAAAACCGCCCGAAAATGCGCGACAGATCGTCCTTGGCAATACCGATACCGGTATCAGAAACGGCAATGCTGACGTGCTTGCGGTCACTGAGCACCGACACCACGACCCAACCGCCCTCGGGGGTGTAGCGCATGGCGTTGCTCATGAGGTTGATAACACATTGCGTGATCATGTCGGGATCGGCCTCGACGACATCGTCGTGACCCTGGGTCTCGTCCGCAAAACGCAGGCGCAGATCGCGGTCGACAAACAGGCGCTCCTGGGCATTGACGATGGAACGCACGAAAGGAACCATGTCCACCGGCTCAAGGTTGAGCGGAGCCGCGCTGTTTTCCATGCGCGACAGGTCGAGCATCTGCTGCACCAGACGAGCCAAGCGACGCGTCTCGGAAGCAACGGTCTCCAAATGCTCATCGTCGGTGGGATACACGCCATCCTGCATGGCCTCGACCGTTGCGAGCATGGCCATAAGCGGCGTGCGAAGCTCGTGTGCAACGTCTGAGGTCAGGCGCTTCTCGTGTTTCATATCCTTCTCGAGAGAAGTGGCCATCTCATCGAAGGTCTCACCCAGCTGATCGATCTCGTCATCACCGCGCAGTCCCGTGCGAGCCGACAGGTCGCCGTCACGGATTTGCTTTGCGGTACTGGTGATGCGATGAATCGGCTTGGTGAGCATGCGCGACACGAGCGATCCGATAACGACCGAAATGCAAATTGCAACAACCGCGGCGAGGGCCATGGCGTTAAAGGTCTTCTCCCTAAACGCAGAGTCCGCCTTGGTGAGCAGAGCGTCGGAGCCGATGGCCCACAGCTTTACCTGTCCGACATGCTCGCCGGAAGACGTTACAATCTCGACGTTAGCAACGCTATCGGAGTCGGTTGGAGCAGACGAGACCGGACTATGCGATGCCCTCTTGCCGCTCGTGTCGTCGGTCGTAGCCTGGTTTTCGCGTACATCGGCGGTGGCGCTTGCCGAGGGCCAGGAATCGTCATAAACGATCACGCCCTTTTTATTGACGACCTGCATACCCAGATCGTCGGAAACCAAACTCGACGTTGCGACCGTGCGCAGTTCTCCCGCGGTCCAAGAGCCGTTTTCCTCATATGAGGTTGCCAACTTCTCGGCAGCGGAATTTGCGATTTCGACGATATTGGAGCGTGTGTAATCCGAAAAGACTGTGCCCCACACAACAGAGACAACGCCCACCAGCACCAATACCGTCATGAGCGATGTCAGAGCAAAAGCAAGTGCCATGCGCGAGGGATAGCTCATCGTTGGCCGTGAATCGGAACGAGGCGTGTTCCAACTAGCCTTGGAACCCGCCTCGCTCTCCTGCTTGTGCTTTTGTCCGATTTCAAAGCGCGCAGGTGTCATATGTGATTTCCCTATTTCTCGTCCGACTTATCGGTCTTGGCCGGAGCCTCGAAGCGATAGCCGACACCATGGACGGTGTAGAGCCACTTGGGCTTCTTGGGATCATCGCCCAGCTTGGCGCGAAGATTCTTCACGTGGCTATCGATGGTGCGCTCATAGCCCTCAAAGTCATACCCGAGCACTTTCTCGACCAGCTCCATGCGGTTATACACACGGCCGGGATGGCGGGCAAGCGTGGTGAGCAGCTTGAACTCGGAAGCCGTCAGATCGACTTCCTTGCCCTCGACCAAGATCTTGTGGCCCGAGATATCGATGACCAGATCGCCGAAGTCGAGTACCTCGACGGCGGGCTCGTCGGCCTGATGGGCACGGCGGAACAGAGCGCGAACGCGGGCGACGAGCTCGCGCGGCGAGAACGGCTTAATCAGATAGTCGTCGGCGCCGAGCTCAAGACCGATAATACGGTCCTCGATCTCGCCCTTAGCCGTCAGCATGATGATGGGGACATCCGAGGTATCGCGAATGGTGCGGCAAACGCGCTCGCCGGGAATCTTGGGGAGCATAAGGTCGAGCACGACCAGGTCGAACTGATGCTTCTCGAACTCCTCGATCGCGGACTGGCCGTCGCCGACGCCCACAACCCAATAGCCTTCGCGCTCGAGATAGGCAGCGACGGCGTCACGGATTGCCTTCTCATCCTCGACCAGCAGAATCTTTTTTGCATCTGAAGCCATAACACGGCCCCCCTGTCTCAATTAGCTAAGAACAAGCCCATTTTAACGCACCTGAGCCCGCCGGATGCCGCTATGACGCGGCAGCTCGGCGGGCGGTACTCACAATTACAACGCGTTTATTCCCCTGTTGGCGCCTTTTTAACCCCTCTAAGCTTAAAGAGAGAATAGGCGTGCAGTGACCGTCTCTGGTATACCCTGGCTGTTGCGCACCGTGGCGTACGTAAGGAATGAGTCCGATTTTCCCGCCGTAGCTGGATAATCGCCATACTCCAAAGCGCGGTCGGGCGACAGCAGCGAGCCATAGGTCTTGGCAGAGGTGTCGATCAGGAAATGCGACGCCTGTACCTTAACAAGGTATTTATTCTTCTTGCCAGCCGCACATGCGAGCGGCTCGCGTGACAGGAAGAGGTACGGCCCTCCCTCATTACCGATATACGTGCCCATATTGCCCAGGCTGCCCACGCCACTATAGGCCGCCTCGATAGAAAACACGAAGATATCGCCCATATATACGGCCTCGAAAGGCGAAACTGACGAAGGAAGGACCAACTGGGCACGCTTGGTGTTGTTGCCGTCGGTCAGATCGATTGCCGTTATGCCGTAGTAGACGCCCTCGTCGTTGCGGACACGCGGCGAGATGGTCAAAATGCCGTCGCTCGCGCGCGGGGCCGATGCAAAGCGGCCCGTCGATTTCCAAATTGTCTCGGCCTTGGATTCATCAAGCGAGCGACAATAGCAAAACGAATCGCTACTCGTTTTATTGCCACCTGCCGAGGGCATTTTATACCAGATGACTGATGACCCGAACGCCGTAAACAGCGGCGGATCATAGTCCTTGCCACCTCGATCGAGCTCAACCACGTCGCCAGAGAGCGAAGCGCCCGACAGATTTTGACCGTAGAGCTTCCACGATGAATTGGCAAAGTTCATCTCAACCCACGCGAATACGCTGTCGCCGGCACGGACATCGTAGAATGCATATCCCGTGCCCTCGATAGGATCCTCGATTAATGTGGTAAGCGAGCCATCGCCCAGGTTGAGCACACCGAGTGTGTTGGCGTGCAGTGCCGATGCGGGCGCCATCATTGCCGCGGCGTAATCGCCGTCGCAGTAGTACAGCAGCGTACCCAGAGGCAGCGTCCACGACGCCGCCGGCTCAAGATCGATGTCGACTGCCTCGTACTCATCCGTAATCGAGATGATTTTGGAATCATCCTTGATAACCTGCGGCTCGCCGGCGGCATCATCGCTGGTACCCGTTTTTTTCGAGCATCCGGCAAGCACCGTGGCAGCGCCCGCAGCAACCCCACCGAGCACAAAGCCGCGACGCGATATTCCGTTCTTGATGTGATCGGCGATACCCATTAGGCGATCTCGGCGCGAGCGGCCTCGATAGCGCGTGTAAGCTGGTCGGCGCAGGAGGTCTTTTTCATACCGCAGGTATTACCGGCGAGAACCTCGATTACGCGATCGGCAGGAGCGCCCTCGACCAGCTTGGAGATAGCCTTGAGATTGCCGTCGCAGCCGCCGGTAAACTCAACGCCCATCACCTTGTTGCCGTCATCGGAAAGATCAAGGTGAATATTGCGAGCACACACGCCCTGAGGCTTGTAATCAAACGAAATCATGCGATCCCCTCTCAGAATGTTATTCGAGACAACTATTATCCCCGTCTTTCCCTAAATGCAACGAGGCGCTTTGCCGGCAACACACATTACCAGCAAAGCGCCCTAAAAAGCTAACGTTATGCCCGAACCTACTCGAAGCTCAGCTGCTCCAGACGATCAAAGACCGTGTCGATACGGGTGAGGAAGTCCCACGGATCAAAGATCTCGTCGAGCTTCTCCTGACTGACGGTACAGCGTGGATCGGCCTCGAGACGCTCCTTAAAAGTGGGGCCGGAGACACAATCCTGCACCTCGTGCCAGGTGGCCATGGCGTTTTCCTGCACGATAGCATAGGCGTCCTCGCGGGTGATGCCCGTATCGACGAGGGCCAGTAGGACCTTGGAGGAGAAGATAAGGCCGCGGGTCTTATTGAGGTTGGCCATCATGCGGGCAGGGTACAGCTGCAGGCCGTCGATAACGCGGATGAGGCACTGGAACATGTGGTCGAGCGCGATGAAGCTATCGGCCTGGGCGACGCGCTCGGCAGAGGAGTGCGAAATGTCACGCTCGTGCCACAGGGCGACGTTGTCGAAGGCGACCTGCGCGTTGGCCTTCACGACGCGCGACAGGCCGCAGACTTTCTCCATGGTGATGGGGTTGCGCTTGTGCGGCATGGCGGAGCTGCCCTTTTGGCCCTTACGGAACGGCTCCTCGGCCTCGAGCGTATCAGTCTTCTGCAGGTTGCGGACCTCGGTAGCGATACGCTCGCAGGTGGCCGCGGTGGTGGCGAGAACGCCGGCGAGATAGGCGTGATGGTCGCGGCTGATAACTTGCGTGGACAGCGGGTCGTGAACCAGGCCCAGGTGCTCGCAGACGTACTCCTCGACGAACGGCTCGATGGAGCTGTAGGTGCCGACGGCACCGGAGATGGCACCGAAGGCAACATTCTTGCGAGCGTCCTCAAGACGATCCAGATCGCGCTTGAGCTCCCATGCCCAAGAGCCAAACTTCATACCGAAGGTCATCGGCTCGGCATGGATGCCATGAGTGCGGCCGGCACAGAGTGTGTTGCGCTCCTCAAAGGCGCGACGCTTGCAAATCTCGCCGAGCTTCTTGACGTCCTCGATGATCAGGTCGCAGGCCTGGGTGAGCTGGTAGCACAGGGCCGTGTCGCCCAGATCGGAGCTGGTCATGCCATAGTGAACCCAGCGGCTGGGCTTGGGGTCGCCCTCGGGAACATCGGCATCGATGTATTCCTTCATGTTGGTCAGGAAGGCAATGACGTCGTGGCGCGTGACTTCCTCGATCTCATCGACCTTCGCCTTCTCAAAGTTGGCATGGTCGCGAATCCACTGGGCCTCGTCTTTGGAAATACCGATCTTGCCGAGCTCCGCCTGGGCCTCGCAGGCCAGAACCTCGATCTCCTGCCAAATGGCGTACTTGTTCTCGAGGGAGAAGATGTGTCCCATCTCCGGGCGGGTATAGCGATCGATCATAGCGGCTCCTTTTTGGTTATTGGCACGTTGGTCGTAACCCAACCATTGTACCGTGCGCAGGTGCAAGTATGGGCAGCAGGCATTAACCTAACATTTTGGAATTGGAGCGAGCAACGGGACGTCTGCGTTATTTGCTTCGCAAATCCGCACCGGCTGCGGCGACACGCCCGGACCTACACCCATGCGCGGGCAAAATGGGTTGAATCTGACGCCCCCGGCTGTCTCCCGTGCTCGATGGAGTGGGCAACGGGACGTCTGCGTATTTGCTTCGCAAATCCGCACCGGCTTCAGGCGCCTGTCGGCGCCTTCGCCTGCTCGCTACAAACGCTTCGCGTTTGCTTAACGCTCGCACCCTGGCGGGTTCGAGTCCCGGCGCTTGGTAGTAAAAAGCACGGCAACGTAACGCTGCCGTGCTTGTGCTTTTTACTGGAGCGGGCAACGGGACTCGAACCCGCGAGTGTCAGCTTGGGAAGCTGATGCCTTACCACTTGGCGATGCCCGCATATGTGGGGGATAGTATAACGCGGTTGTCTTGTTCGATACAAGGGTGTCGATGCTTGTTTTAGCTGTGGAGAATCGTTTGAAAACCGCGCCAATTGTGGAGATGAGGACCTTTGTCTTTCTTTTCTTACCATCTTCTACCTGCACTTTTATCTGATTGTTGTATTTGAGCTCGATTTGTCAGAAATCGGGCAAGCTTTTGGTCAGGCTCCGGTACTTACCCGCATGAACCTCGGGGGTAGCCTCATCCTACGCGTCGCAGCCTCCCCGTGCGGCGCACGAGGGATAAGGAGCAGCCATGTCCAACGCACCCACGCACTCTGCCCACAGCGCAATCGCAACAGGTCCGCTGCTCCTGCTCCTCTTCCTGCTTTTCGGCCGCCTGGCACCGGGAGCCGCATTTGCCGTCGATGGCTACGACCAGCTCGGCTTCCGCACTATTAGCGATGATTGTGGGCCCTTCCTCATCGGCAAGTATGAAGCTCAAGACGCCTCGATTGCCTACTGCATGAACCAGGAGCGCCCCGGCCCCACCAAGCCGGGCGGCCCATGGCTCAACTTTGATCAAGGCTGGGTGTGGCTCGACGACGAGTTCGCGGCAATCGTTTGTCACGGATATCCTACCGCCACGTCGTTTGGCGGTTACCACCTTTCGCCCGATCGCGCCCGCGCCGCAACCCAGCTTGCCGTATGGATGCTCAACGGCACTACCCATGTCGACGGTACCTATTCCTACACGACCGCTCAGGGCAAAACCAAGAGTGGGCACTTTACCGCCGACAATGAAGTCGTGGCGGCTGCGCGGTGGCTCCACGACAGCGCAAAATCAGGAAGCATCAAAGCCGCTCCGCACCACGCGCGGCGCTATCTAGGAGCCGTATCGGGCGGCAGCAAACGTCAAGACATGCTCTATGTACTGCCGGCGGTCTCTGTTTCCTTCCAAAAGCAGTCTGCAAACGCTGCCATTACCAGCGGAAACAATACTTATCAGTTTGACGGGGCAACATTCGATGTTTTTGAGAGCACCAGCGGCGCGCGTGTCGACACCGTCCAGATGGACAGCAACGGTCGAGCGCAAGCAACACTTCTGCCCAACACGGCATACTACCTAGTTGAAACGAAGGCGCCGGCCGGCTATGTCCCCCGTCGTGATCGCATCGCCTTTACCACGGGGAATGACGGTGGACAGGTCGCCATTGATGAACAGCCCGGCACCATCAACCTGCGTATCGTAAAACTCGATGCCGCGACGAATGCCGGCCCCCAGGTGGGATCTTCACTCGCAGGAGCAGAGTTCACGTGTGTGTCGCAATCAACCCCTGGATGGGCGCAAATCCTCACGACCGACGAAAGCGGTCGGGCCACCCTCGCCGATGTCCCCTTAGGAACCTTTACCATCTACGAATCAAAAGCCCCCGAGGGCTACCTGCCATCCAACGACAGCTGGACCTATACCGTTGGAGCCGACCAGCTCGGCGATTCAGGCGTGGTCGAGATCGAATCTCGCATTTCCGATATCCCCATTGCGTTTAACCTTGAGATTTCCAAATTCAAGGATTACGGCAATAGCGATCAATCCGGCCTGGAGCAGCCGGCGGGTGGTGTTGTCTTTGAGGTTGTCAGCAACAGCTCTCAGCAGGTTGTTGGCACACTGACCACAAACGTCTATGGCTTTGCCTCCACCAAAGATCAGCCCGAAGCATGGTTCGGCGCAGGCAAGCGACCCGCCGGTGTCCACGGAGCCGTCCCATACGACCGTGCCGGCTACACGGTTCGCGAGGTTCCGGAAACCGTCCCCGAGGGTTTTAAACGTGCAGGGGAATGGACCGTTGGGGCCAATCAGATTTCCAACGGCGCCGAGCTTCAATATATCGTGGACAACCACGCTCTGTCGACGCATCTCCAGATTGTAAAACGCGATGCCCAAACAGGCGCTTCTGTTCCACTAGCCGGATTCACCTTCCAACTCCTAGACAGCAATCACGAATCTGTCTCACAAACTTGCTGGTATCCAACACATAACGTAATGGACACCTTTACGACTGACGCGACCGGGACCGTCACACTGCCCGAATCGCTCGTGCCGGGCACCTATTATGTACGCGAAACCTCGGCCAAAGAGCCCTATCTTGTCGGCGAGGAGATCGAGGTAAACATACCCGCCGACATGAACCTAACGCCCGTTGCAATCGCCTCGTATTATGACCACGCCGCGACCGGAAACATCAGGATCGTTAAAACCGATGCCATAGACGGCAGCAGCCTCGCAGGCGCCGTCTTTGAGATCCGCGCCTCGGGTGATATCGTGCGCCCCGACGGTAGCATTGCCGCGCTCGACGGTGAGACTGTCACGACCGTCACGACGGATGAAACTGGAGAAGCACGCGCGGACAACCTCCCACTGGGATCTGGCACCGCACGCTACGAGGTTGTCGAGACTCAAGCGCCGGCAGGCTTCTTGCTCGATCAGACAACCCATATTGTTGCCCTTACTTATGCCGACCAGAAAACACCCGTTGTAGAAGCACGGCTTAACGTATCCGACGATTACACCAAGGTTGATATCTCCAAGGTCGATGCAAGCGGTGAGCAAGAAGTGGAAGGCGCACAGCTCACCTTATATGGTCCCGATAAAACCGAAATAGACTCCTGGACCTCATCCGACAAGCCGCATCGCGTCGAACATCTTGCACCCGGCACCTACTCGTTGCGCGAAATGATGTCTCCGCGGACCTATGACCTTGCCGAGGAGATAACGTTTGAAATAAAGGATACGGGAGAAGTCCAATCCGTCGCGATGAAGGATGCGCCCATCGAGATCAAGGGGCAGGTCGACAAGCGTCAGGAACTTGTCCAACCTATCGGGAAGGGCCTGTTGGCTAATGGCGATGGTAAAAACCGCGCCGCGACGCAAACCAATGCGGATGGGCTTTTCTCCTATACCATCGACGCTCGAAACGATTCAACTACCTGGGTTGATGAGTTCACAATTACCGATGATCTTGAGTGTGCCGAGGACGATACGGCGAGATTCGTCTCAATCGAAACCCCCGTCGCCATCGGCGACCTCAATGGTCTGTGCAACGTGTGGTATCGCACGACACCGTTGGACTCGACAGACGTCGATGAGCCGGCAAACGCGACACTTGACGATGGGCACGAAAATCCTTGGCTTGAGTCCGACGAAGTAAGGGAGAGTCTGGGTGAGGATTGCCGCCTCGTCGATTACGACGGCTGGCACCTCTGGAAGGCGGATGTCTCGACCACGGAATCCACCACACTCGAGGCGGAAGAGCTCGACCTTGCATCCAATACCGTCGTAACGGGCATTCGAATTGAATACGGTGCGGTAGCTGCCGACTTTACGACTCGAAGCGATGCGGATTCTTGGACCCACGATGATCTCAAAGATGAGCACGACGACCTTGACGATGCCAAAGCAATCCTTGGCACAGACGCTCGGGGCGCAGTCGTGCACATGCAGGCAACGTCGGCTTATACGCCCCAAACCGCACTCACCAACAGCGCGCGCGTCGATCTTTGCCGCAACGGCGGCGGCGATAAACTTGAGTCACATGACGAGGACCGTGTCATTCAACGCTGTACCCTACCGCAGGACCTACCGGCAACAGGATCAGTTCCCATCACCGCTTGCATCACCGCGCTCCTGACCTCGGGTGCCGCAGCCCTATGGTTCGCTCGCCTTAGGTCGGTCCCAAAGAAGCGCTAGCGCGATGAAAAAGCGGGCGAGCCAGTCCCCCGGCTCGCCCGCTTTCAATCATGTAAATCGCCGTATCTACTCTGCAGACGAAGATCCACCATCAACGATTGCCTGCTCGGACTCAGGAATCCCATCGGCACCCGTACTCTGTTCTTGCTCCACCTCTTCGCTGATTGCGGAGGCGGGGGTCGAGCCCTTTGCACCCACGATGTAGGCAGCCCCAAATCCTAACGCAATGGCAATCAAGGTCAAAATCACGTAGACAGGCCAATGGCGCTTAATATACGAAAACACGTTGACTCCTTAGAGCTCCGTCTACGAACGGCGGATAACCTCGGTCACGACCTCGGATACCGTGGCAATGTTCGTCGGGTTGACATTGTGGGGCAGGTCGTCCTCGGTACGAGCGCAAGCCAGACACGTGCCGTCCACGCCGGCGATGGTGAGGGCTCGGCGGCTCGCCTCGAGCGCGGCATAGGCATCGGTCTTGGCATAGGGCATCTCGAGCGCGCCACAATCGACATGGAACGACTTGCACACCTTGCTGACCAGGTTCATGATGCGGCGATCGCCCTTGAGCAGCTGTTGTTCGCCCTCGACCGTCACCACCGAAAGCCTACCGGCGCCGACGGATTCAAGATTGATAAAGAATACGCCGCGGAGCTTGTCGCGATGCGAAGCCAAGAAGGCCTTCATGCCGGCGCCATCACAATCCGAGGCGCCCGTTGCCACAAACCAGATATCGTGACCGAGCAGCTCATCATCGCCCATAGAGGCGACAGCCGAGAGCATATCTTCGGAAGAAGCGCCATCGGAAGACGTAGCGCCACCCTTCCAGCCATCGTTATCGTCCTCGAAGTTATCCCACGAACCGATACCGCGACCGGACTTCTTGGCATCGTAATCGTCTTCGACGCCCAGCCAGTCACTCATGCTGTTCTGCTCGTTTTTCTTTTTACGACCGAACAGGCCACCTAGGCCGCGCTTACGAGACTTGGGTGCCGCCGGGGCGGGAGCCGAAATGGTCTCGATCGGCTGCGCGCCCGACGCAACGGGCATAGGAGGCGCAACAGGTGCCGATGTGGGTTCGGGACCTTGGGCGGTAGCAAAGGGGTCGTTGACCTGGGCAGAGGGGTCGGGAAGGTCGAACAGCGACGTGCGAGACGCAACGTTTGCCTGCTTCATCGACGGCAGCGACGGATCGGGGACCGAAGCCAGCGGAGACGAGGAAGGTGCAGGCGACGGTGCCGACGCCGGATCGGGAACATTCATCTGCGGACGCGGCGATGCTTGGGAGGAAATCTGGGCCATAAGGGAATCGACCGTTTCGTCCTGGGTGGGAGCGACATTGGCAACCGTGGCACCGGAACCACTCGGAGTCGGCATGGTGAAAATCTGCGTGGAGTAAGGTCTCGACTCATCCGTTTCGAGAGTCTCGGAAACCACAGACACTTCCTCCTGCTCGGCCTCGGTCGAATCATCTTGCTCGGCTGCCGCGTATTGCTCTTCGCCAGAGTTGTCCTCGACGGGCTCGTCCTCGGCGGCATCTTGGATTTCGGCGGCATCAATAGGCTCGTCATCGTCTGCCGCGTCGCCCTGCTCATCGGAAGCAGGAAGGGGCTCGGCAATCGCGGTACCTTGCTTTTCAAACGTTATCGTGGAATCGAACTGCGCGGCATCAAACGACATGGTGCTATCGACGTGCTGCTGAGCCTCGAAAGACGTCGTCGCCTCAACAACATCCGCGGACGCCGGTTGCTGGGACTCAAAGGACGTTGTAGCTTCGGCGGCGTCGACGGGCACGGACTGCATAGCCTCGTTCTGCTCGAACTCTTGCGCCGCGAGCTCATGTGCCGCCTCGGCTGCCTGCTGCTGAGCAATAGCCTCCTGCTCGGCAGCCTCGCGTGCGGCAGCGCGCTTCTCCTCGAAATCGTCGACAAATTTCTTGCCCTTTGCAAGCGCACCCTTAAAGAAGTTGGAAGCGCTGGCGCCAATCGACGAGAACGCGGATGCAATGTCGGCATGGGGCGTTGCCGCGGGAATCTCGGCCGAGAAATCAGTATCGCTCTCGTAAGACACGCGCCTCGGCTGTTCAACGTAATCGTCGTCAGACTCGTCCGCAACGTCTTGCGCCGGCGCGGCGGGGGCCAAAATGTCCAGTCCTGCCGCGGGATCGATCGCGGACACCGCCTCGGGATCGGCAACGGCAGCGGTAACCGCGGCAGACTCATCATCCGCAGCGACAACGGGCGCAGGCGCAGCCACGACGGGGGCAGGCTCGGGCTCAAACGTCGGCTCCTCGCCCTCCTCGTAATCGAGCGTGCAGGACTCGGGAAGCATTCCGAGCGCACGGATGGCATCCGAACCAAAGCGGATGTTGCCGGCGGCATTGCGATAGAGCTGGGGCTCGGGCTCGGGCTCGGCAGACTCCTCCGCCGGCTCGGCAGCGGGAACCTCGTCATTGAACTCTTCGGCTTGGGCAGCCTGATTCTGATCCTCAGGCACGATAGCGCCGATCAGCGTCTCGTCGGCAGACGCACCCTCAAAGCCCTCGATCTGCTCGTCGAAAGCCTCACCCTGTTCGGGCTCGGTCTGAGCGTCGGGAGCAATCGGCTGACCGAATTCGTCCTCGGCGTAGGTAGGCTCTTCGTACTCGATGGTGTTGCCGTAGTCGTTTTGCTGCTGGGCCGCGGCATATTCCGCCGCTGCGCGCGCCATTTCCTCGGCACGACGCTTCTGCTCCCCAAAATAGGTATCGAACGGAACATCGTCGGGAAACTCGTTTTCGCCCTGGAAGGGAGCAACGTTGTCCATAACGCCGAGCATAGCGGCGACAGAAGACTTGTTGCACACCGCGCCGGACGTATAGGGAAGAATGTGGCGGTTAGAGATGATGTTTACCGCGTTGGCGAGTGCAACGAGGGAAGCGAGGATCGCGACAATCCACAGCAGAACCTTGAGCGCGCCGGGGAGCGGCAGGATGCGCAGAATGGCAACGGCAGCGGGGGCAACCGTGGCAACGGGCAACAGCTTGGCGATGAGCGCACGATACGAAGCATAGGGCTCGCGGGCGAGCAGCTCGGCACGGGGAGAGTCGTAGTGTGCGACAACGACCACCGGGCGGTTGCGCGGAGACGCGAGCGGGCCCGAGGCCTTGTGGTAGGCGATGACATTTTGGCTCACGCCCGTCTTGCCCAGGCGCGAAACCACGGGGTGGCCTGTGCGCTCGAGCACGTAAAGAACGGCGCCGACAATGGCCAGCAAGGTGCCGACCAAGCCGATACCGCCGCCGATGCCCATCAGCAGGGCACCGGCAAACGCAAGAATACCGGTAACGGCAAATGCCAACCTACTGGGCGCCGGGGCATTGAACTCCTGAACCTCGGGATCAAAGCCGTGGTTGCGGAAGATCTGAGCGATATCCTCGGCAGCCAAGCGCTCTTCTTCGCTGCATGCCGGCGTAATGCCGGTGTTCTGCAGCAGGTGGTTAATATAGTTCTGGGTGTTCGCCATGTGCGCTCCACATCCATAATCCGACAAATAGGCCCAATGCATGCACATTAGAACCGTATATAGTCGAAAGTATACCCCGAGCGAGCGCAAACGACCGAATTCGGGCCATCTTAACGCCCCGAGCGGACAAGGATATAGCCTAATCTCCATATCGGACTAAAATCATGGCAGCAAACCACCTTCTCATGCGAGGACTCTATGACGGCAAGCGACGCGACCGCGACAATTAAAAAGGGGAATTCGGAGCCCAGTTTCGATAAAACGGCTCAGCGCATCCTCAATCTTTTCTTTGTGCTCAATAGCTCCCCCGAACCGCTGACGACCGAGCAGATCGTCTTGGATTCTGACCTGGGATATGGCTCGGGCAACATCGACTCGGATAAGCGCAAGTTTCGGCGCGATCGTGACAAACTGCTCGAGCGTGGCATCTTAATCAAGGAGGTTCGCCCCGCCGGCGCGCAGGAGACCGAGGAAAGCTCGTGGACAATCGACCGCGAGCACACCTTTGCAGCAGGCGGCCTCATCACCGCAGACGACGCCGATATCCTGCTCAACGCCATCGACCAGACACTAGCGGCCGGCTCATCCACTTTTGCCGCACCGCTTGCCGATATTCGATCAAAGATTGCCTACCTCACCGGTAGGACGACGGTGGACGAAGCACCGATCCGCCGCTCTCCCACCGTCGATGCGGTATGGAGCGCCTTTGCCGAGCGATGCGCGCTGCGATTTTTATATCAGAACGGACGCGGCGAGCAGAAAGAACGTACCGTCTGCGTCTACGGCATGTTCGAGCGCGAGGGCGTGGCGTATTTCTGCGGCCTCGACAATGCCACCGACGACATCAGGACATTCCGCTGCGACCGTATCGTACGCGCTTGGCGTCCTTCGAAGGCCTACGTCATCCCCGCGAACTTCAATCTCAACGACTATCTGTTCTTTGAATTCGATTTTGCCGACCGACCGCCCGTTGCAGCCACGTTCTCGTTCGCCCCTCAGACGCAGATCGATATGATCAACGGCCTCACGCGCGGGCGAGGTGAGCTCGCACACACCGATGTGGGATGGACCTGGACCGTTGACGTGCGCGATCTTGAAGCCGCCGCCTCATTTTGCATGGCCCACGCCATGGACGGCATGAGGCCCATGGCCCCCAAATCGCTCAAGCAGGCGTGGAACCACCTCATCGAAAGGACGGTGCACGAGTATGCCCGTGCGTAAACTCACCAGCGAGCAGAGACTCTCGCGCGCCATCGACATCATGGAAGCCCTCTACGCCGCCGGCGAGAGCGGCATGACACGAACCGAGATTTGCAGTCGCTTTGATATCACGGGGGTGTCGCTCGACGAGATTCTCGAGATCGTCTCGACGCTCGCGGACCGAGAATCGGGCGCGCGCATCATCTGCGAATGCCGCGGCGAGCGTGTGGTCCTCACCGGTGACGCCGGGCGTGTGCTACCGTTGCGCCTGAGTGCCGCCGAGGGCGCTGTGCTCAACCATGAACTTGAATCGTTGGGGATCGAGCCGCAGACGGCAGCTCGGATTCGACATGCCCTTCTACCCGAAGAGCTTGGCTATAACCAGCGCGTCTTTGACACCGTCAACCACGGATCGCACTGGCAGCAGCTGAGCTGCGCCATTCAGGACGGCGTTCGCTGCCGCATCTCGTATCGCTCGATGGACGATGCACGGCCACGCGAGCGTCTGGTCGACCCCTTGCGCATTACGGCAAACGGCGACCAAACATACCTGATTGCCTGGGACATCGCGGTCGATGAGCAGCGCACCTATCGCATGGATAAAATCGAGGGACTCGCCTTGACGGAAGACTCCGTCGTGCCTCATGCACCGGACGTCACATCCCTCCACGATTCCCTTGCTCGGACGCAGCGTAGCGCAAAGCTCTTGATGCCATTCGATATGGCGGAGCATCTGGACTGGGCCGGCATCACCCTAATCGAGCGCAGCGGGGCAGACATGGCAACGGTAACCGTGCATTATGGCTCCGAGCGTTGGCTACTGAGCCAGGTAATCGCAGCGGGCGGAGCCATCCGCATCTTGGATGACCCCGCCCTGTCAAAGCGTCTGTGCGATATGGCAAAGACCCTCGTCTGTCCGCTTTAGCGCCGCCGCTCGTGGCGTGCACGCCACAGTTGCAGATAGTGCCCGATCTGCGCCGATTCGATGCGCTGGTAGGAGCTCGTAGGCAGCGACGTTAAGAACTTCTTTCCGTAGCCCTTCGTCACCAGGCGCGGGTCGGCCAGAATCAGCACGCCGCAATCGGTCGACGAGCGGATAAGGCGGCCGGCCGCCTGCTTGACCTCGAGCACCGCCTCGGGCAGCGAATAGCGCGCCCAAGCGCGGTCTTCGCGCAGGTTGCGCTCGCACGAGAGCGGGTCCGTGGGACTCGAGAACGGCAGCTTGGGAATGATGACGCAGCGCAGCGTCTCGCCGCTGGCGTCGAATCCCTCCCAAAAGGCCTTAAGAGCAAAAAGCGACGAGGTCGGCTCGTTGATAAACCGGTCGCGCAGGCGACGAGGAGATGAGTTGCGCTGCTGGCAGTTGAGCTCCAGACCCGCACGGGCCATCTTGGGCTCAACGCGGGCGTACAGGTCTTCCATGTCGCGCCGATTGGTGAACAGCGTGAGCACCGATCCGCCCATGGCAAGATGGGCGTCGACCAGCACGCGCTCGAGCGCCGTAAGATAGCTCTCACGATCGCGCGGATCGGGGATATCGCCCGCAACGACTACGGCCATGTTCGAATCGAAGTCGTAGCTCGAATCCAAGTGCAGCGATGAGGATGTCGAAGCACCGATGCGATCGAGGCCGACCGCGTGGTTAAAGTGTTCAAAGCTTTTGGACACCGTCATGGTCGCCGAGGCAAAGATAGCCGTGTGAACCTCGGGCAGCCACTCGGTTGCCAAGGCCTCACCAATGTCGATGCGCTCTGCGGTCATCGACTCTCCGCCGGCACGCAACCTGCGATTGACCTGCAGCGAATACACGTAGTGTTCATCGGCGCCATCAATGATGAGTTTGAGGTTCTCGGCCAGCTCGTGCAGGCGGCGCGAGATATCACCCAGGTCAACAACAACCTCGGGCTTGTCGGCGGCGACGGCTTGCACCAGCGCGTCGACGCTCTTGTCAGCTTGTTCCAATGCATCGATGGCAGCGTAGGCCGACTGTAAGAAATCATGCCAGTCGTCAGATTCGCGCAGCTCGGGGCCAATCCATAGATTGGCATTGTCATAACCCCCACGGGCACGGCGGCCGAGCTCGCGAACGCCATCGAACACGTCGGCGATTGCCATGCTCGCGCGCGCAACTGTCGACGTCGCCTTGGCAGTAAGGCCCAGATAGAGCGTAGAGCCCTCGGAGGTTGCCAAATCACGGGAAACCTGGCTTAGCGCGCCGGTGCTCGAGCCACCCAGGCGCTCAAACAGAACGCGTGACTCGTCCGCCGACACCACGCGCGCCCACTGGCGGCGCGCCTCGCGCTCGATGGAATGGGCCTCGTCGATTACCCAATGACGAATCGGAGGCAAAATCCTGCCCTCGGCCGCAACGTTGCGGAACAGCAGGGAATGGTTGGTGACCACCACATCGGCATGCGCCGCACGACGGCGAGCGCCGTGGACCAAACATTTATCAGGGAAAAACGGGCAGAGGCGACGAACACACTCGCGCGAGGCCGTCGTAAAGTCGGGGCGGTTGACGCTGCGCCACCGAATGCCAAGTGAGTCGAGGTCGCCATCGGCTGATTGGCAGACGTACGCCATAATGACCGCGACCGCCGTGAGCGTGTCCGCCGGATCGCGCTTGGTGGTAATCTCGACCTGGCCGCGGCTCATGCGCTCAAGCTTGCGCAGGCACGGATAGTGGTCATACCCCTTGAGAGCGCAAAATGACAGACCACCGTCCAGTTGCTCGGCAAGTTTTGGCAGCTCATGGTACATGAGCTGGTCGGCTAGATTGTTCGATTTGGTCGCAATACCAACCGTGATGTTGTTACGGCGTGCTGCCTCGGCAAAAGGCACCAGATAGGCCATCGATTTGCCGACGCCTGTGCCCGCCTCAATTACACGATGAGTGCCCGTGACCAGCGCATCGCGGACCTCGAGCGCCATCGCGATCTGCTCATCACGCGGCTCGTAAGTGGGATACATGCGATTGACCAGGCCACCCGGCGCATAGTCTGCCTCAATCTCCTCACGACTCGGCATCTTGAGGACCGGTAGTTCGTCGGCGTCCACCCGATCGTCGGCGCGATCGGCCTTGAGAACGTCAGCACGAGCGGCGCTGAGAGAGAAGATAGAACCAGGGTTCTGCCCTGCCAAGAATGAGAAGATAGGACGATAGGACCAAGGCACATCCGGATGCATGTCGGCTAGGCGCGCCATGAGGCCCTGGGGCAAGTCGGTGAGCGCCACGAGCAACACGCGCCATACGCCACACAGGGCGTCGACGTCGGCATTGGCACGGTGTGATACCGAGTCACAGCCAAACAGATCGGCCATAAAAGACAGCTTGTGCGAGGCCAGACGCGGAAGCGCGATTCGCGACAGCGCCAGCGAATCGATCCAAATATCGCTCACGTTGACGCCGCCTTTGACCGACTCGATAAACGAGCGGTCGAACGTGGCATTATGTGCGATCACCGGACAACCACCGACAAAATCGGCGAGAGCGGCGACGACCTCAACGGCCGACGGGGCATCTGCCACATCGGCATTTGTAATGCTCGTGAGCTCGGTAATCTCGGCAGGAATTAGCTGCTTGGGATGCACGAAGGTATCGAAGCGGTCGACGATCTCGCGGCCCGAAAGACGGGCCGCCGAGATCTCGATCAGCTCGTTGTCCTGCACCGAAAGACCTGTGGTCTCGGTATCGAGGACAATCACATCTTCCTCGATGAGGCCGAAGGACTGCGTTTTGGCGCGTTCGGCAAGCGTGGCATAGGAGTCGATGACAAACTGCGGCGTTCCTGACGAAACCGCGTCCTCGATTAGCATGCAATGCCCGCTCGACGAAGGCCAATACGGATCAGGCTGTCACAGACCTGCGGGAACGTCATGTCGTCGGTGTGGCGGATCTCATCCGGATACAGCGACGTATCGGTCATGCCGGGAATGGTATTGGTCTCGAGGATAACGGGGCCGTCCTCACTCACAATAAAGTCGCTGCGCGAGATACCCAGGCAACCGAGGGCCTTGTGAGCGGCGCAGGCAAGCTCCTGAGCGCGAGCGTAATTCTCGGGTGAAATCTGCGCCGGAATGCGATGGATGTCCGTAGGGTCGACATACTTCACGTCCAGATCGTAGAACTCGCAGTCCTCGGGCTTACGAATCTCGACAATCGGCAGGGCGCGCACGTCATCTTCGCCGTATACGCCGACGGTGATCTCGGTACCCTCGATGCACTTCTCGACCAGCACCTTGTCGCCGTACTCAAACGCCTTGGCGATTGCCGCGGGCAGCTCGGAGGGCTCATGGACCAGGGAAATGCCATAGCTGGAACCGTTGACGGCCGGCTTCACAAAGCAGCGCTCGCCACAAACCTCGACGATATGATCGATATCGACTTCATCGCCCACCTCGAGCGCGAGGCCGGGGGCAACGGGAATGCCCGCCTTGGCGTACAGGAGCTTAGAGACCTCCTTGTCGGCACCGCAGGCGCTGGCAAGCACGCCCGAGGCCGTGTAGGGGATACCCAGGGTCTCCATGGCACCCTGCATGGCGCCATCCTCACCGCCGGCGCCGTGCATGGCGATAAATGCCACGTCGAAACCGCCGGTCGCCATGGTTACCATAAAGTCATCGGCAGCCGTATCGAGCAGCTCCACCGAGGTGTAGCCGGCTTCCTTCAGTGCCACCACAACGTTCTTTCCCGAATTGAGCGAGATCTCGCGCTCGGCGGAACGACCGCCCGCCAAGACCGCTACGTGCATGTTCTCTAGGCTTTTACCCGGCATGGGCAGACTCCTCCTCTATAATTTCTGCAGCTGATACCATATTGTAGCGATACCCTCTACGTTTCCCCAAAATCGAAAGGCTTCCATGAATCCCAGGACTAAATCTCAGGACATTCGCGACTTGAGCCAAAACGATATTCGCGAGCTCGTAGCCGAACTTGGCCAGCCCGCCTTCCGCGCGAAGCAGCTCATCGAATGGGTCTTCGAGAAGAACGTTTGTTCGTTTGACGATATGACCAACCTTCCCAAGGCTTTCCGCGAGCAGCTTAAAGAGGCTTTTGCCTTTGACACGCCAACTGAACTCACCAAGCAGGTTTCCAAAGATGGCTCTCGCAAGTATCTGCTCGAGTACCACGACGGCATTTCCGTCGAAACTGTCGGCATGCCACGTCGTAACAAGCTTTCCGTCTGCGTTTCCACCCAGGCAGGCTGCGGCATGGGCTGCGCCTTTTGTGCTACCGGTCTCAACGGCCTCAAGCGCTCGCTGACCGCTCAAGAGATCGTCGACCAGGTGCTTCATGTATCTAACGACTTTGGCGAGCGTGCCACGAGCGTTGTCTTCATGGGCCAGGGCGAGCCGTTTGCCAACTACGATGAGGTTCTCAAGGCGCTGCGAATCCTCAACGACCCCGATGGCATTGGTATCGGTGCTCGTCACCTCACCGTCTCCACCAGCGGCGTTATTCCCGGTATTCGCAAATTTGCCGATATCCCCGAGCAGTTCACGCTTGCCGTTTCCCTGCATTCCGCCATTCAGTCGACGCGCAATAAGCTCATGCCCGGTGTTAAGAAGTACACGCTGCTTCGCCTTCACGAGGCGCTTCAACTCTACACCGAGAAGACTGGCCGCCGCCCGACCTATGAGTATGCCATGATCGAAGGCGTTAACGATACGAATCCCGAGATGCAGGCGCTCTGCGACTTCTGCGAGGGAACGTTGTGCCACGTTAACCTGATTCAGCTTAACGACATCGAGGGTAGCCCGCTCAAGCCGTCGCCGATTCATAAGGTTGAGGATCTTCAGCGTCGTCTTGAGTCCCGTGGCATTGAGACCACGATTCGTAACTCCCGTGGTAACGATATTGACGCCGCTTGCGGACAGCTGAAGCAGCGCTTCAAAGTTCAGAAGAACGCATAGGGGAGTCGCATCCCAAAACGTTTCATGTGAAACATCGAACGACCCCGGTTACAGAATATGCAACCGGGGTCGTTTCATTTATTGACCTTAATTTTGAATCAGCTGCTACCTGTCCCATTTTTTACGGCCAAAATAAGGGGTCCTTGTCTCATGAATCAGACAAGGACCCCTCAAAATATGCTGAGTAATTGTTAGGTACCTAATAGCCTACATTTTCCCATTGGTTGCTGACCCAACCTTGATTAATCTTGGGATTCTTCGTTACCTGAGCAGTACGCATGGCAACATCTTCCGTCATAACATCCATTTTCTTTTTGGAAGTATCGACGATATCTTGCGCGCCACGAAGCAAACGGCCTCGAAGTTCATCGTCTGTCGCGATCTTATAGCCAGCAAAGGCACCAGCCGCGACAGTCGTCACCAATGCAATCGCTGTTAAAATCTTATTCCTCATCTTGGCCTCCTTGATCAAACTGAATCATTTCGCCAAGAATACGAGAGAGTTCTTCCTCGTCTTTAAACTCAATCTCAATCTTATTCTTTCCACGCGAGCTCTTCACACGCACGTTGGTATTAAATACCTGACGAAGCACACGGGCAGCCTTTTTAAAGGACTGAGGCGTTGCAGGCCTTGGCGTCTTAGGTGTCTCTCCGGCAGAAAACAACGGAGCAAGATTTTCTGTCGCTCTTACGGAAAGGCCCTCTGTAACAACTTTCTCTGCAAGTCGAATACGCGCGTCCTCATAGGGAACTGCAAGAATCGCACGTGCATGACCAGCAGTAAGTTTGCCCTCAAAAATCATCTGCTGAACTACTTCGGGGAGATCGAGAAGACGCAGCGAGTTTGTAATTGCAGAGCGTGACTTGCTTACTGCCTTCGACAATGCCTCCTGGGTCATCCCGCTGGCATCAATGAGTTGGCGATAGCCCTTAGCCTCTTCGACGGGATTCAGATCAGAACGCTGAAGGTTTTCGATAAGAGCAAGAGCCAGCATCTCTTCATCATTTACCTCTTTAATGATGACTGGCAATTCTTCAAGGCCAGCAAGCTTTGACGCCTGGTAACGACGCTCACCAGCGATGATCTCATAGCCGTTTCCATGCTTGCGAACCAAAAGCGGCTGCAAAACGCCATGTTCTTGGATTGACTCGCTCAACTCGCGAAGTTCAGTTTCGTTAAAGTGAATTCGCGGCTGATTAGGGTTGGGAACGATATCCTCAATAGGTAGTTTTGTTTCAGATGCAGCATTTGAAGCCGATGTAGCCGAACCACCGGTCTCATACTCGGCCTCTGAGACCAAAGCATTGAGTCCACGTCCCAATCCGCCACGTTTCTTTACACTAGGCACGCTTGATCACCTCTTTTGCAAGGTTCATATACGCTTTTGCACCCTTATTTTGAGGTGCATAGGTAATTACCGGTTCTCCAAAAGACGGAGCTTCGGAGATTTTAACCGTACGGGGGATCAGCGTCTTAAACGCCTTATCACCAAAGTACGATTGAACCTCCTCAACAACCTGATTCGATAGAGAAGTACGCGAGTCATACATGGTCATAAGCACACCGTAGGTGTCTAAGCCCTTGTTCAGACGAGATTTGACCATCTTCATTGACTCAAGCAGCTTCGTAACGCCCTCGAGTGCGTAATACTCGCACTGGATCGGAATCAAAACGCTGTCTGCTGCGGTCAAAGCGTTGATAGTAAGCAGGCCGAGCGAAGGAGGGCAGTCAATGAAAATAAAATCGAACTCGTCCTGAATCGGCTCAAGCAAATCTTTGAGACGGGTTTCACGAGCAATTGCGCTTACGAGTTCAATTTCCGCGCCTGCAAGCTGAATTGTAGCCGGAATTACGAATACCTTTTTGCAATTTGTATCAAGAACAAGTGATTCTGCCGGCACATCATTCAACAATGCATCATAAATGCAGTGGTCAAGGTCTTCTTTTTCAATTCCAAATCCGCTAGTGCTGTTTCCTTGCGGATCAAAATCGACAATCAGCGTCTTACGACCCTGCTCACCCAGTGCTGCTGCAAGGTTTACAGCCGTCGTTGACTTACCGACGCCGCCTTTTTGATTGATGATTGCAATAATACGCGTGTCTTTTGCGCTCTTAGAACGCTTAACGTCGCGAAATCCCACGGTCCCTCCTGGTGTGTATTAAAGCTGTCAAACGGAGGATGTTTCACGTGAAACATTCCGATTTGATATCAACCGCCATGTTTCACGTGAAACACTGCAAGTTGTTAGTATCCATTATGTTTCACGTGAAACATCTAGGCAAGCGGATTCTTCTTGGCCATGCCATTTGCACGAGGCAATGAAACGGATGCTGGATGGCTCTTCTTAAGAACAATGAACTCCCTGTGGCCCAGGCCCTCAGGCAAATCGATAGCGTCATTCAGAAGCAAAGTGAAGCCGCAAATCTTTGCTGCTGACATGCCGGAAGCAAGCTCATCATCCGAAGGATTGCCCTTGGTGATAACAAATAGCCCTCCATCCTTGAGGTACGGCGCAGCATACTCAACAAGAATCGGTAAAGGGGCCAGTGCGCGGGCGGTTACGACAGAGAACTGCTTCTTATGGCTTCGAGCATATTCTTCAAGACGATCATGGACCGCATGAGCATGTTTCAATCCAAGAGCATGGACAAAGGAATTGACTGCATCAACCTTCTTGCCAACAGAGTCAATATAAGTTGCTTTACGATGCGTGGTTATGGTTAATGGAATACCAGGGAAGCCCGCACCTGTTCCCATATCGAGCAAAGCTCCCTCAGGAGCCTTATTGATATAAGGGAGCAAAACAAGTGAGTCAAGGATATGAAGTACTGCAGCATCTTCTACGTTAAGAATACGGGTGAGATTGGTTGTCTTATTTATTTCCAGAACCAAATCCAAATGCTGAATACATTTCCTCAGCTCAACATCAGTTACGCTCAAGGAATACTCTTTGCAATAGGAAGTTAGACGACACAACATCTCGTCAGCCTGCTGATCAGTAAGTACTAACAACGAAAGCTCCTTTCTGACAAAAATCAGTGTATCGAGAACTTTTGACAAAAAAAGGGGACGTGGAAACCACGTCCCCTTAGCATAAGCTCGAGTAGATTATCGAGCAACAATCACTACATGGCGATCAGGGTCAGAACCTTCAGAATGAGTATCGACCGCATCATTGCCACGAAGTGCAATGTGAACCAGTCGGCGCTCGTAGGCATTCATGGGCGGAAGCGAAACACTCTTGTGAGTGCGGATGGCGCGCTCGGCAGCAGACTGAGCCATGGAGGCAACCTTGTCCTGACGGCGGCTCTTGTATCCCTCAACGTCCACTACAACCGGATACCTAAAGCCAAGCTTGCGGCTCACCAGCAAAGAGAACATAACCTGAAGGGCATCAAGGGTGCGACCATGACGGCCAATGAGAACAGCAAGATCGGGAGCCGTTACATCCAGAATCAGCTCACCCTCGTCACCCTCATACTCATCGATAGGAGAGTTGGCGGCATCGAAGTGCGAAAGGATGGAACGCAGGATGGAAATCGCAACATCGGCAATGGTGTCGAGCTCCTCATCGGTCAGCTCTTCACCAGCCTTGTAGCGCTGTGCAATCTCGGGATAATCGCCCGCGACCTGCGGGGCAACCTCCTCAAGCATATCCTCGATGATCTCTTCAGACATAACGTACTCCAAAAATTAGGTACCTAAATAAGATTGATATCCCACTACTTCTTCTTGTGCGGGCGCGGCTTCTTCTCTCGACGAGTGACCTCAACCTGCAGCGGCGCGTTCTTAAGACGCTCCTCCTCATCGGCCTTGGCCTTCTCGATAACCTTCTGCGTCACAAAAATCTGCTGGATAACCTGCCAAGCAGACGAGACGTCGTAGTACAGCAGAACACCAACGGGAAGGCTCCAGCCCATCCAAAGCATCATGACCGTCATGACAACAGCCATCATACGCATGCTCTGCGCCTGCTGACCGGTCTGGTTGCGCGACATATAGAGCTGCGGAATCAGGGTCAGGACGGCGAACAGAATCAGGCAGACCAGCGCAGGCAGCGCAACCATAAAGCCATCGGCAAAGGAAGCGCTCGGCGTGGTGGTCAGGTCGGGCAGGATGTTGAAGAACGAGAACGTGCCGTCATTAAAGTACTGCGGCAGGTTGCGCAGCAACGTAAACAGGGCGAACAGGACAGGCATCTGGATCAACAGCGGCAAACAACCAGCCATCGGGTTGAACTTGTTCTCGCTGTAGAACTTC
Organism: uncultured Collinsella sp.; assembly: GCA_900543605.1. Taxonomy (GTDB): domain Bacteria; phylum Actinomycetota; class Coriobacteriia; order Coriobacteriales; family Coriobacteriaceae; genus Collinsella. Next base: position 28,917 of record UQSK01000014.1, read on the forward strand.
TGCATCTCCTCGGCCTGACGCTGAGGATCGTCGGCATAGCGCTCCTGGATCTCGAGCATCTTGGGCTGCAGCACCTGCATGCGAGCCGTCGACTTGGTCGACTTGAGCATGAGCGGCGTCAGCAGCAGACGGATGATGACCACCAGGATGATGATGGACAGGCCCCAGTCGACCGCAAAGGTCTGGATGAGCTTGAGCAGCTCGAAAAGGATGTTAACGATCCAATCCCACATGTAAGTTTTCCTCCGATAGCGAGTGCCCGCTAGGGCACAGGGTCATAACCGCCGACGTGCAGGGGATTGCAGCGAGCGATGCGCCTCACGGCAAGCCAGCAGCCTCTCAAAACACCGTGCTTCTCAATCGCCTGGATGGCGTATTGCGAGCACGTTGGGTAATAAATGCAGGCGTCAGGCAATAAGGGCGAAATAACCTGTTGATATATGCGAATAGGAGCGATGGCAACACGTCGCAAAACGTGATTGCTCATCGCTCCTCCCCGGCAACGCCGGCGCGTTTCATAAGCGAACGCAACGCCTTGTCCATCTCCTGCGGCGAGGAAACCCTCGTCTTGGGAGTTGCGAACAAGATGATGTCATAACCCGCAACGGGAAATCCACAGCTGCGAGCGGCCTCGCGCATCACACGCTTAGAACGGTTGCGCACGACAGCGCAACCGAGCCGTTTAGCACCAACGAAGGCGACCCTTCCGGAGTCGCCTTCGCCAACCGATTCACATATGGTCATTCGAATCAGAGGGTGATTGAAACGACGCCCCTGACTGAACACATGCTCGAAATCTTGCCGAGACTTAATAGTCTTCATGCGAGATGTGTGTATCGCTGCTAGACAGTGAGACGCTTGCGGCCCTTGGCGCGACGACGGGCGAGCACGGCACGACCACCCTTAGTGGCCATACGGGCACGGAAGCCATGGGTCTTGGCACGCTTACGCTTATTAGGCTGATACGTACGCTTCATCTTAAGTTCCTCCTGCTGCATTTCGAGTGTCCGCGGGGACGCGGACGCAGATATAGACACGTGAGCTTGAAGATTGTAGGGAAATCAATGTTCAAATGTCAAGAAATCAAAGGTAAAAGGTTGCGCAGTTCACACGGTTCCCCCATAAGCCAAGCTCGATTTAGCGGTGCATGGCAACTTTTCACGATATTTCATCGAGTTTTCAACAGGTCATGTTGGCAATGTTGAGAACTTTTCGTCGGTTTTCCAAGGTTTTCAACAGGTTTTGAAAAGTTGTCGAAAGATGAGAAACGTTGCACGGTGAGCTACTATTTGTTCGAAACCTTTTGGAAGATTGCGAGCGGCATGTCTGACGACTTTTACACCATGGTCGATTCCGGAGACCCGGCACCCGACAACGAGCACATCACCGGCGTGCACGAAGAGCGTGCGGAAGGCGAGCAGACGACCACGCAGGCGCCAAAAGCCATGTACGCCGCGCGCATCGCCGTCTATGACGACATGCTGTCGACACCGCGTGTGATCGTCATTGATCCGCAAGATGTCCGCACGTATTTGGAAGAGACGACCAACACCGTCTACCAGTGCATGAAAGAACAAGGTGGCCATATCTCGCTCATGGTCATCCGCGAGATTGTCGAAAACTTTATCCACGCGCACTTTGCCGAGCCCATCATCTCGATTCTGGACGACGGAGACACCATCCGCTTTGCTGATCAAGGACCCGGCATCGACGACAAGGAACGCGCTTTCGACTTTGGCGTTACCAGCGCAAACAGCAAGATGAAGCGCTATATCCGTGGAACCGGAGCAGGGTTTCCCATGGTGCAGGAGTATTTGGAAAACGCCGGCGGTGCCGTATCCATCGAGGACAACATGGGCAACGGCACCGTGGTTACGGTAAGCCTGAACCCTAAACGCGTGCAGGAAATCGAGCGTGCCGGCGGACGCGGTGCTGCCGTGCGGCCCGAGACGGAGCAGCCCACATATCCCCTGCCGGGAGCTTTCGCGCAGCAGCCCATGACAACGCAGCAGATGCAGCCCACCGTGGGACAGATGCAGCAGCCCGGAATGCTTCCTACACAAGAGCCCCAGGCGGCATCGATGTCGATGCCGCCAAACATGCCAGAGGCCATGCCGCTGGCGGATCAGGATGCAGCAGCAATGCAGCAGGCGGCGGGGGCACCGGGTGGCCAGCAAATGGGCTACCAGCCGTACCAACAGGGATATCCATATCAGCAGATGCCGCCACTGGGGTATGGCCAGCAGTTCCCGCAGCAGTACCAGCAGGGATATCAGCAGCCGTACCAGCAGATGCCGCAGCAGCAGTACAACCCCTGGGCCCAGCAGATGCCTCCGCAGCCTTACCAACAGTGGCCTCAAAGTTTTCAACAGCAAATGCCGCCGATGCAGAGTTCTCAACAACCAGCAGCTCAAATGATGTATCCTAATGCAGCAAATCAGTATGCGCAGCCACAACCGGACGTGTTCGTAAGCGATCGCGGCAACGCCGCGCTGGGCTATCTGGCGCAAAATCAAGCGTGCGGCGCAACCGATCTGGCGAGGGCGTTTGGAAACTCGGCCCCCACTTGGTCACGCACGCTCAACGACTTGGCGCAGGCCGGCTTGGTCATCAAGCATGGCCAGAAATACCATCTGACCGAACTCGGCGCCGCTCGCGTGCGAGCTCAGAGCTAAAGAACGGGAGAGACAGTGGACGAGGAAGCAAGCATCATCCTGGGGGATGCCATCGCCTTTTGCCAGCGCGACGGCCAAGATGCACGCCTCATCAACATGCTGGGGCAATCGCGGGCCATAAGCCTGACCGAAGATACGCTCACGATCGAGGCCCCCTCGCGCTTTGCCATCGCGCAGCTCAAAAAGCATCAGCCGACTATTGAGGCCTATCTGGAAGAAATCGCCTTTGCACCGATCGCGCTCGACATCGTGGCACCGCAAGGCGCCGCAACGGAATCCGCTGCCGCGGCGACGCCCGCCACGGCTCCCGCCGCTTCCCCGGCAGCACCGGCCTCCGCAGGCGACGTGCCGACAATCGAGCACCAGCACAGCGATGTTTCCCGTGAAACCATGGCACCGTTGCCGACCGCGGCGGCGACGCCAACGAACGCGCCCGTCACGCACATGCCCATCGCTCACGACGCAGCGGCGGGCGCGGATTCGGGCATTGCAATCAAAAACACGCTCTCGGCCGACGATTTTCGTCGCATGATGAACCAGATGAAGGGCGGGGCGCCGACTAAATCCACGCAAGCCGCGACCCCCACCTCACCCATGCCAGCACCGACCGTGCCGGCCGAGCAGAATACGGATGGAGCCCCACTCGCCGCGAACTCAAAATTTACCTTTGAGAACTTTGTCTACGGCCCCGAGAACAGCCATGCCTATCGCTCGGCACTCAAGTTTGCCGCCCTCGCGGACGAGCGCGGCACGTGCACATCACTGTTCATCTACGGCAAATCGGGCCTGGGCAAGACGCACCTGCTGCTTGCCATCAAAAACGAGCTCGCCGAGAAGTCGCCCGAGATCAAGGTCAAGTACGCCAACTCCCAGGCATATCTGGACGACCTGATGACCGAGTTCGACCGCCAAAAGAAGAGCAACGCCCCCATCATGCAGGCGTACCACGGCGTGGACGTACTCATCATCGATGACATCCAAAACATCATCGGCAAGCGTGCGAGCGTGGACTACTTTTTCCAGCTCATGGACGAGTTCATCCGCAACAACAAGAAAGTCGTCATCGCGGCAGACCGCGCCCCCAAGGACCTGAGCATGGACGAGCGTCTGACCAGCCGCTTCAACGCCGGCATGCTCTGCCTGGTCGCAGAGCCCAGCTACGAGATGAAATACAAGATCTTGCAGCGCTATTACGAGAACACCATCGTCGCCGCTCCCGAGGCAGGCGACGACTCGCTGCTGGCGGCCTATGGGGGCGACGGCGGGCACCTGACCGATGAGCACTTTAAGCACATGGCAGAGGTGTCGGGCACCAACATCCGCGAACTCGAGAGCTTTTGCGAGCGCTGCGCCGGCGAGGCGGGCGACCGCGAGCGCGAGGGCGGAGAGCTCACCTTTGACGATATCGACGCCATCGCCAGCCAGTACTTCGACACATCGGCCAAAAAGATCAACGTCCAGACGGTTCAGTCCGTCATCGAAGAGCAGTACGGCGTGACACACGAGGAGCTCATCGGCCCGCGTCGCAACGCCAATATCGCCAAAGCACGCCATATCGCTATCTACCTGGCCATCGAGATGTGCGAGATGACGACCACGGCGGTGGGCGCCGAATTTGGCAACCGCAACCACTCGACCGTCAGCACGAGCTACAAAAAGGTCCAGAAGATGATCCAGGAAGACCGCACCGTCACCGAAGATCTCAAATCGTTGCGCGATAAAATTACACTGCGCTCGTAGGGAAATAGAGACACCTGTTGAAAACTTGTCGAAACCACGGGCATAAGGTGTCTAAAACCCAACCCGCGGTGATGAAAAGTTTTGCGCAGGTTTTGAACGTGGAAAACCACCCCTGTTGCACACAGGCTGCTGTCGATTCTCTTTCTGGGTCTGACCTGCGTCTTTGGGAGTAATCAACAGTTTCGTCAGTGCTATTACTATTATTAAGATATTTATATCTATAGAAAGGTATTAAAAGATGAAGTTCACCGTCAGCCAGAGCTCGCTTACACAAGCCATCGGCGTCGTTATGAAGGGTGTCGCTTCGGCATCCACCCTTCCCATCCTGTCGGGCGTGCTCGTCAAGGCCCAAGACGGCATCTTGGAATTCCAGACCTCTAACTACACCATCTCGATCCGTCATCGCATCGCGGCGCATGTCGAAGAAGAGGGCGAGATGGTTATCCCCTGTAAGATGCTCTCCAATATCACCAAGACCCTCCCCGATGCCCCGGTCACCTTTGAGCTGTCCGAGCGCCAGGTGCTGATTGGTTGCGAGAAGAGCTCTTTCCGCCTGAACACGCTTGATGCTAATGACTTCCCCGAGTTTCCGGCCTATGCCATCGAGAGCGCCGTGGAACTGCCGACCGATATCTTGTCCGAGATGGTCGGCCGCGTGTGGCGCGTCACCTCGACCGACAAGGCCCGCCCCATCCTGGGTGGCGTGCACATGAAGGTCGAGAACAACACCGTGCGCCTGGTGGCGACCGATTCCTTCCGTTTGGCCGTGTGCGATACGCAGGTTGAGACCTCGACCCTCGAGGGTTCCTTTGAGCTCAACGTTCCGGCCGACGCCTTTAACGACGCACTGAACATCATGGCCAGCCAGGCGACCATCATGATCGGGGCTACCGACACCCAGGTCGTCTTTGAGGCCGGCAATACCACCTACGTGTCGCGCCGCATCGAGGGCGTGTACCCCAACTACAAGCAGCTCATCCCCGATTCGTGCGTGACGAGCGTCAAGATCGACGTCGCCGCCTTTAACGCCGCCCTCAAGCGCGTGGCCGTTATCGCGAGCGCCAACCCCGCCGTCAAGTTCGAGATCGATGTCGAGAACGGGCAGATGGGCCTGTCCTCCATTTCCAATGACCAGGACCTTGCGCAGGAGACGATCGATGTCGAGGCCGAGGGCGAGTCGGGTACCATCGCCTTCAACTACCACTACATCTTCGGCTGCCTCAATGCCCTGTCCAAGGAGAAGGAGATCACGCTGGAGCTCAAGAGCTACTCGCAGGCGGGCATCTTCAAGTCCTACGACAAGATCAACTACCTGTACCTGGTCATGCCGGTCCGCATCTAGCGCTGCGCCATGACCATGTTCGCCCGTGATCTTTCCGTTGCGCATTACCGCAGCTTCGATAGCTATCGCCTTGCCTTGGACGAGGGCGTGACGATACTTGCGGGACCCAACGCGGCGGGAAAGACCAATCTCATAGAGGCGCTGCAGCTGCTGACGAGCGGCGCCTCGTTTAGGCATCCGACCGCCGCCGAGCTCGTCCATGATGGCGTGGGCTCGTGCAAGGTCGAGCTGAGGCTCGAGGGCGACGGCCGCGTGCTTGATATGGGATTGAGCGCGGAGGACGGTAAACGCTCGTTTAGCCGCAACGGCAAGAGATGCTCTGCCGCCGGTGTGCGCGGGGTTCTGCCGAGCGTGCTGTTTTGCCCCGACCATCTGGACATGGTTAAGCGAGGCGCCAGTGTGCGCCGCGCCGCCCTCGACGACTTTGGCATGCAACTGAGCGCACGCTATGCCGATCTTGCGAGCACCTATGGTCGCTGCGTGACCCAGCGTAACGCCTTGCTCAAGGAGGCCTGGTGCTGCCGCGAGATGCTCGGCGCGTGGAACGATTCGATTGCCCGCGCGGGCGCGGCTCTGCTCGTGCACCGGTTGGCCCTGCTCGACCGGCTGGCGGGCCATGTGCGTACTGCCTACGGGCAAGTGGCGTCCGGTGAGGCTGCCAACGTGACCTATACGTCCACGCTGGGGGATTTGCCCCAGGTCGGGGATCGCGAAGAGCTGAAGGGCTGGGCGTACGAGCGCATGCTGGCCGCCCTTGATGAGCACGCCGACGAGGAAATTCGCCGCGGCGTGACGTTGGTGGGACCGCATCGCGATGAGATTGAGTTTACCGTGGCGGGTCGCTCCGCCCGTTCGTTTGCCAGCCAAGGCCAGCAGCGAACGTTGGTGCTGGCCTGGAAGGTGGCGGAGGTGGCCGTGGCTCGCGATGTCCTGGGCACCGCCCCACTGCTGCTTTTGGACGACGTGATGAGCGAGCTCGACGGCGAGCGTCGCGGTGCTTTCCTGCGGTTGATCGGCGATGATATCCAGACGGTCATAACCACGACCAACCTGGGGTATTTTACCGATGACCTGCTTGATCGAGCCAAGGTGGTGAGCATGGGTGAGACGTGCTAATTACGAGCGCGAGAGCGAAACGGTCGCCTTCAGTGGGTTTTTGAACGCAGAGCGCCAGCGCATCCTGGCGGCTGCAACGCCTAAGCGCCGCGCGCAGATGGAGGCTGCCGAGGAGTCGCGCGCGGTCTATCGCGCGTGGAACGCGGTGTGCTCGGGCACGCGCGAGGGGCGGCATGTGACGGGTCTGCGCTACCTGCCCGAGTCCAATGAACTGCTGGTATATCTCGATTCGCCCTCGTGGACGCAGGAAATGACGCTGTTGCGCGAGATCATCCGCGCGCGCATGGAGCGCGCCGGTGCGCATGTGGACGGCCTGGTGTTCAAAACCACCGCACCCGGTCACACGCCGCCCGCCGCCAAGGAGCGCCTGCGCCCGGCGACGACCGAGCACCCGCCGGCCCCGCACGCCGACCTAAGTGAGGCCGAGCGCACCGAGATTGAGCGCCAAGTGGCGCCCATCGAAGACCAAAAACTGCGCGAGGCCCTCGAGAATGCCATGAGAGCCAGTGCCGAGTGGGCCAAGGGCGTGCAAAGCAAAAAAGAGCCTTAAATCGCATCTGGTGGCCTTGTAGAGCCAAATACCCTCATTCCCGAGGGTATTTTTTTACGATAAACTAGTAAGGCTGTACACATTTTCTTGACTGAAGGAGGACGTGTGGCAAACGAAAACGATTACGATGGCGGCGAGATTAAGATTCTCGAAGGTCTCGAGGCCGTTCGTAAGCGCCCGGGCATGTATATCGGCTCGACGAGCGCCAGCGGTCTGCATCACCTGGTGTGGGAGATCGTTGACAACTCCGTCTGTCTCTTATACACATCTCCGAGCCCACGAGACGCGTAGTAATCTCGT
>UQSK01000015.1 GCA_900543605.1 uncultured Collinsella sp.
CGGCAGCGTCAGATGTGTATAAGAGACAGCGCCATGGGCATGCGCCACGGCGCAGGCGCGCGCAAACTCGTCGTCGGTAAAACCGTGCGCACTCACACGGGCGTTAAAGCCGCCCAACCCCGCATAGATGGCATCGGCGCCCGCGGCGATGGCCGCAAACATCTGGTCGAGTCCTCCCGCCGGCGCCAGCAGCTCGGGCAGCGCCGCACCGGCAGCATCCAATCCAGTCTCGTATTGTCCGCTCGGCCCCATCGCCCGAATCGCCATCGGCAAACTCCTTACCAAGGTATGCATTCACTCTGAAAAATGCCGTCTTCCAGCATACACGAGGCCTCGCGCGCCCCGTTTGGTTTATCGTGTAATAACTTATGTCCATCCTGCCCCGACGGCACATCCGCCGTCCGGCACGACATACCTGGAGGTCAATATATGGGTCCTCGCCAACGACAGGGACGCAGCCGTTCAAAGACGCATGCCCTGCCCATAATCCTGCTCTCGTTTTTGGGCTTTTTGCTTATCGCGGGCGTGGCATTTGGCATCGGCATGGTCGGCAACGTCAACCGCTGGCTGTCCGATCTGCCCGACTACACCGACGCCAACGCGTATCTGGTGAGCGAGCCCACCGAGATCGTCGACTGCAACGGCAACAAGATCGCGAGCTTCTACACGCAAAACCGCAAGTCCATCACCAAGGACGAGGTCTCCCCCTACGTGCTGCAGGGCACCGTTGACGTCGAGGACGAGCGCTTCTACGAGCACGGCGGTATCGACCTGTGGGGTATCGCGCGTGCTGCGGTGGCAACCCTCGGCGGCGGGCACGAAGGCGCCTCGACTATCACCCAGCAGCTGGTGCGCAACACCATCCTGCAGGAGGAGCAGTTCGACTCGACCATCGAGCGTAAGGTGCGCGAGGCCTACATCGCCATCAAGATGGAGGACATGTACTCCAAAGACGAGATCCTCATGATGTACCTCAACACCATCTATTACGGTCACGGCGCCTACGGCATCGAGGCCGCAGCCGAGACCTACCTGTCCAAGAGCGCCGCCGACCTCACCCTGAGCGAGGCCGCGCTGCTCATCGGCCTTCCCAACTCGCCTTCGCAGTACGACCCCACGGTCAACCCCGACCTGGCACTGTCTCGTCGCAACAAGGTTCTCGACAACATGCTGCGCCTGGGCCACATCACCCAGGAGGAGCACGATGCCGCACAGGCCGAGCCCATCACCCTCAACGTGACCGAGATTTCGGGCAGCGGCGTCGACGTATACTCGCAGCCCTACTTTGTCGCCTATGTTAAGCAGCTGCTGGAGCAGGAGTTCTCGACCGACGTGCTCTTTAAGGGCGGCCTGACCGTCAAGACCACCATCGACCCCACGATGCAGCAGGTGGCAGAGAATGCCGTCCGCGAGCAGCTCGACACGCTCTCACTCGACGGCCTGGACATGGGCATGGTCGTCGTCGACCCCAAGACCGGCTACATCAAGTGCATGGTGGGCGGCTATGACTACAACGCCGACGAGAACCACGTAAACCATGCCACGGCCAAGCGTCCCGTCGGCTCCACCTTTAAGGCCTTTACGCTGGCAACTGCCATCCAAAACGGCATGAACCCCAACGTCACCCTCAACTGCAACTCGCCGCTCAAGGCCAAGGGCACCACGACCGAGGTCCAAAACTACGCCAACCATAGCTATGGCAACATCACGCTTAAGCAGGCGACGGCATACTCCTCCAACACCGGCTACATCCAGGTGGCGGAAGCCGTCGGCAACAGCAAGATCATCTCGCTCGTCAAAAAGCTCGGCATCGATCCCGCCAAGGACAACATCGAGGACGTTCCCGTCATGACCCTCGGCACCGGCTCGATCTCGCCGCTCGAGATGGCCGCCGCCTACGCGACGTTTGCCAACGGCGGCTACTATCGCCAGCCGATCGCCATCACCGAGATTGACTCTCGCACCGGTTCGGTGCTGTACCAGCACACCGACAATCCCTCACAGGTACTTACCGAGGGCGAGGCCGCCGCGGTCACCGATGTTCTGTCCGGCGTCATGAAGGGCGGCGGTACGGGTGCTGCCGGCGCCCTGAGCGTCAACCAGCCCTATGCCGGCAAGACGGGCACCACCGACAACACCACCAACCTGTGGTTCTGCGGCTATACCCCGCAGCTGGCGTGCGCCCTGTGGACCGGCTATTCCGCGGGCGAGATTCCCATCCAAAAATACGGCACAGACCTGCTGGGCGACAGCACCAACCTGCCTGTCTTTAAGCGGTTTATGAACACCGTTCTGACCGGTACCGAGCGCGAGGAGTTTGCGACCGGAACGGCGCCCACCTACAAGAACAACAGCGTCTGGAAGTTCTACGGCACCAACAACACCAAGAAGACGGAGAACGACGACAAGGACGAGAACGAGGACGAAGAGGAAACCACAACGACGACGACAACGACGACCACGACCACCGAGACCACGGGCGGCGACACCACCGGCGGCACCGGTACGACCGGTGGCTCGACCGGTGGCTCGACGGGCGGCTCCACTGGTGGTTCGACCGGCGGCGATGGCGGCACGCCTACGCCTACGCCTACGCCCACTCCCGACCCCTCGCCCACGCCTGACGATACGGTCGGTTAGAAATTCATCCAGCCATAAGCAACAAGGCCCCCGAGCAGCTTATTAAACTGCTCGGGGGCCTTTTTAGTTTAAAGCGACCTGATGGGCGATCTTTATACCGGCAGACAAAAAGGGGGTACCGACCAACGTCGATACCCCTTACAAGCCACTATGTCAGCGCGCACAGTGCCGAGCGCACGACCCGCACGCCTACTTGCGAGAATTGCTCAGCTTATTGATCAGCGCTTCAAGACGCTCGCCGTCCTCGGCCGTCTGGGCAATAACCAAAATCGTATCGTTGCCGGCAAGCGAGCCAAGCACATCGGGCAGCTCTGCCGCATCAACAGCGGCGGCGATGCCGGAAGCCGTACCAGGCTGAGCCTTGATCATAACCAGATTATCGGTGCGCAGAACGCCCGTTACGAGCTCGGAAACCATACGCTGCAGGTGCAGGTCCTCTGCCAGAACATAGATGCCCTCAGGGAGCTTACGCAGCCCCATATCGGCAATATCGCGAGAGACAGTCGCCTGCGTGCAATCAAAGCCCATAGCGCGGAGCTCATCGACCAGCACGCGCTGCGTGCGGACGTCCTTATTGCGCACAATATCTCTAATGGCATCCTGGCGCCCATTGCGTTTTTTAGCCATACAAACCCTCTCTCCAAAAGATGGCGGAGACAATCAATCAGTGATTGAATAGTTTAACGCTATTTGAAGGCTTTTGTGTATAAGAACGCATTTCGAAACAATTCTATGCAAATTTGTTTCGAAATGAGCCGTTTAGGCGGTTTTTGCGCCCGTCCGGTTAAGAAAAGCTGCCAGATGCGTACACATCACGCAGCGCGCGGGCTTGGCGCTGGCGATCGGCCCAAACAACAGACCGAGTCCCCGATGGTTATCCTTGAGCGCGGCGACCATCTGACGGGTTCGAGGCGCCTCGAGCATATCACGCATGCGGGCGGAACGCTCGATTGACGACACCCCATGCGGGCTCAGACACAAATTCTCGATGCAGGCGACTAGTCCGGCAAAGTAGAACTTCTGGCTTGCCAGCTTGAGCCGACCACCGCTATCTGCTTCCGAGAGTGAGTCCGCAAGCTCGTCGAGCGCTCGAGTGTCATCGGATATCCTGGCATATATGGTGGGATCAAAAGCATCTGTAAGCTTAGGTGCCACCGCGTGGAAACAAGCGTCGCCGCAGCCGGACACGAATCGTGCCTGCGAGAGCGCATAAGCCATAAACTCAACCGTACGGTACGCCTTGCCGCGCGACAGGCATGCCTCAAACAGCGGACGGCTATACATCACGCCAGAGGTCTGAGCGACTAGGCCGCCTAAAATCAACTGAGGCAGCCCGACCACCATCGAAGATTTGCTATCAATGGAAATATGAGTAGCATCCAAGACGCGCGAATGGCGCTCTCGATGTGCATCATAGCGGTCGAGCGACACCGTGGGGAACACTATGTCTGCCGCTGAGTCACACGCGATATCGACCATCTTGGAAAGGGACTGCGGAGCAAACCACTCATCGGCGTTCATAGCGATGATTTGAGAGCCACGCGAGGCAGCAAAACCGGCACGAAGACAAGCACCGCGCTTCGCGTCCTCGACGTCAATCAAATCAATATGGATGTCCCTGTCGGCAGCAACTTGAAGCGAATGGCGCACACCGAGCGCAGCATCGCGGCAAACAACGACAATCTGCAAATCGTAGAGGTCTTGGTTCTGGATACTCTCGAGCGCACGCATCGCATAGCTGGGCGAACCTTCTACCACAAGGATCACCGAAAGTCGCGGATGCGAGCCACGTCGAACCAAGTTATCCGTCCTCTCGACAGCAATGAATCAAACCGTGGTTCATGGTACACCCCGACAATAAAAGCAATTAGACACCGGTTGTATTGCACGCCAAGAACAGATGTTGCACACGCGCAGCCCACAGATGACGGGTGTCGACGCACGACGCGTCGAGCCCTCCCCTAGTCGAGCACGACGAGCTCGGCGGGATCGTAATCCACGCCCATAAACGTAAGGCCGCAGGCAGGAGCCGTGGGGCCCGCAGCGGTACGGTCGCAAGCATCGATGACCTCGCGCATCCACTCGGGTTCACGGCGATGCATGCCAATCTCGACAAGCGTGCCCACGATCGTGCGGACCATCGAATGCAGAAACGCATTGCCCTCGATGGTAAACGTCAGGATGTCCTCGCCAAACGCAACCTCATGGCCAAACTCGGCACGCATCACGCAGCGATGCGTGGGCTTGCCAACGGCCGAGGCAACCTTGCAAAAGCTTTTAAAGTCCTGCTCGCCCAGCAGCGCGGGGCAGGCAGCAGACATAGCCTCAACATCCAAGGGATAGCGATGCCACCACACGGCGCCGCGGGACAGCACGGGGCGCGCATCTCGATCGGCAATGCGATAGGTGTAAGTGCGAGAGCGCGCGTCAAAGCGTGCAGAAAAGCCCTTACGGGCCTTGTAGACCTCGTTGATGGCGATATCTTTGGGCAGCAGAGCATCCATAGCCCGCAGCCACCTACGGCGCGTACACGCGAGCTCAGCGTCCGTTACGGGCACACTGATGTACTGAGCCACGGCATGCACGCCAGCATCGGTACGCCCCGCGCACGTCAGATCGATCGGGCGGCGAAGCAGCGTCTCGATGGCTCGACGCAGCTCACCCGCAACCGTCGTCTGTCCCGGCTGCTCGGCAAAGCCGCTATACGACGAGCCATCGTAGGCCACGCGGAAAACGAGCGTTGCATCGAGCTCGGGGGTCGAATTGAAATCAGACGGCGCAGTCATGGGCGCTCCCAACAAACTAGCAACGGTATTGCGACAAAAAAAGAGGGGTACGCGAACGTACCCCTCGAATATAGCCTATGCAGACGGAATGTCTACTCAGCGGTCTCCTCAGCAGCAGTCTCCTCGACAGCCTCGACCTTCTTGGGAGCAGCGGCCTTCTTGGGGGCCGGAGCAGCCTTCTTGGCCTTAGGCGTGCAAGGCTCGGTGACGAGCTCCATGATGACGATGGGAGCGTTGTCGCCCTTGCGGTTGCCGAGCTTCATGATGCGGGTGTAACCGCCGTTGCGGTCCTGCCACATGCCCTGGGCAGCCTTGTCGAAGATCTCGGCAACGAGCTGCTTGTCGCCGAGCTTGGCGATAGCCAGACGACGAGAGTGCAGGTCGCCCTTCTTGGCCCAAGTGATGATCGGGTCGACGACCGAACGCAGCGCCTTAGCGCGGGTCTCGGTGGTCTTGATGCGGTCGTTCTCGAAGAGGGCCTTAGCAAGGCTCTTCTTCATGGCCTTGGTGTGGCTCGCATCGGTGCCGAGCTTCAGGCCCTTCTTAACGTTGTGACGCATGGTCTAGTTTCTCCTCAAATATGCGAAGCATTAAGCCTTCAGGCTCAGGCCCATGGACTCAAGCTTGTCCTTCACTTCCTCGATCGACTTAACACCGAAGTTACGGATGTTGAGCAGATCGTTCTCCGAGAACTCAACGAGCTGACGGACCGAGTGAATGCTGGCGCGCTTAAGGCAGTTGTAGGAACGGACGGAAAGGTCCAGATCCTCGATCTGCTTGTCCAGCTCGGCGTTGTCGTTGGTGACCTCGGGAGCGAAGATCGAAGCCTCCTCCTCGACCTCGGGGGTCTCGGCAAGGTTCATAAAGGCGGCCATATGCTGGTTGATGATATTGGCAGCCTGGACCACGGCGTCGCGCGGGGCGATGGAGCCGTTGGTCTCGATCTCGAGGACAAGGCGGTCGTAGTCGGTGTGCTGACCGACACGGCAAGCCTCAACGAGCTTGGCGCAACGGGAAACCGGCGAGTACAGCGAGTCGACGTGGATCACACCGATGGGATCGTTGTCGCGCTTGTTGGCCTCGCCAGAAACATAGCCGCGGCCATAGCCGATGCGCATGCTCATGGTGAGATGGCCACCCTCGGTGAGCGTAGCGATGTGCTGCTCGGGGTTAACCAGCTCAAACTCGGACGGAATAAAGAAGTCCGCACCGGTGACCTCGCAGGGGCCGTCAACCGAGATGGTGGCGGTCGCCTCGTCGGTCGTGCCGAGAGCCCTGAAGACAAGACCCTTGACATTCAGGACGATGTCGGTGACATCCTCGACCATGTTAGGGATGGTCATGAACTCGTGCTGTGCACCATCGATCTGAATAGCCTCGACGGCGGCACCCTCGAGCGAGGACAGAAGTACGCGACGAAGGGAGTTACCCAGCGTATCGCCGTAGCCACGCTCGAGCGGCTCGACGGAGACACGAGCAGACGTCTCGTTGATCTCTTCGACCTGAACCTGAGGCCTAATGAATTCTGACATGTATTACCTCCAGCCTCAGCAGCCCGGATGGACTACTTAGAGTAGAGCTCGACGATGAGCTGCTCGTTGATATCACCGCTGATCTGCTCACGCGTCGGCAGAGCGAGCACGTTACCAGACAGCTTCTCGATATCGACCTCGAGCCAGCCAGGGACCTCAAAGCGCTCGGAGGAAATCAGGGCCTCCTTGATGGGGAGGAGGTCACGGAACTTCTCGCCGACAGCGACGACGTCGCCGGCCTTGACGCGGTAGGACGGGATGTCCACGCGCTTGCCGTTCACGGTGAAGTGACCGTGACGGACGGACTGACGAGCCTCTTTACGGGTGCGGGCGAAGCCGAGACGGAAGACGACGTTATCGAGGCGAGACTCAAGGATGATCATGAGGTTCTCACCGGTGACGCCGTTCATCTTACGGGCCTTGTTGAAGTAGCCGTGGAACTGCTTCTCCAGAACGCCATAGATGAACTTGACCTTCTGCTTCTCGCGCAGCTGCATGCCGTACTCAGATTCCTTGCGACGGCGCTTGGGCTGACGGATAGATTCCTTCTTGCTGCTGTAACCGAGCTCAGCGGGATCGATCCCGAGCTGACGGCAGCGCTTAAGAACAGGAGTCCTGTCGATTGCCATATTGATACGATCCTTTCAGTTACACGCGGCGACGCTTCTTGGGGCGGCAGCCGTTGTGCGGAATGGGGGTCTTGTCCTGGATGCTCGAGACCTCGAGGCCAGCAGCCTGGAGGGAGCGGATGGCGGTCTCACGACCGGAGCCGGGGCCCTTGACGAAGACGGAAACCTTCTTCATGCCGTGCTCCATGGCCTGCTTGGCAGCAGCCTCGGCAGCCATCTGGGCAGCGAACGGCGTGGACTTACGGGAGCCCTTGAAGCCCACCTGGCCAGCCGACTTCCAGGAAATGACGTTGCCCTGGGGATCGGTGATCGAAACGATCGTGTTGTTGAACGTAGAACGAATGTGAGCCTGGCCCACGGAAATGTTCTTACGGTCCGCGCGCTTCAGACGGGCAGCGCGAACGTTCTTCTTAGCAGTAGCCATCTATCTAGCGCTCCTTATTTCTTCTTCTTAGCACCGATCTGACGCTTCGGGCCCTTGCGGGTACGAGCGTTAGTGTGGGTGCGCTGGCCGCGGACCGGGAGGCCCTTGCGGTGACGAAGGCCGCGGTTGCAGCCGATGTCCATAAGGCGCTTGACGTTCTGGTTGCGCTCACGGCGGAGGTCGCCCTCAACCATGATCTGATTCTTATCGATATAATCGCGGATGGCGTTAACCTCATCCTCGGTGAGGTCCTTAACGCGCGTGTCCACGTTAACGTTGCACTCGACGCAGATCTTCGTCGCAGTGGTGCGGCCGATGCCGTAAATGTAGGTCAGACCGATCTCAACGCGCTTCTCACGCGGGAGGTCGACACCATTAATACGGGCCAACGTAGTCTCCTCTCTTAACCCTGACGCTGCTTATGACGGGGGTTCTCGCAAATGACGAGGACCTTGCCATGGCGCCTAATGATTTTGCACTTATCGCACATCTTCTTGACCGAAGGACGTACCTTCATCGTTCTTCCTTTCGGTAGCGCTCAAACTACTTCCCTACTATCTACTCGCCCAGCCGCAGGCGTTTAAAACTATGGCTGGTCTTCACACGCAAACCGACCGTAGGTTGAGCTAAGCCTGCAGTCGGAAAAGAGCGTGTATGCGTGTCGCTATTTATAGCGATAGGTGATGCGACCGCGCGTCAGGTCGTACGGGGAAAGCTCCACGACAACCCTGTCACCGGGGAGAATGCGGATGTAATTCATTCGGATCTTGCCAGAAATGTTGCACAGAACCGAATGACCGTTCTCGAGCTCAACCTTAAACATGGCGTTGGGCAGCGGCTCCTTTACCGTACCCTCGAGCTCAATTGCGTCTTCCTTCTTCACAAGCAATCATCTTTCTCTAGAAAACGACAGCGATTGAGTATTCTACAACACGTATGCACGCATCGTAACAACTTCGTAATGGCTCCACAACTAAGTGGAACTTGTTACATTTGAAATGTAAAACAAAGCCGTTCCCTGATGCCCAAGATCGCCTTGAAATGAGAAGGAATAGACCTTGGGGTCATGCCTTCGAAATTGAAAGGCGAGGTTGGGCATCAGGGGGCGGCGACTTTTACATTTCACCGCCTTGCAAGGAACACCAAGCACCTTGGGCATCCGTGGTCAGAATCACCGGACCGTCATTGGTAATGGCGACGGTGTTCTCGTAGTGCGCGGCGGGCAGGTGGTCGTTGGTCGTAACGATCCAACCGTCGGAGCCCGTGCTCACATGGTTGGAACCCATCGTAACCATCGGCTCGATGGCGATGACCATACCAGCCTGAAGGCGAACGCCTCTCCCCTTCTTTCCATAATTTGGAACGTTGGGGTCCTCGTGCATCACGCGGCCAATGCCATGGCCTACATAATCACGAAGCACACCGTAACCGTGAGACTCGGCGAGGGACTGAACGGCATAACCGACGTCCCCGATATGGTTACCGGGAACAGCCTGCTCGATGGCAGCCTTAAGGCAATCACGCGTGACCTCGCACAAAGCCTTGGCTTCGGGCGTGGGGGTGCCGACGAAAAACGTCCAAGCGTTATCGCCGACCCAACCGTCGACAACGGCTCCCGTATCGATGGAGATGATATCGCCATCGCGCAGGATCATGTCAGGGTTGGGAATACCGTGGACCACGGCATCGTTGATCGATGCGCAAATGGTCCCCGGGAACCCGCCGTAACCCTTAAAGGCAGGGGTGCCGCCATGCATGCGGATAATCTGCTCCGCGAGCTGATCGAGCTCAAAAGTCGAAACGCCGGGGCGCACCATGGCTCCAACGTGGCGGAGCGCCATCTTAGATAGCGCTCCTGCCTTCTTCATCTGCTCGATTTGCGTTGCAGACTTAATCTTGATCATAGACCGAGAGCCTCTTTGACATCCCCGTACACGGTCTCACGAGCCTGGTCACCGTTGACCGACTTGAGCAGACCCTGGCCACGATAGTAGTCGACGAGCGGACTCGTGGACTTCTCGTAGACGTCGAGACGGTTCTTGATGGTCTCGGGCTTGTCGTCGTCGCGCTGATACATCTCGCCACCGCACTTGGGGCAGGTGGCATCGGCAGCGGTGCCGGTGTAACCGCAGGCGCGGCAGGTGCGACGCGAAGACAGACGATCGATAATGACCTCGGGAGCCACATCGACCAGAAGGGCACAATCGATCTCGCGACCCATGGCGGAAAGCTCGGAATCGAGCGTCACAGCCTGGGCGGTGTTGCGCGGGAAGCCGTCGAGGATGAAGCCCTGCTGGGCGTCATCGGCGGCAAGGCGCTCCTTGACAAGGTCGATCACGAGCTGGTCGGGAACGAGCTCGCCAGCGTCCATGTACTTCTTAGCCTGAATACCAAGCTCGGTGCCACCCTTGACGGCAGCACGCAGCAGGTCGCCCGTGGAAATATGGGCGACGCCAAACTCGGCGACGAGCTCCTGTGCGACGGTGCCCTTACCGGCACCCGGAGCTCCGAGCAATACGAGGTTCATGAGCAATCCTCCTCTAGCCTATTTAAAGAATCCATCGTAATCATACATCTTGATCTGGCCTTCGAGCTTATCGACCGTGTCGAGCACGACGCCGACCATGATGAGGATGGACGTGCCGCCAAATGCCTGGATCAGATGGTTACCCGTGAAGGAGAAGATAATCGAAGGCACGATGGCGATGAGCGCCAAAAAGACAGCGCTGGGAAGCGTGATCTTGTTGAGCGCGTTCTTGATGTAGGCCGCGGTAGCCCTACCCGGACGGACGCCCGGAATAAAGCCGCCCTGCTTCTTAAGGTTATCGGCCGTGTCATCGGGGTTGAACACCATGGAGGTGTAGAAGTACGCGAAGAACACAATGAGGACAACGTTAAGCACCCAGTTAAGCCAACCGGTCGAAAGCGCGGAGGCAACTGCCTGAATCCAGCCGATGCCGGGGAAGAACACGGCAATCTGAGCCGGGAAGTACAGCAGCGCCGAAGCGAAGATGATCGGCACGACACCCGCGGTGTTGACCTTGATGGGCAGATAGGTGGTCTGGCCACCCATCATGCGACGGCCCACGACGCGCTTAGCGTAGGAGACCGGGATGCGGCGCTGGCCGCGCTCAAGGAAAACAATCAGCGGGATAACCAGCAGGATGATGGCGCAGATGATCACCATGGTGATGATGCCACCGGCGTTGCCCTCGGTGCTGGAGAAGATAGCCTGCGGCAGACCGGCCATGATGTTCGCGAAGATGATCAGCGACATGCCATTGCCGATACCGCGCTGGGTGATGAGCTCACCAATCCACATGATCAGCATAGCGCCCGCGGTGAGCGTACCGACGATCATGAGGTCGAAGATGATCTCGGGAGCGCCGGCGCCATTAAAGCTGATGCCGAAGCTCTTAAAGAGGAAGAGGTAACCCACGGAGTTGAGGATTGCCAGAGCCAGGGTGAGGTAACGCGAATACTGCGTAATCTTGGTCTGACCGACCTCGCCCTCGCGGGCAAGCTCATGCAGGGAAGGCACGACGGCCTGGAGCATCTGGAGGATGATCGAGCTGGTGATGTAAGGCATGATGCCCAGCGAAAACACCGACACATAGCTCAACGCGCCGCCAGAGAAAAGATTCAGGAGGGCCATAGCACCTGCGGCGACCGAATTGTTATCGGTCGAGAAAAGGCCCAGCATCCCCTGGAAGGGAATGCCGGGCACAGGAACGTGCGCACCAATGCGGTACACGACGAGCATAGCTATGGTAAAAAGAATCTTTTCGCGCAATTCTTTGATGCGGAAAGCATTCTTAAGACCATTTAGCACGGCAGCTCGACCTTTCCGCCGGCGGCCTCGATCTTGGCCTGCGCAGAAGCGCTGACCTTGTCGACCTTGACCGTGAACTTCTTGGTGAGCTCACCATTGCCGAGCACCTTGACGGGCTCGAACTCGCTCTTGGTGATGCGAGCGGCCTTAAGAGCGGCACCGTCGATCACAGCGCCGTCCTCGAACTTGCGCTCGAGACGCTCAACGTTAACAGCGGTGTACTCGATACGACGGGGGTTGCGGAAGCCCGGAAGCTTGGGCAGGCGCATGGCCAGCGGAGTCTGGCCACCCTCGAAGCCGGCACCCTTGGTGCCGCCAGAGCGGGAACCCTGGCCCTTCTGACCGCGGCCAGAAGTGGTGCCGTGACCCGAAGAATTGCCACGGCCGACGCGCTTGCGGTTCTTGGTGGAACCGGGCGCGGGAGTAAGATCGTGAAGCTGCATTTGCTACTCCTCTACAATCTCGACAAGGTGCTTGACCTTGAAGATCATGCCGCGGACGGACTCGTTGTCAGCAATCTCGCGAACCTCGCGGATCCTGTGGAGACCGAGGGCACGGACAGTACGGACCTGGTCCTGCTTGCAACCGTTGGTGCTGCGGACCTGCTTGATCTTGATGGTGTCAGCCATGCTTAGTTCTCCTTACCGACGAACATCTCGGAGACCGTCAGGCCACGGCGAGCCGCGACGTCCTCAGGGCTGGAGAGCTCCTTGAGGCCCTCGACGGCAGCCTTGATGATGTTGAGGCCGTTGTCGGTACCGAGGGACTTGGACAGGACGTTCTTGATGCCAGCAAGCTCAAAGAGGGGACGCACAGCGCCGCCGGCGATAACGCCGGTACCCTCGACAGCGGGCTTGATGATGATGCGGCCGGCACCAAAGTGACCGAGAACCTCGTGCGGAATGGTGCCCTGATCGGTCACCGGCACGTGGAACATGTTCTTCTTGGCATCGAGAGATGCCTTGGAGATGGCCATGGGCACCTCAGCGGACTTGCCCATGCCAACGCCGACGTTGCCCTTGCCGTCGCCAACGACGACGAGAGCGACGAGGCTCATGCGACGACCACCCTTGACGGTCTTCGACACGCGGTTGATGTAAACGACGCGCTCCTCGAACTCGGAGGCCTCGCGCTGCTGCTTCTGATTACGAGCCATGTGCTACATACCTCCTAGAACTCGAGACCGGCGGCACGAGCACCGTCGGCGAGGGCCTTGACGCGGCCATGGTAGATACGGCCACCGCGATCGAAGGCGACCTTGGTGATGCCGGCCTCGATGGCGCGCTTGCCAACGAGCTGACCGACCTTCTCCGCAGCCTCCTTGTTCGAGGTGTGGGTGCCCTTGAACTCGGCCTCGAGGGTCGAGGCAGAGACGAGCGTCAGGCTGGAGCCCTTGCTGTCGTCGATGATCTGGGCATAGATGTTGGCGTTAGTACGGGTCACGCGAAGACGCGGACGCTCGGAGGTACCCGAGACCTTGCCGCGAACACGACGCTGACGACGCTTGAGGCCTTCCAGCTTCGCCTTATGCTTGTTCATACGTAAACTCCTAAAAAGGTTGATATTGCCAGCACCTGACGGGGTGCTGGTCTTATGCGAGTGAGTCGGTTACGACTACTTGGCGGCCTTACCCAGCTTGCGGCGGATGTGCTCGCCAACGTAGTGGATACCCTTGCCCTTGTAAGGCTCGGGAGGACGATGGCCGCGGATCTCAGCGGCGATCTGACCGACCTGCTGCTTGTTGATACCCTTGACGTTCACGTGGGTGTTGTCGGGAACCTCGAAGGTGATGCCCTCGGGAGCCTCGACGATCACGGGGTGCGAGAAGCCCAGGGAGAACTCGAGGTTCTTGCCCTTCTGCTGCACGCGGTAACCGACGCCGGCGAGCTCGAGCTTCTTCTCGAAGCCCTCGGAAACGCCAACAACCATGTTGTGGATGAGGGCGCGGGTGAGGCCGTGGCGGGCACGGGTCTCACGCTCGTCGTCGGGACGGGAAACGGTGAGGACGTTGTCCTCGACGTTGATAGCGAGCTTCTCAAAGACATCGAGCTCGAGCTGGCCCTTGGGGCCCTTGACGACAACGTTGTTGCCGTTGACTGCCACTTCGACTCCGGCGGGAATCTGGACAGGCTTATTACCGATACGAGACACGGTGATCTCCTTTCCTTCTACCTACCGAGCGAATTACCAGACGTAAGCGATGATCTCGCCGCCGACGTTGTGCTTGCGAGCATCGCGGTCGGTCATGACGCCATGGCTGGTGGAAATAATGGCGGTACCAAGGCCACCGCGGACGCGGGGCATGTCGGCAACGCCGGTGTACTTACGCAGGCCCGGCTTGGAAATGCGGCGGATGCCGTTGATGACCTTAGCCTTCTTGGGACCATACTTAAGCGTGATGTGCAGAGTCTTCTGGGGAACGGTGTCCTCGACATCGTAGCCCTCGATGTAGCCCTCCTCGTGCAGAACACGAGCGATCTCGACGAGCTTCTTGCTGCTCGGCATGGAGACCGTGGCCTTGTTCACAGAGTTAGCGTTACGGATGCGCGTAAGCATATCTGCGATCGGGTCTGTAAGGTTCATACAGATTCTCCTTCGTTCTTGATGAACACGTGCTCTTGGTTCTTCGCCGCCCTTAACGGCAAAGCCTTTTTAGCGCGTTTTCCCTGTTCCAAACTGATGCTTGAAACGCTGGTAGTGACTTACCAGCTGGCCTTCTTAACGCCGGGAAGCTCGCCCTTGAGTGCAAGCTCGCGGAAGCAGACACGGCACAGGCCGAACTTGCGGTACACAGAGTGCGGACGGCCGCAGCGCTGGCAGCGCGTGTACTCACGAGTAGAGAACTTCTGCTTGCGATTGCACTTGACGATCATCGATGTCTTAGCCACTTATATCCTCCTCACATAGAGTATTGTTCGCCCCAAGCGCCGCCCCCTTGTGGGAACGGCGCTTATAGGGCAGGTGAACCTATTTCTTGAACGGGAAACCGAAGGCGTCCAGAAGGGCCTTGGCCTCCTCATCGGTATTGGCGGTGGTCACGAAAGTGATGTCCATACCGCGCTGGTGATCGACGGAGTCGAAGTCGATCTCGGGGAAGATGAGCTGCTCGGTGACGCCCATGGAGAAGTTACCACGGCCGTCGAAGCTCTTGGCGGAGATGCCACGGAAGTCGCGGATACGGGGGATCGCGACGGAGGTCAGACGATCGAAGAACTCCCACATACGGTCGCCACGCAGGGTAACCTTGCAGCCGATCGGCATACCAGCGCGCAGGCGGAAGGTAGCGATGGACTTGCGGGCACGGGTGATCATCGGCTGCTGGCCGGTGATGGCGCGCAGGTCGCGCACGGCACCGTCGATGGCCTTGGAATCGGTAGCGGCCTCGCCGACACCCATGTTCACGACGATCTTCTCAAACTTGGGGATCATCATGACGTTCTCGTACTGGAACTTGTCCTGAAGCTGCTGCTTGACCTCGTTGTTGTACTTGGTCTTCAGACGCGGCACATACTTCTCTTCTGCCATTGTTCACTCCTTCTTGGGGTTTTAAGCACGGGGCGTGGCCACGATGGGTTGTCCTCGTGCCTCCTGGCTGCATCCGCGCCGCTCATGGCATTTTGCGGTTTGGACTCGACGCAGCAGGAGCCGACAAAACAATCGGTACTATACGCGCATCGGGGGCGTATTTCCAGAAAAACCTCGCCTGCCTGCACAACTCCACAACTCCCCCGCACAAATGGGTCCCAAAAAGCAGTTGCGGTGAAATAGGGACTGTTTGGCGGCCTAACAGGCTTAAACAATCCTTATTTCACCGCAACTTATTGATGGGGATGCGACTAGCGCTTGCGGGGGACGAGCTTGGTGCGGCGCAGGTGGATCATCTCGGCGGCAATGGAGATGGCGATCTCCTCGGGGTCCTCGGCCTCGATGGCAACGCCGATCGGAAGGTGCAGCCCGTCGATCTGGTCCTGCGTAAAGCCCTCCTGTTCCAGGCGGGCCCGCACAAAGGCCGTCTTGCGACGCGAACCCAGACAGCCCAGGTAGGCAGGCTTGGCGCGCATCGCCTGAATCACCACGTCGATATCGGACTTGTGGCCT
Organism: uncultured Collinsella sp.; assembly: GCA_900543605.1. GTDB lineage: Bacteria > Actinomycetota > Coriobacteriia > Coriobacteriales > Coriobacteriaceae > Collinsella. Next base: position 15,942 of record UQSK01000015.1, read on the forward strand.
GCCGTGGCCACGACCACCAGGTCGCGCGGACCGATGGGACACAGCTCGCTCAGGTTCTTGTAATCGACCAGCCGACGATCGTAGACACCGGGCACCCAATCGGGGGTCAGCGTGCCGGGGCGGTCGTCGCACGCCACGACGGCAAAGCCCGCCGCCGTGAGCACCCGCGCCGTCGCGGCGCCCACGTGGCCGCAGCCAAAGATATAGGTCAGGCCCTCGGGGCAGAGCGTCTCGACGTGCGCCGCGGGAATCTCAGAGGCCGCGTTGGTGTAGGTAACCTTACTCCCCTCCTCCACCAGCGAAAGCTCGGGGCAGCCGGCAATGGTATGGCGCGATGCTTCGCCATGGTACTCGGACACATCGCCCTCCAGGGCCTGAATGACAAACGGTTCAAAGTCGATGACGAAGTCGCCGATGCGTCGATACACCAAGACGTCGGCAACCGACTGGAACAACGGTGCCTTGGTCGCGTCCAGGTGCAGATAGCACAGGCAGATAGCTCCGCCGCAAATCATGCCGGTATCGGAGTTCTCGCCGCCCATGGTGTAGCGAACCAGACGCGATTTACCCCCGGCCAGCAGCTCGCGCGCCTCGTCCAGCGCAAAGAGCTCAATCTTGCCGCCGCCGATAGTGCCCGCCTGGCTACCGTCGGCAAAGACGGCCATCCAGGCGCCCACGCCGCGCGGCGATGACCCTGCCGTGCCGGCCACGACCACGAGCTCGCACGTCTTACCAGCCTTCAGAGCGCCAAGCGCAGCATTCACCACATCGAGCTTTTCCATTGCAATTTCCTATCCCTGGAATACACCGGTGAGCATAGCGAGTGCCTCGAGCACGCCGCCGCCGACCGACGTCGCCTTGTCCGAAATGTAGTTGATATAGCTGGCGTCACCGCGCGGATCGACATCGGCGCATTTAAAGCCCTCGGTCACCTGAACGCCATCTGCCAAAAGACCGCGCAGGCAGCCGTCAATCGTCGTGAACATGGGCGTATCGCCCGCATATCCAACGCACTCGCCGGCGCTCACTATGTCGCCGATCGCATGGTCGGACCTAAACACGCCAGCAGCGGGGCTGTGGATAACGCGTTCCTTGCCGTATCCGCCGATCATGCCCGGCACGCCCGTGTTGGGCTGGGGTGAGCCCTGGGTAATCACGCGGCCCAAAAAATGCCCGCGCATAGTCTCGACCACGGCATCGCAATCAACCGGCGCGGTAAAGCCCGGCCCTACCGCGATGACGGCAGGAGCCATGTCGCGCGTGGTGCCCAGATTGCACTTGGCCAGAATCGCGTCGACCACAGCCGCGGGTTTAAGCTCATCGAGCATCTTGGCCTGAGGGTCCACCACCACGGCGACATCCCCCGCTCGGGTAATCTCGAGCGCCTCAGCCGGCGTCCGTGCCAAGCGAGCGCGAATGCCCTCGACCTCGACCTCGCCCAGGCGAATGGCCTCGCAAAAACTGATTGTGCGACGGATGCACGTGGGAACCGCGATATCGGCCATGACGACCGACACGCCGGCGCGCACCAAGCGAGCGGCGACGCCCGTGGCGATATCGCCGGCGCCGCGAACATAAACGAGCATTCCCGGGGCACCTCCCTGTGCTACGGTTTGAGCAGAGCAAAAGCGGTTCGACCGCTACTCTGATGATTATTTATTATCACAGTATTATACGGCGGTGAACAGATGGAAACGGTTAGCGGCAATCTTGTCTCGGCGCTCAGGATCGAGCCGGACATTACCGCGATTATCGGCAGCGGCGGCAAGTCGACGTTGCTGAAGACGCTCGGCCTTGAGCTCATGCGCGCTGGCGGCAGGGTGCTTCTCTGTACCACCACGCACATGTTTCCCGTCGCTGGCGTGCCATGGGACGGGTCGAGTCGTCGCCTGGACGCCGCACCTTGGAAGCCGGGCGCCGCACATATCCCCGGTTGCACCTGCGAGGCCTGCGCGGGGCTTGCGCGGGGAAGCATCTGCCAAGCTGGTATCTTGGACCCCCAGACGGGCAAGCTCTCCTCCCCTGCCAAGCCGCTCGACCAGCTAGCGCAGCGCTTTGACTACGTCCTAGCCGAGGCAGATGGCAGCAAGCGACTCCCGCTCAAGGCGCACGCCCCGTGGGAGCCGGTCGTTCCCGCCGGCACGGCCAACGTCATCTGGCTCGTCGGCGCCTCGGGGCTCGGCAAGCCCATCAACGAAGCCGTCCACCGCCCCGAGCTCTTTTGCGAGCGTTGCGGCTGCGAGCCTACCGACATCGCCACGCCCGAGCGCGTCGCCCAGGTGCTCAATGCCGAGATGCAGGCGCTGAAACTCCGCACCGCACGCGTTATGCTCAACCAAGTCGACACGCTCAGCGACCCCACGATGGCTGACCGCTTCGAGGCAGCCCTCGGCCGCCCCCTCATCGCCACCAGCCTCAAGTAGCCAGCCCCATCTCCTCAGTTGCGGTGAAATACGGACTGTTTGGCCGCCTAACGGCCGCAAACAGTCCGTATTTCACCGCAACTGAGGAGGGGCCACAGCATCTTTGCTGCTAGCGGGGGACGTAGCGACCGGGCTGGGCTCCGGTGGGCTCGCCGTCGCGTGCCGCCAGCACGCCGTTCACAAACACAGCCTTGGCGCGGCCATGCGCCTCAAAGCCCTCGAGCGGCGTGTAGTCCACAGCCTGATGCTGCGTCGCCGCGCTAATAGTCCAGCGCGCCTGGGGATCCCACACGCACACATCGGCATCGGAGCCCTCGGCAAGACAACCCTTGCGCGGATACATGCCAAAGACGCGCGCCGGGTTCTCGCTCATCAAGCGGCACAGATCCTCGGGACCCAGCTGCCCCTCAAAGCTCGTGGCAATCGCGACGGGACGATGCTCCACACCGGGCCCGCCGTTGGGAATCGCGCGAAAGTCGTCGCGCCCGCGGTCCTTTTGCCCGTGCAGGTTAAAGCTGCAGTGGTCGGTCGCAATCGTATCGATCTCGCCGGCCACAAGCGCCTCGCGCAGAGCCGCACGGTCGCCGGCATGGCGCAGCGGCGGACTCATCACATACTTGGCACCCGCAAAGCCATCCTCTCCCTGCTCCAGATAGCAGGTATCGTCGAGCATCAGATATTGAGGGCAGGTCTCGACATAGATATTCTTCTGCCCGCGCGCCTTGGCGGCACGAATGGCCTCGAGCCCCAGCTTGGTCGAAAGGTGCACCACGTTGACCGGTGCGTCGCCGGCCAGGTGCGCCAGATATAGCAGACGGCTCACGGCCTCGGCCTCGCACACGTCCGGACGGCTGAGCGCGTGGCCCTCGGGCCCGTGGATACCCTGCTCAAACACGCGCTTCTGCAGCTCATTCACCAGCGTACCGTTCTCGCAATGCACGCACAGGATACCGCCAATACGCTTGAGCTCCTCGAGCACCTCGAGCGTCTCGGCATCGTCCAGGCGCAGATGATCGTAAGCAAAGTAGGTCTTGAACGACGATACGCCCGCCTCGCGCATGGCCGAAAGATCGGCGCGGTTGCGCTCGTTCCACTCGGCAAGCGCCATATGGAAGGCATAGTTGGCGGTGCAGGTGCCGTCAGCGCGATGATGCCACTCGGCAAGGGCATCGGGCATGGTCACGCCGCGATCGGCCGTCGCGTAGTCCACAATGGTCGTCGTGCCGCCGCAGGCAGCCGCACGCGTACCGGTCTCAAAGCTATCTGCCGTCCAATCCATGCCAGTCCAGCACTGCATGTGCGTGTGGCCGTCGATAAAGCCGGGAAACACCCAGCAGCTCGCGGCATCCTCGACGGTATCGCCCTCGCCCGGCTCGATTGCCGCGGCAATCCGCACAATCTTGTCGCCCTCCATGGAAAGATCGGCGCGACGAAGCCCCTGGGGCGTCACGAGCGCGCCGTTTTTGATGATGATCATGTTGCTCCTTATTGATTAATACAGTTGGCCACGCGATCAAAATACGAGCAGGCCGCGACATGCTCCGTTATACGTCGCTGCCCCTCGGCGGTATCGACATCCCACAGCTCATAGGCGCGCGCTTCGACCAGCGCAACGTCGACGCGGCCTTTGAGAATCGAACCGCCGCCGTCCTTGCCCTCAAGACACATAAGTGCATCGAACAGTTCCGCCGGAAAGAGCACCGGGCTCGAAGGTTCACCGTTGCACGCAAGACGCACCGGATGCTTGCGGCCACGCTCGTCAAATGCACGAACCATAGCCTCAAAAGAATCCGAACTCACGAGCGGCTGGTCGCCCGGCAAAAAGAGGCAACCTTTCCATTTGCGTTCGACTCCCCACGAAAGGCCCGCACGGACGCTTTCGCTGCGCAGCTCGCCATCGTGCAGCACACACGGGCAATGCTTGTCCTCGCAAATCTGGGCGACCTCGGGCCAACGCGTCGAAACCACGACGTCAAAGCCCCGGGGAACCGAATCGATGGTCCGGGCAATCAGCGGCTCACCATAGATATCGGCAAGCATCTTGTTAGAGCCGAACCGCTTGCCCTCGCCCGAAGCCATAATGACGCATCCAAGTTTCATGGTGGTACCTCCCCTGAAGCCATCGTACCCATAACTCGCGCCGCGGGCATCCACATCGAAAGCGCTTATCCCGCACGCCCGCGATGCTAAAAAGGGGCACCCCGCCGGTTGGCAGAGCGCCCCCCCCCTTACATGGCTTACCTCAGCCCGGCTTTAGGCCTGAAGCCAACGGGCGGTGTTGCGCTCGTCGAGGGCCTTGAGGGTAGCGGCGGGATCGGCAACCTTCTGCAGGAACATCATGGCTGCGATGGCATACGGCTTGTAGCTGGCCTCCTTGTACATACCCACGCGGTGCATATCGAAGACGTCGGCGTTGACCTCGCCGTGCTCGCAGGAGACACCGGAGATGTCGGCAGGCAGCGGGTGCATAAAGATGGTGTCCTGGCCGTTGGCAGTCTTCTCCATGAGCTCGGTCGTGGAGCACCAGTCCTGATGGGTGGCGTTCTGGGCGAGCAGCTCCTTCTCGAGCGCGGCGATGCCGGCGTCGTCGCCCTCGGCGTACAGGTTGGTGCGCTTCTCCATGGCGGCAAACGGAGCCCAGCTCTTGGGGATCACGATGTCGGCGCCCTCGAAGGCCTCGGCCATAGTGTTGACCTGCTTAAAGGTGGTGCCGGACTCGGCGGCATAACCCTTGGCGCGCTCGACGACCTCGGGCATGAGGTCGTAGCCCTCGGGGTGGGCCAGGGTGACGTCCATGCCAAAGCGGGGCAGCAGGCTGATCAGCGACTGCGGGCAGGACAGCGGCTTGCCGTAAGAGGGCGAATAGGCCCAGGTGACGGCAACCTTCTTGCCCTTGAGGTTCTCAAGGCCGCCAAACTCGTTGATGAGGTAGAGCATGTCGGCAGAGGACTGCGTGGGGTGATCGGAGTCGGACTGCAGGGAGATGAGCGTGGGACGGTGATCCAGAACGCCGTCCTCGTAAGCCTGCTGGACAGACTCGGAGACCTCGGCCATGTAGGCGTCGCCCTTGCCGATGTACATGTCGTCGCGGATGCCGATGACGTCGGCCATGAAGGAGATCATGGTAGCGGTCTCGCGGACGGTCTCGCCGTGAGCGATCTGGGACTTCTTCTCGTCCAGGTCCTGCAGCTCAAGGCCGAGCAGGTTGGCGGCCTTAGAGAAGGAGAAGCGCGTGCGGGTGGAGTTGTCGCGGAACAGGGAGACGGCAAGACCGGAGTCGAAGATCTTGGACGAGACGTTGTTCTCACGCAGCTCGCGCAGGGCGTCGGCGACGATGTAGAGCGCCTTGAGCTCATCGGTGGTCTTGTCCCAGGTGTGCAGGAAGTCGCTGCCGTACATGTCCTTAAAATCGAGGCCGTTCAGCTGCTCGACGAGCTCGGTAAACTTAGCGTCCATGTAAATGTCCTTTCTAAAGGTGAAACGATCGCAATGAGTAGATGTGCTCCGGCATGCGCGTGTGGCTAGAACATGCAGAGCACCATGACGAGGACCCGCCACCGTTGAGGAAGCATGGGAGATAACGACCGCGGGCCCCAAGTCAACAGGGGGTGCCGGGGACACGAGCGGCCCCCGGCTCAACAAAATCGAGGAATGGGACTAATCGATCTTGTTGTTGGTCAGACCGGCGCGGAACACGGTGGCGTCGCCATCGGCCTTGCTCGGATCGTAGAGGTTCAGGGCAGCCACGTACATGGCAGCAGCGGTGACCAGGTCGTCCTTGTAGGTGACCTCGTTGGGAGCGTGAGCCTGAGACTCGGCACCCGGGCCAAAGCCCACGCAGGGGATGCCGTAGCGGCCCTGGATGGAGACGCAGTTCGTGGAGAAGGTCCACTTGTCGCACAGCGGGCGACCGGTGCGCTTGTCCATGCTGGGCTCGCAGCCGATGCGCTCGTCACCAAACATGGCCTTGTGGGCGTCGACGAGGGCCTTGACGTGCGGAGCGGTCTCCTTGTTGATCCACGTGGGGAAGTAAGCCTCGGTCTCGTAGACCTCGCCGGTCCAGGACGGACGGTCGTACATGTACATGGAGACCTTCACGTCGTCGCCGTACTTCTTGGCGGCCGGCAGGTTGCGGATCTCGTCCAGGCAGGACTCCCAGGTCTCGCCGGCGGTCATGCGACGGTCGATGGAGATGGCGCAGGAATCGGCCACGGCGCAGCGGCTGGGGCTGGTGTAGAAGATCTGGCTGACGGTGCAGGTGCCGCGGCCCAGGAAGCGGGCATCCTCGAAGTGCTCGGGGTTGTACTTGGGGTCGAGCATCTTAACGAGACCCTTGATGTCGGTCGACTCGTCGCAGCCGTTGTTGTTGAGGGCGCGGACGTCGGCGATGATGTCGGCCATCTTGTAAATGGCGTTGTCGCCGCGGTCGGGAGCGGAGCCGTGGCAGGAGGTGCCGTGAACGTCGACGCGGATCTCCATGCGGCCGCGGTGACCGCGGTAGATGCCGCCGTCGGTGGGCTCGGTGGAAATGACGAACTCGGGCTTAATGCCGTCCTTGTTGTAGATGTACTGCCAGCACATGCCGTCGCAGTCCTCTTCCTGGACGGTGCCGACGACCATGATCTTGTAGCCCTCGGGGATGAGGCCCATGTCCTTCATCATCTTGGCAGCGTAGGTAGCAGAAGCCATGCCGCCCTCCTGGTCGGAGCCGCCGCGGCCGTAGATGATCTCGTCGGTCTCGTAGCCCTCATAGGGATCGGCGTCCCAGTTCTCGATGTTGCCGATGCCGACGGTGTCGATATGGGAGTCGATGGCGATGATCTTGTCGCCCTCGCCCATAAAGCCCATGACGTTGCCCAGGCCGTCGACCTTGACCTCGTCATAGCCAAGGTTCTCCATCTCGGCCTTGATGCAGGCAACAACCTCACCCTCCTCGCAGGACTCAGAGGGGTGAGAGATCATAGCGCGCAGGAAGCGAGTCATATCAGCACGATGAGACTCAGCAGCAGCCTTGATAGCGTCGAAATCGAGTTCTTTAGCCATTGTTCATAACCTTTCAAACGAAGGAATCTACCTGTGAGGTGGCGGAGCGATACCTATTTACTCCGCCCCAACGATTAGCAAGTGGGGTATTCGCCTTCCCAAACAATTCGACGATACTGGTCGGGGTCCGTGTCGCCCTCGGTGGAGAAGCAGAGCACGGAGCTCGTCTTGTCCAGGCCGATGAGCTCCTTGAGCTCGGCGTACTCGGGATCGAGCATGAGGGTCTCGACCAGGCCGGTGGTCACAGCGCCGGACTCGCCGGAGATGACGCGCGGGTCGCCCTTCTCGGGAGCGCCCAGGGTGCGCATGCCGCGAGCGGTGACCCAGTCGGGGCAGGACACGAAGGCGGTGGCGTGGTTGCGCAGGATATCCCAACCCAGAATGTTGGGCTCGCCGCAGCACAGGCCGGCCATGATGGAGGGCATGTCGCCGTCCACGATGCGCGGGTCGCCGTCGCCGGCGGCAGCGCCCTTGTACAGGCAGGCGGCCGGAGCGCACTCGACCACGACAAAGGTGGGCGGGTTATCAGGATACAGGTTGGTGAAGTAGCCCACCACGGCGCCGGCCAGCGAGCCTACACCGGCCTGGACAAAGACGTGCGTCGGGCGATTGATGGCCATCTCGCGCAGCTGCTCGGCAGCCTCGGAAGCCATGGTGCCGTAGCCCTCCATGATCCAAGACGGGATCTTCTCGTAGCCCTCCCAGGCGGTGTCCTGAACGATAACGCCGCGCTCGCAGGCGTCGGCCTCGGCGGCGGCCATGCGCACGCACTCGTCGTAGTTGACCTCTTCGATGGTCACCGTGGCGCCCTCGGCGGCAATGTTATCGAAGCGGGGCTTGGTGGAACCCTTGGGCATGTGCACGACAGCCTTCTGGCCCAGCTTGTTGGCAGCCCATGCCACGCCGCGGCCATGGTTGCCGTCGGTGGCGGTAAAGAAGGTAGCCTGGCCAAAGTCCTCGGCCAGCTGATCGGAGGTCAGGTAATCGAAGGTGCAGTCGGCAACGTCCTTGCCGGTCTCGTCGGCAATGTAGTTGGCCATGGCAAACGAGCCACCCAGAACCTTAAAGGCGTTGAGGCCAAAACGATAGCTCTCGTCCTTAACGCACAGGTTGGACAGGCCCAGGCGCGCGGCCTGGCCGTCCAGGCGGGCAAGCGGAGTGACGGTGTACTGGGGGAACGACTGGTGGAAGGCGCGGGCCTTCTTCACGTGGTCGAGACTCATGATTCCCAAGTGCTTGTCATCGCTCTTGGGCATCGTGTTGCCCGCCCACTGGATCTTATCGGCCATACGGTGAACTCCTTAAGTCCTCTCTTGCCGGCCCCGCATACGCGTTTCAGCCCGATCCCATTCACACGGCTGAACTTTTATGTGGATGCCAAACAAAAAGTTTGTTAGTAATGTTCTATCACACTTTTTGATTGGCATACCTAACGAATTGTTTGTTGCCGTAATCGGTACTTTTTCGCCGCCGAACGGTCACACAACGCAGCGACGCTTTCGTTATTTGCGAACAGGTGTGGTTTATGGCACAGTGAGCCCAAACTAATTTTTAGGAAGGCACCCATGACCCCCGCACAGATTGAGTTTTACAAGCGCCTAGCACACGGCCTGGCGCTCCAATTTGGCCCCAACTGCGAAGTCGTCGTCCACGATCTGGAAACCGAGGACGTGGACCACTCCATCGTAGTGATCGAAAACGGCCACGTCAGCGGGCGCAAACTGGGTGACGGCCCCAGCCATATCGTGTTTGAGTCCATGCACGAGGGCACCACCGACGTGCACGACCGCGAGCCATACCTCACCAAAACCACCGATGGCAAGCTGCTCAAATCGTCGACGATCTTTATCCGCAACGACGAAGGCAAGCCCGTCGGCATTTTGGGCATTAACTTTGACATTACGCTCATGAAGGCTTTTGAGCGTTCGCTCGACGCCTTTACCGGCACCGGCGGCACGGGCTATACCGAGCCCGAGCCCATTACCAAGAACATCGGCGACCTGCTCGAGGACCTGCTGCACGAGTGCGAGCAGTTTGTGGGCAAGCCCGCGGCACTCATGACCAAAGACGAGCGCATTCGTGCCATTGGCTACCTCGACCGTCGCGGCGCCTTCCTCATTTCCAAGTCGAGCGAGCGCGCCTGCGAGTTCTTTGGCATCTCCAAGTACAGTTTTTATAGCTACCTCAATGAGGCCAAGGCGGCGGCCGGCGACAAGTAGGCGCTCGCCTGGATTGCCCCTCCCCTTTTGGGCGCGAGTTCTGGAAAGCACGAATCCAAGACCGAGCCACTTGGGAAGTTCCATATAATCGATGTCATTAGTATTTCGAAAGGATGGAACAGAATGGCGTTGAGCAAGGCATCATGCACCGGTCGCGGATTGATTCCGGCAATTGGTGGACATGTGCACCGCATGTTCGATGAGGGTGAAGACGACCTGTTTTCGCTGAGCCTTGACGATGTGATGGATGATCGCCCGTGGACCGCCGACGAACTCATGGGCGGCGGCGCGGCTCGCCCGTCAAGCCCCAATCCCGCACTTGCGCCTAAGACCGCATCTGCGCCGACTCCTGCGCAGTCGGCTGTTTCGACGCCCGCGCCTACACCCGCACCCACTTCGGCGCCCACGCCCGCTCCCCGCCCCGCAAGTGACCCATCCGAGACGGCGGCATTTCTCGCAGCAGCGACGCAGGGCAAATCGGCCGACAGCACTGTTATGTACAGCGCCCAGCAGTTGCCTGTTCCTGCGGCACGCAAGCCTCCGGTCGCAAGGCTCGATGAGCCCGTTGCCCATCAGGTTGCCTACGATTCCTGGGCTGCAACCGATCTGGATGAGACCTCTACCGGCATGCCGGCGCTCGACGTTCCAGTTAACCCGCTTTTTGCCGCCAACACGAGCGCCGCAGACTATGAGGGCGGTACGGCATATTCCGATTATTCCGATGGCTATGCTGGCAACAGTCGCATCGAGACCGAGGACTATGGCACCGCGTCGAGCGATTATCCCAACGATCCGTACGCTGCCACGCCCGCACCGGAATATGACCCGGAGGCCGCGTCCGCGCCGGCGTATACCAAAAGCACGGGCGAAGAGCGCTTCGCCGATTATTACGCCGAGGAAAAGGCACTGCGTTTCTCGGAATTTCCGCAGGCAGTCAAGGTTGCCTTTATCGCCATTATCATTGCCCTGCTCGGTGTCATTGCATTTGAGGGATTCCAGCTGTTCCGCGGCCCCACCCAAGCGGAGTCGGAGACCCAGCAAAAAGAGGACGATAACCAGTACCTGGACATCAACACCCTCAAGGGCGACCCCAACGACGGGGACGACGAGTAGCGAGGGCTGAAGGCGGCCACAGGATCCCGCATCCAGCACCAGCTTCTTAGTGCTGTTTTGTCATCCAGCTACACTTTTCCGAAGTTTTAAGGTGCCTATTTCGACACTTTTCCGGATTTTATACTCTGTCCCTCCAGATGCGCTTTACGGTGCAGGCGTTGGAAGAAGGGCCATGTGCCGCTGGCGGCCCACATGTTCTGCAGATCAAGCTGCTCGGAGACGGCTCGCGCGAGCCGTCCAGCTGGAAGCTTTTTGCCGACGGTGCGTGCGTTGCGGACGGATCCGGCGCCTTTGCCCGCGAGTGCTTCTGCGAGGGCGCCGAGGTGTTCCTGGACCTGTGTCGCGACGCCGTGCACGCGGCCGAGCTGCACCAGTGGAGCCAGAGGGAGTACGAGCTGCTGAGTGACGCGCGTGGGATTGCGAGGGTGTAGACGAACGCACCCGCCACGCGAAACCGAATGGCGTTCTCAAAAGGCCTACCTCCCCTCCGCCTTCAGCTTCAGCAGCAGGTCGCCCAGCTCGGGGCACTTGCTGGAAAAGCACGTTTGGGCTCGCTCGCCCATCCCCCACCGCTGGCGGACTTCTTGGGCGCGCGGGCTCACGCGGTAATCCCCGTCCATCACCTGCTTGAACAGCTTGGCGGTCACGCGCGCATCGGCCAGGGCACTGTGGGTGTGGCCCGTCGACTCGTCGAACTCGATGCCAAACCACGTCGCCGCGTCACTCAAAGAGACGCGCCCGTGGCTGCCCACGTCCATAATCGAGGTGTAAAACGCCTGCAGGTCGGCCCAGTCCGTAGGAAATGCGGCAAGGTCGATATGCTTTGCCTGGCACTCGGTCAAAAGCTGTCGACGATCTGCCCCGCTCCAGCAAACCACTTGGGCGGAGTAGTGGCCGATCCAATTGCTGAGCCTTTTGATCACCATGTAGAGCGGGTCGGCCATCGCGGTGTCCACGGCCGATATCCCCGTGAGCTCGCGGACGGGGAACGCAACGCCTTCGGTAAATTCCGTCTGCACAAACTGCGAGAACTCGCCCATAACGTTGCCGCGGTAATCGAGCTTGACGGCACCGACCTCGATAATCTCATTGCGCAGCCCACGGCGCTGGCGCTGCTTTGGCACCGGCGCAAACTCAAAGTCCAGCACGATCTGGCGCGCAAAGTTCGTCGTATCGATAGCCGAGATACATGGCGTCTTTTCAGCTGACACGGTTAGGGCCTTTCTCCGTCAACTGCCGCTTGCTACATAGGCGGCTACATTGCCGTAAGGATAGGCGCCCGCGCGGACATGAAAGCGGGACGCAATATACCATGCGCCAAGCACACGCCATGCAGACGGCCCCAAGAGAGTCGACCGCTCTATTCAAATGCATGAAAAAGATTTAGGCCCGGTGACTTGAATCAGCGGTCATCCCGGGCCCATCAGAGCTCGTAGAGCTCTTGGTTGCTTTGGTCTTGCTCTTCACGGCGCTTATCGAACTTTCCGAGGCACTCAAGCAGCATTCGAAGCATAACAAGTCGCTGCCATTAAGGCACTGACCTCTTGACCAAGCAACGGCGCTGCCCAGCTATCACCCTTGGGCTGCGGTCAACTTTATTCTATCCGCGAGCATCTGGTTTACCAAATGGATTTTCGGTAAAGGAAGCACGGCACGCCCGCAAAACCACTACGCCCCAAGTGCCGCCATGGGAATCACCGCCACGCCGTCGTCGCGTGTGTAGGCAATGCTCCCCTTTCCAACCACGACCGCCAAAAACGCCGGCGCGGCATTCTGGGCGGCAGGATTGGAGAGCACTTTCCTCTCCAGCGCCTTGAGATTTCTCGCTCCATCGTCTGCTTTCGCATCGCTCAGCTTGACCTCGATGGCTCCCCAGCGCCCGTCGTGCTCAACGATCAGATCGACCTCAAGGCCCTTCTCATCTCGGAAATAATGGACACTGTTGTCGACACCGCCGTAGGTGGAAAGGAACACGCGCACGTCGCGCAGGACGAGATTCTCAAAGAGCATCCCCAGCGTTTGCATATCGCCAAGCAGCCGCTCAGGGGTAGCCCCCAGCAACGCCGCCGCAAGTGACGGGTCACAGAAGTAGCGCTTGGGGCGCACGCGAACGCGGGCCTTCGAGCGCATGGGCGGCTCCCATCCGCACAGGTCCTCGGTCAGCTTGAGCCTGTTGAAGAGGTCCAAGTACGCAGCGATGGTCCTCTCGTCGGGGCCCACCTCACCGTACGAGGCGTCCTTTACGAGCGTCTTGTACGTGACAGCCTGGCTCTCGTTCATGGCAAGAGCTCGCAAAAGGCCGTGTGCAAGCTCGGGCGACATGCCCTCGTCCAGCACGTTGACGTCGAGCACCGAGTGCACGTACTGGCTTGCCGTCTCTCGCGCAAGATCTTCCGAAAGCCCAAGATTTGCAGGCCAACCGCCCCTGCAGCACCAGCGGGCGACGTCATCCACCGTGCTCTCGCGACGCTGAGGGGCAAAATCCTCGCCCTTAAAGAGGCTTGCCAGTGACACGAGCGGCTCGCCGTCGCCCGACTCACACAGGGCCATGGGGCGCATTGACAGACGGGCGATCCTACCCGTGCCGGAATGACGAACATGGCTGCGCTCCTCGCTTTTGAGCGCGGTCGAGCCCGTGAGCAAAAGTGTCCCCCGTTCGTTGCCGCTCGCGTCCACGAAACGCCGGGCGGCATCCCAAACCTCGGGCACCTCCTGCCATTCATCGACCAGGTGTGGCGCATCGCCGATGAGCGCCAGGCTTGGGTCGACCTCTGCCGCCGCACGCTGCGCAGGCTCATCGAGCCTGGAGACGCTCGCCGAGCGAGAGAGCGCCGTCCAGGTCTTGCCGCACCATTTGGGGCCGTTGATCTCCACACAGCCAAACGCCCGCATAAGGGTGTCGAGGCGCTCCTCTATGAGCCGGGGCCTATATCCCTTTTGGGTCAATCTCTTTGGTGCATCCACAGACGGCCGTCCCTCTCTATCACGCGATATGCGAAATTACGCCATTCTCAATGCTGATTTTACGCTACTTTCAATGTAGTTTTTACGCTACTTTCAATGTAGTTTTTACGCCATGACAGATGTAGTTTTTACGCCATTTTCATTGAAGGTTTTACGCTTGGCATCCTTAGCGCGACCCATTCCGAGCATCACATCAGAGCGTGCTTGGTTATCTCCGCTCGCACATCTCGGCAAACGAAATCAGCTTGGCATCTCCCCTGCTCGCCGCAGCTTCCTGACATCCTTGCGTAAAGCCTCGCTTCGAGAAGATCGCATAGCTTTTGTGCTGCCGCCTAAAGAGCTCGCTTCGGTATACGAGCTTTTGCAGCACGTCTTCGCCCGCCGGTTCATTGCGCCATTTGCACTCCGCAAACAGCGCAGTGCCCTCGCCATCGTCAACAATCAAGTCGATTTCTTCCTGCGTATGTGTGCGATTGTCCGTCCCCCACCAGCGCCCGACGCTCGCCGGAACCACATCGAGCTGGCCCGCGCGCGCGAGTTCGTACACGTATTGCCTGCATATAAGCTCAAAGACCGTACCCATGTAATCCGATACGTGCGGCTCAATGCGCTTATACGCCATCTCGGCCATATCGTTTTGAATCAGCCCAATGTTCTGCGGCACAAATTTGTACCAGAACCTAAACATCTGGTCGCTCAGCAGATACACGGCTCGCTTATTGCTCGTCTCGTTTAGGGGCAGCTCGCGCTCGACAATCCCAAGCGACGCCAGCTTATCCACATAGCTCTTTACGTTGCTCGCAGGGATTCCCGTAGAGCTCGCAATCTCCGAGATCCTCGAGCGCCCCTGAGCAATTGCTTGCACGATCGCATCATATTGCTCGGGATTGCGGCACTCTTGCAACAGCAGGTTACTCGGCTCCTCAAAGAGATAGCCCGTAGGAGTAAGAAAAAGACGTTTGATGTTGTCCTTGAGCGGTGCGGCAGGATCGACTTTCTCGATATATGCAGGAATGCCGCCCGTCATGCCATAGCAAACCGCAGCGTCTTCGCGAACCATGCTCTGCCACAGGCCGAGGGTCGTCGTAAAATCGAGCGGCATGATCTTAAACTGGGCCGTACGCCTACCGTATAGTGGGCTCTCGTAGCCCAACACCTGTTCCTCCATAAACGAAAGAGACGAGCCGCATAGGATCAGCATTAGCCTGGTCTCTTTGTATAAGTGGTCGATCTTGTCTTGCAGCAACGAGCTGATTTCGGGATTCGATTGGGCGAGATAGGGATACTCGTCAATCACGACAACCAAACGTTCCGCGCGAGCCATGGTGGCCAATGCATCGAACGCTTCGTCAAAACTACGAAACGACACGCCTGCAGCACCAACCGAGCCTGCAAGTATCGCCTGGCTAAAGCCGTGCAGGTTTGCCTCCGCATTGGTACGACGAGCTTGAAAGTAAATAGCCTTCTTGCCTTGGATGAACTCTGTGATAAGGCGCGTTTTACCCACGCGACGGCGGCCGTAAATCACAGGCATCTCAAAGGAGTCCGTGCCATACAGTCGATTGAGCTCGGACATTTCCGCTGTTCTTCCGATAAACACAGGGCCATCCTTTCTTTACGTTATAGATAGCTATATTATCCCTTCCTATAATATAGCTATCTATAACGTAATTCGACAAACGGCGCACGCAAAAGAGGCGGTACACCACCGCACGTGGACCGTTCCGGAAAATGTATCCCGTTCTGGAGCCTGGTTCCGGGATACAGCTTCCGGTTGAGGACCGATCCGGAAAGCACGACCCGTTCTGAGGCTTGAATCCGGGACGCAGTTTCCGCTCCAAACAAAAGGCCCCGGCTCGCGATGGAGCTGGGGCCAAAGACGCAGCATATACAGTTGATGTTGAGCGCGAACAGCTCGTCAGCAATGACCGTCCGCGCCCTACCCTACCCGCGGTTGCGGACGCGGCTGTAGGGCGTATCCACCATGGGCAGATCTGGACGCAGCTTGCCGTCGAATGCGCGATAGGCGTTCTGTACGGCGGGCGCCGTGGGGATCGTTGCGATCTCGCCGATGCCCTTGCCGCCGTATGCCACGGGCAGCAGCTCGTTCTTCTCCACGTAAATGGCGTGGATATCCGGAATCTCGGGCGCACGGAACAACCCGAGCGTACCGTACCTTGCCTGGGGTACGCAGTCCTTGAGCGGCCAGTCCTCAGTAAGCGCATAGCCCATACCCATGAGCACGCCGCCTTCGATCTGACCCTGGATGGAGATGGGATTGACCACCTTGCCGGAATCGTGCGCGGCATAGACCTCGCTCACGCGGCCGTCATCATCCAAAATGACCACATGCGTGGCAAAGCCGTAGCAGATGTGACTCTTGGGGTTGGGAACGTCGGCGCCCAGCTTGTCGGTCGGCTCCAGGTACACGTAGCCAAACTCGCATCCCTCGAGCGCCTTGATGGTTGCCGCGGGATTCTGAGGATGCATACCCTGGCCGGCGACGAGCTCCTGCGTTCGCAGCTGATAGGCGTGGCCGTCGTCGTACTCGATCTTGACGCCGTCGCCATGCGCGCTCACGGGAGCATCGGGCGCGGGCTTGCCGGCCTCGATGTCAAGCATGGCATCGCGCAGCAGGAAGGCGGCGCCGCGCACGGCCTCGCCGGTCACGACCGTCTGACGCGAACCAGACGTGGTGCCGGAGTCGGGAGCGTTCTCAGTGGAGCACTCGCCGTTGGCGATGCAGCGAAGCGGCAGGCCGCATGCCTCGGCAACGTCCTGCAAAAAGACGGTGTTGCAGCCCTGGCCGATGTCGGACGTGGCGGCGTAGACCACGGCGCGGCCATCCTCGATGCGAATCTTGCAGCGGCCGGCATCGGGCAGGCCAACACCCACGCCAGCGTTCTTCATGGCGCAGGCAATGCCGGCGTGTCCGGGATGCGCATAGTAGGCATCCTTGACCTCGAGCAGTGTCTCCTTAAGCGCCGTGGAACAGTCGGCAATTTGGCCGTTGGGCAAAACCTCGCCCGGCTCGATAGCGTTTCGGTAACGAATCTCCCACGGATCCAGGCCGACCTTTTCTGCCAGCAGGTCGATCAGGCTCTCGAGCGCAAACTCGGACTGGCAAACGCCAAAGCCTCGGTACGCGCCGGCGGGCGGGTTGTTGGTGTAGTAGCCAAAACCGCGAATGTCGGTGTTCTGGTACTTGTAGGGGCCGACGGCATGCGTGCAGGCGCGCTCGAGCACCGGGCCGCACAGCGACGCGTAGGCGCCGGTATCGAAGTTGATCTCGCAGTCCAGACCGGTAAAGTTGCCCTCGGCGTCGCAGCCCAGCGTAAAGGTACCGTCCATGGCATGGCGCTTGGGATGGAAAGCGAGCGACTCGGCACGCGTGAGCTTGCACTTCACAGGACGCTGAAACTTATATGCGGCGAGCGCGGCCAGATGCTGGATGGACACGTCCTCCTTACCGCCAAAGCCGCCGCCCACGAGCATGGTCTCGACGACCACGCGCTCGGGCTCGTTGTCCCAGCCAAACATGTGGGCACACTCTTTGCGCGTGTCGTAGGCACCCTGGTCGGTCGACTGCACCTTGACGCCGTTCTTGTACGGGAAGGCAACGGCGCACTCGGGCTCCAAGAAGGCATGCTCGGTAAAGGGCGTGGTAAAGCGCTGCGTCACGGTAAACGCGCTCTCTGCC
Source organism: uncultured Collinsella sp. (assembly GCA_900543605.1). Lineage (GTDB taxonomy): Bacteria > Actinomycetota > Coriobacteriia > Coriobacteriales > Coriobacteriaceae > Collinsella. The sequence goes on from UQSK01000015.1 coordinate 33,404, forward strand.
AGCGCCTTGGCGGCGTCGCCGCGCGTCACGTGACGGCTCTGGCACACGTTGTCCTTGAGCTCCACCGTGTTGCCGAAGGCAAAGAAGCTGTCATGCAGGCGCGGGGCATCGGCGGCCCTGGCCTCGACAATGTTGCGCACGGGCTCCAGCGGCTCGTAATCGATCTTTACGAGCTTCTTGGCCTTCTCGAGCGTCGCCTCGTCCTCGGCGACCACCAGCACGATGGCATCGCCCACGCAGCGGGTGATATCGCCCTGAGCGATCATGACGTCCCAGTCCTGGATAAGGTGGCCGACCTGGTTGACCGGCACGTCCTCGGCGCGCAGGATGCCCACCACACCGGGCAGGGCCTCGGCCTTGGAGGTGTCGATGGAGAGCACGCGGGCGCGCGGATACTTGGAGCGCACGGCGCTGGCATAGGTCAGGCCCGGCTGATCGAGCTCGTCGATGTCGTCGGGATACTTGCCCTCGCCGAGCACCTTCTTGCGCACGTCAATACGGAAGGCGCGCTTGCCCACGCCGTAGTCATCGCCGCGCTCCAGGTCCTCGTCGATCTGCTTTTCGCCGCGGAGCACCGCAGCGGCCAGCGAGATGCCCTCGATAATCTTTTTGTAGCCGGTGCAGCGACAGACGTTACCGCGAATGGCGTACTTGATCTGCTCCTCAGTGGGCTCGGGGTCCTCGGCGATGAGCGCCGCACCCGCCATGACCATGCCGGGAATGCAAAAACCGCACTGCACGGCGCCCACGGCGCCAAAGGCGTACACAAAGGCCTCGCGCACGTCCTCGGGCAGGCCCTCGACGGTCACGATGTTGCGGCCGGCGGCAAGAGCGGTGGTCAGCACGCACGCCTTGACGGCCGCACCGTCCACATGGATGGTGCAGGTGCCGCAGGCGCCCTCGGAGCAGCCGTCCTTGGCGGAGTGAATGTGCAGGTCGTCGCGCAGATAGCGCAGCAGTGGCTTGTTCTGAGTCGTCGTGCACTCGACGCCGTTAACGGTAAAAGTGAATTCCTGTGCCATGGTGATTCCCTTCTACACGCCGGCGGCGATGCCGGTGCGGTCGTGGATGGCGCCATGCGGGCAGACGACGGCGCACATGCCGCACGACAGGCAATCCGCACCGTCGATATGGGCGCAGTTGTCCTCGATGCGGATAGCGCCGGCAGGGCACTTTTTGGCGCACATGCCGCAACCGATGCAGCTCGTATCGCAAATCTTACGGGCGATGGCGCCCTTATCGGTGTTGTTGCAGCGCACCAGGATATTCTGGTAGCCGGGAACGAAGGCAATCACGCGCTGCGGGCACGCCATGCCGCACAGGCCACAGCTCGTGCACTTTGAGCGATCCACGCGGGCGATGCCATCGACCAGCGCAATGGCACCGTGGGGGCAGGCCGTGACGCAGGCGCCACAGCCAATGCAGCCTTCGCTGCAGCGGGCGTCGCCGCCTGCGGAGGCGCAACCGCTTCCGCAGGCAACATAGGCCACGTTATGTTGAATGGATTTGGCCATAAGAGACTCGCCTATTTCTTAAGAAGGTACGAATAGTTGTCGCGCACAGCCCTGATGGTCAGGCGGACGGCCTCGGGAAGACCGGTGTTGACGGAATCGACCGAGACGGTGCGGACCGTGCCGGCGACGCGAACCTTAAAGTGGTCCTCGTCCACGGCCAGGAAGCCCTCGTTCTCGGAGTTCTCCATGTCCTCCTCGCTCCAGAACAGGGTGAGCTTGTCCTTGTAGGGACGACCCTCCTGGTAAGGGCAGAACACGGCGCAGTTGCCGCACTCGTTGCACATGCCGTCGACATGGACGACCTGATGCTTGGCCAGGCCCGGCACCTTAATTGCCACGTTGGCGCGGTTGGGGCACACGTCGCAGCAGACCTCGCACACCGAGCCGCAGCCCAGGCAGCGGGTCTTGGTGCAGTTGCGCTTGTCGCGGCACAGCGACCCCTTGCGCTCGTAGCAGGTGTCCTCGCGGCCGGCCTGCTCGTTGCAGTCGGCGTACTTGTTAAAGTCCACACCGGCGATGGCACGGGCGACCTCGGCGGCATCGGCGATAGCCTCGACCACGGTGGCAGGACCGCGACGGCAGTCGCCGGCAGCCCAAACGCCCTCGACGCCGGTGGAGGTGGCGGCAAGACGGCCGCGACGGTCGTGCTCGACGCCCGCGGCATCGTACAGGCTGGCATCGATGCCCTCGCCCACGGCGCAGATCACCGTGGTGGCGGAAAGCTCGACGGTCTCGCCCGTGGCGACGGGGCTGCGACGGCCGCTTGCATCCGGCTCGCCGAGCTCCATGACGTCGCAGGTCAGCACGGAGCCGTTGAGTGCCTTGGGCGCCAGCAGCTCGCAGAGCTCAACGCCGTCGGCAAGAGCAAGATCAAGCTCTTCCTCGTCAGCGGGCATCTGCTTCTTGGTGCGGCGGTAGACCAGGCGCACGTTCTTCACGCCGGCCAGGCGCTTGGCCACGCGGGCCGCGTCCATGGCGGTGTTGCCGGCGCCAATGACCACGACGTCCTCGCCCAGCTCGAGTT
>UQSK01000016.1 GCA_900543605.1 uncultured Collinsella sp.
GCTCGGAGATGTGTATAAGAGACAGGTCGTGAGCAGGACTGTAGAGCAGGAAACTTAACCCGTGCCGGGGCCGCTGAGCCCTGACCGGCGGGATACACAGGTTCAGATGGGGCTTTGATGCATGGGTGGTCTGTTGGTGGGCAAATGGGTATCATACTGTGGTTATTGCATCGACTCTGTGATGCTTTGTTGTACGTTCCCGGCGGTCGGTTTGCCAGAAGCGCCCCGTCGGTTGTTTCAGACCCGTTTCGAAGAAAGGAAACCACACGAACCTATGGCAGCTAAAAAATCATCTCCCTTGAAGATCATTCCGCTCGGCGGCCTTGACGGCATCGGCAAGAACATGACGGTCTTCGAGTGCGGCGACGACATGGTGCTCGTTGACGCCGGCCTCATGTTCCCCGACGACTCTCAGCCCGGTATCGACCTCGTGCTTCCCGACTACACCTATGTCCTGGAGAACGAGGAGAAGCTCCGCGGCATCATCGTCACCCACGGCCACGAGGACCACACTGGTTCGCTTCCGTACCTGCTGCAGGATCTCAACAACAAGGTGCCCATCTTCTCGAGCAAGCTGACGCTCGGTTTTATCGAGGGCAAGCTCTCCGAGTTCCGCATCCGCGCACCTAAGTTCCGCGAGGTCAAGGGCGGAAGCCATGTCAATCTCGGTGGCATCTCGCTCGATTTCTTCTCCATGACGCACTCCATTCCGGGTGCACTGGGCGTGTTCATTCGCACCAACCAGGGCACCGTTATGCACACGGGTGACTTTAAGCTCGATCAGACGCCCATCGACGGTGTCACGCCCGACTATGCCACCATCAGCCGCTTTGCCAAGCAGGGCATCGACCTGCTGCTTTCCGACTCCACCAACGCCACGGTTCCGGGCTTTACCAAGTCCGAGGCCGAGGTTGGTCCCAACCTGCTGCATGCCATCAAGAACGCCCCGGGTCGCGTGTTCGTCGCGTCGTTCTCGAGCCACATCCATCGCCTGCAGCAGATCTGCGACGCCGCCCGCAAGTGCGGCCGCAAGGTCGTCGTGACTGGACGTTCCATGCTCACCAACACCCGCGTGGCGCGCGAGTTGGGCTACCTCAACATCGACGATGCCGATATCATTGATGCCTTCGATATCGATAACCTGCCCGACGACAAGATCGTCGTCATGTGCACCGGTTCGCAGGGCGAGCCGCTGTCGGCCCTGTCCCGCATGGCCAACGGCGAGCACAAGACGCTTTCTATCCACGAAGGCGATACCGTCATTCTCTCGGCAACTCCCGTTCCCGGCAACGAGAAGGCCGTTCAGCAGGTCGTCAACAGCCTGGCCAAGCTTGGCTGCGACGTCTGGGATAAGTCCCGCGCCCTCGTTCACGTCTCGGGGCACGGCAGCCAGGAGGAACTCAAGCTCCTCATGGCCATGGCCAAGCCCACCTACTTTATGCCGGTTCACGGCGAGGCCGTGCATCTGCGCGCCCATGCCCAGCTTGCTCGTAAGATGGGCATCAAGGATGATCACATCTTTATCCTCGATAACGGCGACACGCTCGAGATGCGTGGCGGTATCGTCAAGCGCGGTACGCCCGTCGAGTCCGGCGTCGTCTATGTTGACGGTCTGCGCATCGGCGACACCGACCCCATTGTCCTGCGCGATCGCCAAAAGCTCGCCAATGACGGTATGGTCACGGCCGTTGCCATCGTCTCGCTCAAGCATAAGAAGATCGAGGCTATCGAGTTCTCGGGCCGCGGTGTTTCGTTTGCCATCGACGACCAGTTCTCCGAGGATGCCTCAGCAGCCATCATGAAAACGATCGAGAAGGGTAAGTTTACCTTTACCAGCAGCGGCTCCGATGCCATTCGCAAAGCCGTGCGCGATTCGCTCTCCAACTTTATCTGGAGCCGTACGCGCACCCGTCCGATGATCATCCCGGTCGTCATGGAGGTTTAGTTTGGCGCGCGGATCTGCACAAAACGCCAAAGGCAACAAAGCCAACAACCAACCGGCATCTGCTAAGGGTGCCGGTTCCCATCTGCGTGCCAATAAGGGCCACGAGTCCGAGTTCGATGAGTTCGAGCCCCTGGTCGAGCCTTCGGCCAATCGCGATATCGCCGGCGTGGCCATTGCCGTTTTGGCGATTGCGTCCTTTATTGCCGTGATTTCCCCGGCAACGGCGCCCGTGACAGCTGCGGTTGCCGGTTTCTACCACCTTGGCTTTGGCCTGGGCGCCTACGTGCTGCCGATCGTCATCTTGCTGTTTGCCGCCACGCTCTTTTTGGGTGAGGACTCGCCGCTCAACATTCGCTCGGTCGCGGGTGGCGCCGTGGTGTTTGTGGCCATTGTCTCCATCCTGTCGCTGATGGTGCCGGGCACGAGCGATTCGTGCGACCTCATGTTTACGCCGCAAAACCTATCTGCGTCGGGCGGCTACATTGGCGCCTTTATCGCAAGTACCTTGCAAAACGCCCTGGGTAAACCTATTGCCATGGTTGTCTTGCTGGGGCTTGTTGTCGTTGGCCTGGTCATTATCGGCTTTTCGGTGGGCGGCGTTTTGCGCTTCGCACGCGATCGCGCCGCCGATTTTGCCGAGCGCCGTCGTGCCGATGTCAATGTGAGCCCGTGGGGCGACGAAGAGGCCCTGTCGGTTCCCGGCGTCGCCCGTCCGCACCTGAGCATTCTGCGCCAGAAGGGAACTGATGCCGCGGTGACCACGGTCATGGGAGGCGATGCCGACCCGGTTTTGGATGACGACGAGGACGATGACCCGTTTGTCGACGTGTCCGAGGCCGTGGAGGCCGAGCGCGCTAAGACCACGCTGCTGCCGCGTCGTCATGCCAAGAAGGGCAAGGCCGCGCCCAAGCTCAACACGAGCGAGCCCGACCCGTCTTGGTCCGATAGCGAAATCGAACTCACCGAGGGCGATGACGAGGACGACGAGACTCCGCTCGAGACCGCCAAGACAACCTTGCTGCCGCGTCGCCGTGCCAAGGCAGGACAGGTCACCGGACAGTTTTCGATAGAAGACGACCCGGACAATGCTGACGAGTCAGAACCGCCGTTTGCCGTGAATCCCGTTTCGGCAGCTCCGCAGATTCCCGACTTCCTAAAGCATCCCAAGGTTGCCGATGCCTCCAGCTCTACGACTTCAGCTGCTCCTGTTGCAGCCGGTGATGGGGGAGCGGACGGTACTGCTGCCGGTGTCGAGGGCGAACAAGAGGACGGCCTCAAGCTCCCGCCGCTCGAAATCCTGCACGCCAATCCGCAGTCGGCGTCCTCCGCGTCTTCTGATAAGGAACTGGAACAGACTGCCGAGTCGTTGCAGTCTACCCTGCTCGAGTTTGGCCGTAGCGCCCGCGTTGTCGGCTGGATTGCCGGCCCCACGGTCACGACCTTTAAGCTGCAGCCCGGTGAGGGCGAGCGCGTGAGCAAGATCTCGAGCCTCGAGGACGATATTGCGCTTTCGCTTGCTGCCCAGTCGGTGCGCATCTTTGCGCCGATCCCTGGCACCTCGCTCGTTGGTATCGAGATTCCCAATCGCAAGCGACAGAACGTCAACCTGGGCGATGTGCTTCCCTATGTGAAGGGCGGTCCGCTTGAGCTTGCCATCGGTCGCGATGCCGAGGGCACGCCGGTTGTCGCCGACCTCGCCAAGATGCCCCATCTGCTGATCGCCGGCACCACCGGTTCGGGTAAGTCGGTCATGATCAACTCCATCATCACGACCCTGCTCATGCGCGCTCTTCCCGAGGACGTTCGCCTGATCATGGTCGACCCCAAGCGCGTCGAGCTTGCGGGCTATAACGGCCTGCCGCATCTCTATGTGCCCGTGGTGACCGAGCCCAAGCAGGCGGCCAGTGCGCTGCAGTGGGCCGTGTCCGAGATGGAGCGTCGCCTGAAGGTCTTCGAGCGCCTCAACGTTCGCAAGATCTCGACGTATAACGAAAAGCAGGCCGCCGGCGAGTTTGAGCATTACGATAACCCGCCGCAAAAGATGCCCTATCTGGTCATCATCATCGACGAGCTTTCGGACCTGATGATGGTCGCCGGCAAGGATGTCGAGGCCTCGATCGTCCGTATCGCCCAGTTGGGCCGTGCCGCCGGTATTCACCTTATCGTGGCTACGCAGCGCCCCAGCTCCAACGTGGTGACGGGCCTCATTAAGGCCAACATCACCAACCGTATCGCCTTTAACGTGGCTACGGGCATCGATTCCCGCGTCATTATCGACCAGATGGGCGCCGAAAAGCTCACCGGTTTGGGCGATATGCTGTTCTCCAAGGTCGACTGGGGCAAGCCCCGCCGTATCCAGGGCTGTTTTGTCTCGGACGACGAGATCAACGAGATCGTCGAGTTCGTTAAGTCGCAAAGCGAGCCCGACTATCACGAGGAGATTCTGTCCGCCGTGGCGCCCGCTTCCATGTCCATGGCTGGTGGCGGCATTGTTCGCACGGGCGTTGCCGAGCCGCAAGATGACGACCCGCTTATCTGGGAGGCCGCCCATATTGTGGTGGAATCGCAGCTGGGCTCCACATCTGGCCTGCAACGCCGACTCAAGGTTGGCTATGCACGCGCCGGGCGTATTATGGACATGCTGGAAGAAAAGGGTGTCGTCGGCCCGCCCGACGGTTCCAAGCCGCGCGAGGTCCTGCTGGACGAGGAGGGGCTCGCCGCGCTGGAGTCTGTCGACGCCGAGATGGCACGTGAAGATCGTGAGTTTGGAGGATTCTGATGGCTGCACGCTTTGGTGACATGCTGCTCGAGCAGCGTCGCCGGATGGGGCTTTCCATCCAGCAGGTCGCCAACACCATCAAAATCAGGCCGCAGATCATCGAGTTTTTCGAGACCGGTAACTTTGCATCGATGCCCCCGCGTGGCTATGCGCAGGGCATGATTTCGAGCTACGCTCGTTTTTTGGGGCTTAACCCGCGCGAGGTCGTCAACGCTTATTTTGACGACCTCATGGCATATGAACGCGAGACCTCGCAGCAGGGCGGTCGTTTTCAGGATGCTGCCGGCTACGTTAACTCGCGTTCGTCGGTCGATAACGGACGCTTTCTGATGGTTCAGGGAGGACGCTCGACGCGGTACGGCCAGCGTCCTCCGCAGGCTGGTTATATCACCGAGACGGGCTCTAGCGAGGAGATTCGTTCTCAGCGAGATCGCTTTCGCAGTACGCCCATGCCGGATGACCGCGCGCTTCCCGCCGCTCGCGGGTTGAGTCGCGATCCTCGCGCCGGTTACGGCGACGGTGGCTACTCCGGTCGTGGTTATCGCGGAGTTTCTGCCGGGCGTTCCCGCGGTGGATATGCCGACGCCGATACCACGCAGGTGACGCCGCGCCTCCGTTCCCAATCGCAGCCTTACGGGCAGCGCTCTTCGGCGCCTCGCTCTGACCAGCGTGGCTATCAGAACCGTGGTGAGCTTGCGCCGCGTTCGGGCCAGCGTGGCTCGCAGCGCCAGGGCGGCTATCGTGGTCGTCCCGATAGCGGTCGCGGCCGTATGCCGCAGGGGAATGGCCGTGGCGGCTCCAATCGCGGACGCGGCGGTGGACGTGCTCCTCAGAACAATGGTCTCGATCCGCGCATCATCTACGCCGGCATCGGTGCCGTGGCACTTTTGCTGATTTTGCTCATCGTGGTCCTCCTGCGTGGCTGCGGCTCTTCTGCACCCGAGCCGACGCCCGAGACGCCCGCGGCCACCAAGACGACGACCAAGAAGTCTTCCAAGAAGACCGAATCCGTTGATGAGGATGAAGGCACCGACGATGCGACGGATTCTGCCGATTCCGATGCCGCCAAGGCGACGGTAAAAAAGGAAGAGGACGAGGTCATCAAGGTCAAGGTTTCCGTTGCCAAGGGCAAGACCGCCTGGATTGAGGTCAAGGTCGACGGTAAATCGGTCTACGGCGCCCAGGCGACCGGTCCCTTTGAGCAGGAGTACACGCCCGAGTCCTCGATCGAGATCACCACGTCCAAGCCCTCTGATGTCACGGTCACCAAGAACGGCGAAAAGGTTCGCTATGACACTAAGACATCGGGAGTGGCGCGCGTGACCATTACCGTTCCCAAGAAGGAGACCACAGACTCCAAGGACGGCGAAAGTACCGACGGCACCGATACTGCCGACGGCACCGACGCCCAGTCTGCCGACGTCACCGACCCGCAGTCTGCCGACGGCACCGACACGGCATCCGACGGCCAGGCAGCAAACGATTAGTTGACTATTCGTACGACAGCTACTAAGGCTCCCCGTACCGAAAGGAAGAACCATGGCTAAAGATTCCAGCTTCGACGTTGTGTCCGAGGTCAATATGCAGGAGGTCGATAACGCTTTCCAGCAGACCACTCGCGAGATCTCTCAGCGCTATGACCTCAAGGACTCCGGCGCCTCCATCGAGCTTTCGAAGGGCGACAAGCTCTTTACGATCAATGCCCCGGCCGATTTCGTCTCCAAGCAGATCGTCGACGTGCTGAGCTCTAAGCTCATCAAGCGCGGCATCGACCTCAAGGCTGTCTCCTGGGACGCGCCGCAGGCGGCTTCGGGCGGTACCGTGCGCGTGCTCGGCCATATCGTCGAAGGTATCGACCAAGCGACCGCCAAGAAGATTAATAAGGACATCAAGGTTCAAAAGCTCAAGGTCAAGGTGACCATCGAGGCCGATAAGCTGCGCGTTACCTCGGCTTCTAAGGACGCGCTTCAGACGGTGATCCAGTTCCTGCGCGACCAGGACTACGGTCAGCCGCTGCAGTTTACCAACTACCGCTAATTTACTCGAAAGGACCGTTCTCCAACATGGATACTCCGTTGGGTTCCGTACTCTACATCACGCTTGGCTGCGCTAAGAACGAGGTCGATACCGACCGCATGCGTTCGCTGCTGACCGCCGCGGGCTATGAGGAGGCATTCGATCCGCAGGATGCCGATATCGCTATCGTCAACACGTGCTCGTTTCTTGCGTCGGCGACGTCCGAGAGCATCGAGACCACGCTCGAGCTCGCTAACGAGGTGCAGGACGGCGTTCGCGCCTGCCCCATCGTCATGTGCGGTTGCGTGCCGTCTCGTTACGGCGATGACCTGCCCGACGAGCTTCCCGAGGTCGCTGCCTTTGTGAAGGCCGACGAGGAGGACGGCATCGTGGCGGTCATCGATGGCGTGCTGGGTGTCGAGCGCGAGATTGCAGCCTATATCCCGCAGGTCAAACGTACCGTCGAGGGTGCTGTCGCCTACGTCAAGATTTCCGATGGCTGCAACCGCTTCTGCAGCTTCTGCATGATTCCCTATATTCGCGGTCGCTATCATTCGCGCAATGCCGAGAGCATCATCTCCGAGGTGCGCGACCTGGTTGCCGGCGGTGTGCGCGAGATCGTGCTGATCGGCCAGGACACGGGCATCTGGGGTACCGACTTTGCCGACGAGGACGTCGCCGATGGCTCGCCGCGCAATCTGGCGCAGCTGCTGCGCGCCGTCGCCGAGGCCGTGCGCCCGCACAACGTCTGGGTCCGCGTGCTCTATCTGCAGCCCGAGGGCATGACTGACGAACTCATCGAGACGATTCGCGATACGCCCGAGGTGCTGCCCTATATCGATATCCCCGTGCAGCACTGCGACGCGCGCATTCTCAAGGCCATGCGTCGCTCCGGTTCGCGCCAGGAGCTCGAGGATCTGTTCCGCGACCTTCGCGAGCGCATCCCCGGCATCGTGATTCGTTCCACGGCCATGGTCGGCTTCCCGACCGAGACCGACGACGAGTTCCTCGACCTTATCGACTTTATGGACACCGTCGGCTTTGACTACACGAGTGTCTTTGCCTACTCGCGTGAGGAAGGCAGCCTGGCCGCCAAGATGGAGGGCCAGGTCGATGAGGAGGTTAAGCTCGAGCGCGCCCAGGAGGCCATGGATCTGGCCGAGTCGCTCGGTTTTGCCGCCACCGCCGCACATGTGGGCGAGCGCGCCCAGGTGATCGTCGACGGTATCGAAGAGACCGAGGATGGCGCCGAGCTGATCGGCCATGCCTGGTTCCAGGCGCCCGATTCCGATGGCGCGGTGCATCTGGACGCCAGCGAGGCGTCCGTGGGCGATATTCTGACCGTCGAGTTTACCGATAGCTTCTGCTATGAGCTTATCGGTCATGTTGTGGAGTAGGAGAGCGTCGTGGCAAACGAGAGCAATAAGGAACTGACGAGTGTCTGGACGCCCGCCAACATCGTGACGTGCGTTCGCATCGTCTTTATCCCGGTGTTCATGATCGTGTCGGCGCTTTCTCACACGAGTGTTGCCGGTACGGATTGGAGCACCTTCGACGGTCCGCTCGCCGCCGTTGCCTTCATTCTGTATGTGATCCTGTCGTGCACCGATAAGGTCGACGGTTATCTGGCGCGCTCGCGCAACGAGATCACCGATTTCGGCAAGTTCTTGGATCCTATCGCCGATAAGCTGCTGGTGTTCTCGGCCCTGCTGCTGTTCTTGGATTTTGACGCGGTGACCGTGTGGTCCGTGTTCATTATCCTGTTCCGCGAGCTTCTGGTGAGCGCCCTACGCATGGTTGCGAGTGCGGCCGGCGTGGTCGTTGCGGCCGATAAGCTCGGCAAGTACAAGACGGCAACCACGATGGTCTCCATCTGCGGTTACCTGTGCGTTTTTGCTATGGCCGGCTTGCACCTTGGCCCGGTGGCGCTGACGCTCGGCATCTACTCGGTGTCGCGCTTCCTGTACGCCGTTGCCGTTGTCCTGACCGTTATCTCGGGCGCCCAGTACTTCTGGAACTGCCGCAAGATCGTCTTTTCGGTCTAGGTCCTGGTGGGTATGACGGACTCTTTTGAGCAGATTTCCGCACATAACGAGGAGCTGGCGCGCGATATTGTCGAGCGCGCGAGCGCTCGGGGCGTGACGGTGTCGACGGCGGAGTCGCTGACGGCGGGCATGATTGCCTCGACGATTGCCGATATCCCGGGTGCCTCGGCGGTGCTTCGTGGCGGCGCGGTGACTTATTGCGATGAGATCAAACATCGCGTGCTCGGCGTCGAGCAGGAAACGCTCGATCGGTTTAGCGCCGTGTCGCACCAGACGGCGCGCGAGATGGCCGCGGGCTCGCTGGAGCTCTATCAGAGCGATATAGCCGTGAGCGCAACGGGTTACGCTGGGCCCGGCGGCGGTACCGAGCAAGACCCCGCCGGCACGTTCTATATTGGCTGGGCGTATCGCGCGGCCGATGGGGGAGCGCCGGTTGTCGAGTCTGCACGTTGTCATTATGAGGGCGATCGGTCGTGCGTTCGGGCCTATGCGGTCGCGGAGGCTTTGGAGCGCATTGTCCGCGTGCTCAATTCTATGGAATAGACGTGGTTTAAGGGGCCTTAGGGCCCCTTAATTGTGGAGATAGGGACCTTTGAGCGGAATTACGTTTTCGCTGGTACATGGCCTAAATTTGTTCGAACGGTCGTATTTGCGATTGGCACGGTCAAGCGTTTGGTCGGTGATTGGTCGGCGTTTGGTCGGGTTTTGGAATGTACGGGTGCATATGATGAATCTGAACGGTTGACCACGAACAGCCGTTCGTTTATTATCGTTTCAGGTTGTTAAGAGGAGGGCTATTCATGGCCAAGAATTCAGGTCCCGTACGTACCGTTCATGCACGCACGACGGGTAAAGAGCGCGATGAGATGATCGCCACCACCAAGGCCGAGATCGAGAAGAAGTTCGGCCAGGGCTCTATCATGAGGTATGGCGACGGCGGTCCCGAGCTCGAGGTCGAGGCTATTCCGACGGGCTCTCTGGCGCTCGATGCCGCCTTGGGTATCGGCGGCGTGCCGCGCGGCCGTATCGTCGAGATTTATGGCCCCGAGTCCTCCGGTAAGACGACGCTTTCGCTCGAGATTCTCGCAGAGGCGCAGGCCATGGGCGGCGTTGTGGCATTTATCGATGCCGAGCACGCGCTCGATCCCACCTATGCCGCGCGTATTGGCGTCGATATTGACGAGGTCCTGATTTCCCAGCCCGATACGGGCGAGCAGGCGCTCGAGATTGTCGATATGCTTGTGCGCTCCGGTGCCATCGACGCCATCGTCGTCGACTCTGTTGCCGCCTTGACTCCGCGTGCCGAGATCGAGGGCGAGATCGGTGACACAACGGTGGGTCTGCAGGCTCGCTTGATGAGTCAGGCTCTCCGTAAGCTCGCCGGCTCGCTTTCCAAGTCCAACACGACCTGCATCTTCATTAACCAGCTGCGCGAGAAGATCGGCGTGATGTTCGGCAACCCCGAGACCACCACGGGCGGCCGCGCTCTCAAGTTCTTCTCTTCCGTGCGAATCGATATTCGCAAAATCGATACCATCAAGCTCAAGGACGAGGTTATCGGTAATCGTGTGCGCGCCAAGGTCGTTAAGAACAAGGTGGCGGCTCCGTTCCGTTCGGCCGAGTTTGACATCATGTATGGCACCGGCATCTCCAAAGAGGGCTCGATTCTGGATATGGCCGTCGAGTGCGGGATCTGCAAAAAGATGGGTTCCTGGTTTGCCTATGGCGAGGATAAGCTCGGCAACGGTCGCGAGGCCGCCAAGACATTCCTGCGTGAACATCCCGATTGCGCTGACGAGATCGAGCATAAGGTTCGCCTTGCCTGCGGTCTTGAGTATGACGATGATGCCCCCTCCGAGGTTGAGTTGACCGACCAACCCGCACCCGAGGAGTTTGATGAGCTGTACGCCATCGATGGCTCCGCAATGCTCGACGATGACGACGAGTAGCGGATGCCGACATGTCGTATACGGTGACCGAGGCCACGGTCGTCTTTCCCGATAAGAAAGCGGCCTCCTCGTTCTCGAGCGGTTATGCGTCTAAAAAGCCCTGCGCGCATATCGATTGCGATCTTGAGGGCGGTTTTGAACGTTCCATTTGGATTCCTGTGCGCGTTGCGCGGCTGTACGGTAAGAACAGACCCGACCTTCCCTGCGATTGGGATGACTTTCGCGAGGCAGTGCAGCTTATCGAACGCAAATGTGCGCTCACCATGGTGACCGAGATGCTTTCACGCCGCGATCATGCCACGGGCGAGGTGCGCGATAAGTTGGCGCGCTATGGCTTTCGACAGCCTGCCATTGATTTTGCAGTTGCTCGTGCGACCGAGTATCGTTTTTTGGATGAGAACCGCTTTTGTTCGTACTTTATCGAAGAACGTAAGCGTCGCGGCTGGGGACAGCGCAAGATCGAGGTTGAGCTCAAGCGTCGTCATGTTGTGCTTGACGATATCCCCGGGTATCCCGAGGCGTATTTTGCCGCGGATGACGACTTGGCCCGCGCTTCGGCCTTGCTCGCAAAACGTCGCGTTCCCGAAGTACGTGCATTCGAAAAGCTCGTCAGGTTTTTGATGGGTAAGGGTTTTTCGTATCACATCGCCGCCGATGCCGTTAAGGCACGCCTCGATGCCTTAAGCGAGGAATGCTCCGTGTAAGTGTAGCACCCGTTACACCCCTGCCGTTCACCGCTCGATTGACGCCGTGCGGGTGCGTTTATTTGACAGTTGTTGAGGTTCAACGTAGGATAATTACTGTCATTTGCTTTGTGATATGTGCTCATCTGTGATGAGTTTGTTTATATGTTTATCTGTATCCGACCCGCATAAGCTGCGCCCATATTACTCAAATGTCGCGAGCCGTTCGTAAGGACGGTTCGCTTTGCTGTGTAACGAATCCATAAAAAGGAGTGAGCATGCCTATCATTGCAGCGCTCGTTGGCATCGTTTTGGGTGCCATCGCCGCCATTGCCTACATGCGCACCGCCAAGCAGGGTAGTCTTCACGAGGCCGACGAAAAGATCCAGTCGGCACACGCGCAGGCAGAGTCCCTGATCGGTGATGCAAAGCGTCAGGCCGAGACCCTCAAAAAAGAGGCTCTGCTCGAGGCTAAGGAAGAGATCATCAAGAACAAGCAGGCCGCCGAGGCCGAGGACAAGCAGCGTAAGAGCGAAATTCGCACGCTCGAAAATCGCGTGATGCAGCGCGAGGAATCGCTCGATCGTCGCAACGATGCGCTCGATAAGCGCGAGCATCAGCTGTCCAGCCAGGCCGGTCAGGTCGAGAAGCGCTCTCGCGAGCTTGAGGAGCTCTGCGCCAAGCAGACTTCCGAGCTCGAGCGTATTGCCGACCTTACGCGCGAGGACGCCCACAAGGAACTCCTCGATAAGGTTCGCGGCGAGGTCACCCACGAGGCCGCCACGATCATTCGCGAGTCCGAGCAGCAGGTTCGCGCCGAGTGCCACAAGACCGCCCAGGAGATTCTGTCCCTGGCGATTCAGCGCTGCGCTGCCGACCACACTGCCGAGGTCACCGTTACCTCCGTGCACATTCCCTCTGATGACCTCAAGGGCCGTATCATCGGTCGCGAGGGTCGCAACATCCGCACCTTCGAGCAGGTTTCGGGCGTCAACCTCGTGATCGACGACACGCCCGAGACCGTCGTTCTTTCGAGCTTCGACCCGGTCCGTCGTGAGACCGCCCGTGTCGCCCTCGAGAACCTCATCGCCGACGGCCGCATTCACCCCGCCCGCATTGAGGAGATGTATCACAAGGCTGCCGACCTGGTTCAGCAGCGCGTGCGCGAGGCTGGCGAGCAGGCTGCCTTCGATACCGGCATTCACGACCTGCACCCCGAGATCGTCAAGACCCTTGGTGCCTTGCGCTACCGTACCTCGTTTGGTCAGAACGTGCTTCAGCACTCCCTCGAGGTCTCTGACCTGTGCGGCGTGATGGCTTCCGAGCTTGGCCTGGACGTTGTGACCGCCAAACGCGCCGGCCTGCTGCACGACCTGGGCAAGGCAATCGACCACGACGTTGAGGGCCCGCATGCCGTCATCGGCGCCGAGCTTGCCCGCCGTTATGGCGAGAAGCCTGTTATCGTCCACGCTATCGAGGCTCACCATGCCGATGTCGACCCCAACACGGTGCTCGACGTCCTGGTACAGGCTGCCGATGCCGTCTCCGCTTCTCGCCCCGGTGCCCGTCGCGAGTCTGCTGAGAACTACATCAAGCGCCTTGAGAAGCTCGAGGAGATCGCCAACTCCCATGACGGCGTCGAGCGTACCTATGCCATGCAGGCTGGTCGCGAGGTCCACGTCATGGTTCAGCCGGACAAGATTTCCGATGCCCAGTCCACGGTCCTGGCTCACGATATCGCCCATCAGATCGAGGAAGAGATGGAGTATCCCGGTCAGGTGCGCGTCGTCGTGATTCGCGAGAGCCGCGCTGTCGATATCGCTAAATAACATGAGTGACGCGAACGAGCTCATCTCATTTATCGCGTCGATGTCGGGGGAGGGCAACCTTCGCGTCGAGGAGAACCTTGGCGAGGGGTATGTCCGCCTCCGCGTTTCGGAGGCCGAGCGGCGCCAGGCAAAGCACGACATTCAGCATGTCGAGGATATCGTCATTGAAATGCTCCGTAATGCTCGCGATGCCGGCGCCGACAAGGTCTATCTCGCCACGACCAAGGAAGATGGCGTCCGCACGCTTGTCTTTTTGGATAACGGCTCGGGTGTTCCGCAGGATATGCAAGAGCGAATCTTCGATGCTCGCGTTACCTCCAAGCTCGAGAGCATGAAGATGGACCGTTGGGGCGTTCACGGTCGTGGCATGGCATTGTTTTCGATCAAGCAGAACACCGACGAGGCCCGTGTGGTCACGTCCGGCGTCGATCTTGGCTCAGCCTTTAAGGTGAGCGTTGCAGCCGACCGCCTTAGTGAGCGTGCCGATCAGTCCAGCTGGCCCCAGGCCGTCAAGGATGAGGACGGACGTTATGTCTGTGCTCGCGGTCCGCATAATATTATTCGCGCTGCCTGTGAGTTTGCGCTCGAGGAGCTGCGTGGTTGCGATGTCTATCTTGGTTCTCCGTCTGAGATTGCCGCGACTCTTTATGCTCAGGCG
The DNA here is from genome assembly GCA_900543605.1 of uncultured Collinsella sp. GTDB lineage: Bacteria > Actinomycetota > Coriobacteriia > Coriobacteriales > Coriobacteriaceae > Collinsella. The sequence continues at coordinate 13,905 of UQSK01000016.1, forward strand.
TCAAGTCGGCTCGATACGTCTCGTCTCCTGTTCATTGACGACGAGAGCGAGCTTCCGGTTATCGACCGTTTAGGCCTTGCCTCCGATGCCGAGGACTTTATCCGTATCTGCTCGGGTTTGGGTCTTGAGATGTCTGAGCGCACGGCACATCGCATTTTGGCAGGGCAGATTAAGCCCGTTCGCGGTGTGACCGCGCGTCTGCTGCGCGAACGTGATTCGTCCTCGCATGCGCCGGCTCCTGTCGATCTCGCGAAGGATCGTCGCGGGCTACGTATTGCCAAGGATGACATGGCACAGTTTTCGCGTGCTGTGGAGCGCGACTTTAATGACCTTGCCGCCCGGTACTATCTCAACCTTTGCGGCGACCCAAAGATTCGCGTTTCGCGTGATCGAATCACCGTGACCTTCGATCTTGCCAAAGAGGAATAGTGCCTTTACCGAGTCCACTCGGTACGATACAGTTATTGCAGTTAAAACGTACTTTTAAACGCAGGAGTTTCTTCATGGATTGCCTGAAGGTATCAAGCAAATCATCGCCCGCGTCCGTTGCCGGCGCCATCGCCGGCATGGTCAAGGATGGTGTACCCGTCAACATCCAGTGTGTCGGCGCCGGTGCGGTCAACCAGGCCATTAAGGCCGTGGCTATCGCGCGCGGTTTTTTGATTCCAACCGGTTTTGATATTTCCTGCGCGCCCGTGTTCTCCGACATCCTCATTAACGGGGAGTCGCGCACGGCCATCCGCCTTTCTATCTACGTTCACCAGATCAATCGAGCTGCTATGGATAACGTCGTCATGGATGACGTTAAGCCTGTGGCATAGCTTCTGCTTGCCTCGTTTCGCTCCCCATCGTTAGGACTTATGCACATGGACCAGCGTTCCGTACGCGATATTCTTGCCGGTAAAACCTACTTTATCCGCACCTTTGGCTGCCAGATGAATCAGCACGACTCCGAGCGTGTGAGCGGTCTGCTTGATTCGTATGGCTGCCTCATGGCGCTCGATCCCGAGCATGCCGATATCGTTGTCTTCATGACGTGCTGTGTGCGCGAGGCTGCCGATACGCGCCTGTACGGTCAGTGCAATTCCTGCAAAAGCCTGCCGCCTTCGCCTTCGGGCAAGCGCGTGGTTGCCGTTGGTGGTTGCATCGCGCAGCGCGATGGCGAGGGCCTGCTCACCAACGTCGATAACGTCAATGTCATCTTTGGCACGCATTCCATCGCACATGTGGCCGAGCTCATTGCCGAGGCGTTCCTGGACGGCAAGCGTCATATCCGCACCAATGAGCATGAGGATACGGATGCCATGAGTATGCCGTGGCACCGTGAGACGCAGTATCACGCCTGGGTGCCCATCATGACGGGCTGCAATAACTTCTGCACCTACTGCATCGTGCCGTACGTGCGCGGTCGCGAAAAGAGCCGCCCCTTCGAGGAGATTGTCGACGAGGTGACCGGTTTGGTGCGCCAGGGCGTGCGTGAGATTACGCTGCTGGGCCAAAACGTTAACTCATATGGCCGCGATTTGTTTGGCAAGCCGCGTTTTGCTGATCTGCTGCGTGCCGTGGGCGATACGGGTGTGGAGCGCATCTTCTTTACCTCTTCTCATCCTAAGGATCTGCTGCCCGAGACCATCGACGCCATGGCCGAGACGCCTGCCGTTATGCCGCAGCTGCACCTGGCCGTCCAGTCAGGTTCGACGCGGATCCTCAAAGAGATGAATCGCCGTTATACACGCGAGGACTATCTGGGCCTGGTCGATCGCATTCGCAACCGCATGCCCGACATCGCGCTCTCGACCGACATTATCGTTGGCTTCCCGGGCGAGACTGAAGAGGACTTTGAGCAGACGCTCTCACTTGCCGAGACGGTCCGCTATGCTCAGGCCTATACCTTCATCTATTCCAGGCGTGCCGGTACTCCGGCCGCCGAGATTGATGATCCTACGCCGCATGAGGTTATTCTCGAGCGTTTCAACCGCCTGGTTAAGGTTATCGAGACCACGGCACACGAGTATAACCAGGGTGAGCTTCATACTGTGGTGCCGGCGCTCATTGAGGGAACGAGCAAAAAGAATGACGCGGTGCTACTGGGCAAGAGTCCCAAGAATCAGACCGTGCATGCGCCTATCCCCGAGGGTTACAGCATCGACCAGCTTGTTGGCAAGATCGTTGATGTTGACGTTGACGTTGCCAAGACCTGGTATTTGTCTGGCTCCGTTGTGGGCGAGCCGCGCTAATGGTTGCTCCCGGGGCAGGTCTTTCCGCCGTTGCGATTGTCGGTCCGACGGCGGTTGGTAAGAGCGATGTTGCTGATCGTTTGGCAGCTCGTCTTTCGTCCGAAGTGCTGTCGTGCGATGCGATGCAAATCTATCGCGGCATGGACATCGGTACCGCAAAGATGGCGCCCGATGAGTGTACGGCGCCGCTGCGTCTCGTCGACATTGTAGAGCCGGGTGTGGCATATTCTGCTGCGCTTTATCAGGCTGACGCTCGCGCGCATGTTGAGCGCTTGCTTGGCGAGGGCCGCCTACCGGTGTTTTGCGGGGGTACGGGGCTGTATCTCAAGGCCGCCCTCGATGAGATGGACTTTCCCTCGGGTGAACTTGAGGACGATCGTCGTGCGGGCTATCAGGAGCTTGCCGAGCGTATTGGTGAGGAAGAACTGCATGCCCTGCTTGCCGAGCGTGACCCCGAGTCCGCTGCGGTCATCCACCCCCATAATGTTCGCCGCGTGATTCGCGCGCTCGAAATGCACGATGATGGCGTCTCCTATGCACAGCAAAAAAGTCAGTTTAGTGTTCCGCGCGAGCATTATCATGCTCTATGGTTTGGTCTGACGCGTAATCGCGAGGTGCTCTACGAGCGCATTAACCTGCGTGTCGATCTGATGTTTGAACAGGGTCTTGTTGATGAGGTTCGCGGTCTTATGGACCAGGGGCTGGGAGATGCCCTGACGTCGATGCAGGCAATTGGCTATAAAGAGATCATCGATGCTTTTAATGGCGTGATTTCTATGGATGAGGCTCGCGAACTCATCAAGATGCGTTCGCGTCGTTATGCCAAGCGTCAGCTTTCGTGGTTTAAGCGTGATGACCGTATCGTGTGGTTTGGTATGGATGAATTTACGATCGATGAGGTCGTTGAGGATATCCTGCATCGTATTGAGGCTGTCTAATGGCCCGTTTTCCTCTTGTTCCCACGGCACCCGAGCCCGAGCGTGCCATTTTGGTTGGTGTTGAATGGCGCGACAATGCATGGCCGCTCGATCGCTCGCTTGATGAGCTGGAGCGTCTTGCCCACACGGCTGGTGCCCAGTGCGTGGCACGCTTGTCACAGCGTTTGGTAAAGCCGTATCCTAAATCGTTTATCGGTTCCGGTAAGGTAGAGGAGCTTTGCGGCCTGGTGCATCGCATGGATGCCGATGTCGTTATTTTTGACGACGACCTGACGCCCTCGCAGCAATCCTATTTGGAGAAAGCCGTGGGCGAGCCGGTAAAGATTATCGATCGTACGGCACTGATCTTGGATATCTTTGGCCTGCATGCTCAGACGCGTGAGGGACGCCTGCAGGTACAGCTGGCACAGCTTCAATATCTGTTGCCTCGTCTGCGTGGCATGTGGAGTCATCTCTCCAAGGAGCAGACGCGCGGCGGCATCGGCTCACGCTTTGGTCAGGGTGAAAGTCAGCTCGAAGTCGACCGTCGCCTCATTCGTAATAAGATTGCTGCGCTTCGTCGTGAGCTCAAGCAGGTTGAACAGCGTCGCGATGTCCAGTCCAAGAGTCGCATTGAGTCACCGGCGTTTCGCGTAGCGTTAGCCGGTTATACCAATGCCGGTAAATCGACGTTGCTCAATCGTCTGACCGGCTCTACGGTACTTTCGCAGGATAAGTTGTTTGCTACGCTCGACCCGACGACGCGTTCGTATCGCCTGCCCGGCGGTCGCGGCATGACGATCACCGATACCGTCGGCTTTATTCAAAAGCTGCCGCATGGTCTGGTCGATGCCTTTAAATCGACACTGTCCGAGGTGTTGGGTGCTGATCTAATTCTCAAAGTCGTAGATGCGTCTGACGAGGACTATGAGCGGCAGCTGGAGGCTGTCGACCGCGTGCTTGATGAGATCGGTGCCGGCGAGCGTTTGACGCTTACGGTGTTCAATAAAATCGATCTTCTCGATAGCGTTGATCGATTGAGTTTCCGTCGTCGTTATCCCGAAGCCGTTCTGTTCTCGGCCCAAACGGGCGAGGGACTCGACGATCTCGTCGATCGCATTGCTCGCGAGGCAGCTGCCACCGATGTACTGCTTTCAGCTGACATTCCGTATCGTGAAGGTGCGCTCATCACGCTCGTGCATGAGCAGGGGACCCTTTTGCACGAGGAATATCTTGAGGATGGCGTTCGTATTGTGGCGAAACTGCCGGCTCGTATTGCACCGCGGCTCGAGTGTTATCGCACCGAGTAGGCGAGCTCCAAAATGCCCAGTATGATGGGCTGATGCAGCAGATAAAAGGGGAGTGCATGACGTCCAAGGCTGGCGAGCGCCGGCAGGGGGTTGGCGTAGGCCCAGCTAGGGACGGTCTTATCGATTCCCTGCGCTATATGTGCGGCGAAATATCCTGCAAGATAAATAAAGATAAACGGGATGATTGGATAATAGTCGCCTGAAACAAACCGGGGGCCGGGAAATCCTAGCCACGCCAAATAGGGGAATGAATAGGTCGATTTCGGGATGCCCCATGTCGCCGCGAAGAGAGCGAGGCATATCGCGATGCCCCGCGTGCTGGGCACTTTCTTAAGCATCGGTCGTGTTACGGCTGCCACAGCGGTACACGCCGCCATGCAATAAATGATGCCAAAGTTTACCGAATCGTCGACTGATACCAGTGTAGTTGCAATCCATACGACCAAAGCTGCGGCAGCGTACTTGGCCGCTCGTTTAGCATTGTTGCGTGAGAGCGTGCACATCCAACCTGCGATAAACAAAAATACCCAGCTGATGCTGGCGCGCCAGATGTCTTGAAAGATGGTCTGGGTAAACCAGGGCATATCCCAGTCGTACAGGTAGGCGAGATCGTAGCAAGCGTGAAAACCTGCCATTGAAATCATCGTAAACCCGCGGACGGTATCAAAGATGGTGATGCGTTTTTGCATTACGAGAACCGGCGCATTAAGCCGACGACTTTGCCCAAGATAATGGGATTCGTTGCATAGATAGGCTCCATGGTGTCATTCTCAGGCTGTAGGCGTACGCGTCCCTGCTCCTTGTAGAACGTCTTGACGGTCGCTGAACCATCAATCATGGCCACGACAATTTCGCCGTTCATGGCACTCTTTTGTTCACGGACGATGATGTAATCGCCATTGAAGATGCCGACATTGATCATTGAGCTCCCATGCACCTCAAGGATAAAGGAACCCTGATCAGTGGCGATTTCGGTCGGGATAGTAAAAGTGTCTTCGATATTCTGCTCGGCCAGAATGGGAATCCCAGCCGCGACGCGACCAACGAGCGGTAGCGAGACCGTTCCGCGAGGTGCGGTGGGCTCGTCAGATTTAGAAATTGAGACAGAGGAACCGTCCTCGTTAAAGAGTTCCAGGGCGCGCGGTTTGGTGGCATCGCGCTTGAGTAGCCCGCGCGCCTCCAGGGCAGATAGATGGGCGTGCACGGTGCTGGGGGAGGAAAGGCCCACGGCAGAAGCCATCTCGCGCACGCTGGGCGGATAACCCTTCTCCTGCTGATATTCCTTGATGAAGTCGTAAATTTGCTGCTGACGCTTGGTAATTTTGCGAGCCATCAGGGCATCCTCTCTACCCATGTCAAACAAATGTTCGAATTTTGCTTGACAGGAACAACTGTTCGAAGATAATAATAACCGAACATTCGTTCTCGCGCTAGACATTTTTGTCCGCGCGGCTTGATAAAACTGTTCTCAGCAAAACACGCGAGAGGAGAACATGATGAACGCAACGAATATGGTCCAGGGAAACCTCGCCCTTAAGCTCGAGACGCCTGCAGAACCCACTTTTACGGTTGTTCAGGGTGGCCGCTCCGGCTTTCAGCCTTTGACCGTAAAGCCTGCTCGCAATCAGCAGGCTGTAGTCGCTCCGGCTCGCGTTGCCCTGAAGGTTCCGACGATTGTCGCCGTTGCCGTTGCGCTTACGCTCTTCTTTGTCCTCGCTATGTCGGTCTTTAGCGTTCGTCACGCCGCGTATGCCGAGTCCGTTTCCAACGTTACCTACGAGACCATTCGCGTTCAGCCTGGCGATTCTCTTTGGTCTCTTGCCGAGGAATATCCAATCGAAGGCCTTTCCACGCAAGAGACTTCCGACATGATCCGTAACGTCAATCATCTGGAGCATGGTTCGCTCGCCGCCGGTGCGCATCTTAAGGTTCCTGCTCGTTCGTAATCATTATCGCGTTGCGCATGGTACCCTTGTTATCGTTTAAGAGGAGGTACCATGCGCTGTCCCAAATGCGGCAAGGCACATACCCGCGTCGTTGATTCCCGTATGCAGGAGTCAAATAACACCATTAAGCGCCGTCGCGAATGTTGCTCGTGTAACTACCGCTTTACAACGTTCGAGCGATGCGAAGACCCAATTGAGGTCATTAAGTCGGACGGAACCAAGCAGCGGTTCGATCGCAATAAACTGCTCGTCGGCTTGATGCGCGCCACCATCAAGCGCGATATCGACACTAAGAAGCTCAATGAGATTATCGACGACATCGAGGTCGAGCTGCGCTCTCGCACGCTGACGGCCGTCACGTCCCATGAGTTGGGTGACATGGTGCTCAAGCGCTTGGCCAAGATCGACAAGGTGGCGTACATACGCTTTGCCTCGGTCTACCGCGATTTCAAAGACGTCGATGAGTTTCTGCAAGAGCTCGACAAGCTAAGGTGATTCCATGTCCAACATTACCGTCAACATAAAGCGTCTCGACCCCACCGTCGAACTTCCCAAATACGCCCATCCCACCGATGCCGGCTTGGATCTGCGCTCCAACGAGGACTGCGTCCTGAAGCCCTTCGAACGCCGTCTGGTCTCTACTGGGCTGGCCATCGCCCTGCCCGATGGCTACGCCGGCTTCGTCCAGCCCCGCAGCGGCTTGGCCATCAAGCAGGGCCTGTCTATAGTCAACACGCCTGGCCTCATCGACGCCCACTACCGAGGGGAACTCAAGGTTATCCTCATCAACCTGGATCCCTCCAACAATATCCAAATCAACAAAGGCGACCGCATAGCCCAACTCGTCATCCAAGAAGTCCCCACGGTTAACCTCATAGAGGTAGACGAACTGGATAAAACCGACCGAGGAGTCGGCGGTTTCGGTTCTAGCGGCGTATTGTAATGTCCGCTCACCCGTGGGAGGCCCCTATATATCATTCCATGCTCAAACATTCTCGCTTCGCTTCGCTCGCTGCGAAACTGCGCGTGGAACGATATGTGTGAGAGGCGGGCGGGCGGCTACTCGCTTGAAACAATATTTACTTTTCTAGTAAGCCGACGCTACAAAGGGACCGTCCCTTTGTAGCGTCGGCTTACTGTATTTATATTTTCTGGTTCCCCTTTGCAGATTTTACTGTTGGGGAATCTGGTATAGCTGCTAGTACGTTAACGCAGCTAGCCTGCGGGAGGCCCTATATATCGTCCCGCGCGCAGTTTCGCAGCGAAGCGAGAATGTTTGAGCACGGGATGATATATAGGGCCTCCCGCAGGCTAGCGGACATTAAGACCCTAGCGAATATGCGCGGGTTTTTCGCCCCAGTAGAAGCGGCAGAAGGCTCGTTTGCGCTTTTGGGGTTTGCCTACGAGCTCCATGGTTGCGATGGCTATGTCTTCGGCTGCGTGGGGGCGGCGTAGTACTTCGCCGTTGATGAGTAGGGCTTTGAGTGATTCGGGATGGTCGTGCAAGTGACGTAGGGTTACGATGAGTTCTCGTGCGGTGGTGACGTGCATGCTGGCGCCCATGCCGGTGAGCATAGTGGTGTTGGCCTTTTCCTGGCCATAGGACTTGCCCAGCAGGATCATCGGCAGATGCGCGCACAGGCACTCGGTGACGGTGAGTCCGCCCGATTTGAGGATTGCCAGGTCGCAGCCGTGCATGAGGGCCGCCATGTCGTCCACGTAGTCCAGAACCGTGACGTTTTCGAGCTTCATGGCGTCGAAGAGCGTCTTGAGGCGGGTGGCGTATTCCTCATCCTTGCCCGGCAAAAAGACAAAGTGCATGTCCTCGAAGCTGCGCAGGAAGGGGAGTGTGCGGTCCATCTCCGCGCGAAAGCGAACGTACGGTTGAGGCAAACTGGCACCGGCCATCACCAACACAACGGTCTTGTCAGCGGGGAGATTGAACTTCTCGAGTTCTTCCTCGCGATTGTAGTCCGTATCAAACCCGGCGCGAATGGGGATGCCTGTAATGCGGATTTTGGTCTCGGGAACCTTACGGGGGCGAAGTGTCTCGGCCATAAATTCGTTGGCTACGCAGAACAGGTCGGTGTCCTTGTGGGGCCAAAAGCCTTCGACTTCATAGTCTGTTGGTACGCAGATGACCGGGTAATCGATACCCGTGATGACGCGGGCGCCCACAGCAACATTGGCTGCCGTAATGTGTGTTGCAACCACGGCCATGGGCCTGCGGGTGCGGACATAATCGTTGAAGGCGGGGAACATAATTCGTGACCATGCTGTGCCGCCGCCCCAGAGCAGATGTCCTGTAAGCGTATATCGCCAGGTCAGGTCGTAAATGGGACGCGTGGCGCCGGTAAACGACGCTGCTGTTTTATTACCATCGAACCTAATGCGTCCAAAATCGAGGATATCCAGGACTTCGATCTCAACATCCTCAGGGATTCCCTTGGTGCCGCGGATAAGGTCAAATGCTTGTGCAATCGCGTTGGCGGCGGCTTTGTGGCCCGATCCAACCGATGCGTGCACAATGGTTACCAGGGATTTTTGTGCAGGTGAAACGGTCATTTGCTCCGGTTGGGGAGTGGCTTGCATGGGCAGGGGAGCGCTATTGCCCGTCTGCGTTTGATCCATCGATAACTCCCCTTCAGCTTTGTTACGCGATTTATCATTGTAGTGCATGAGTGTCATGTTCACGTAAATTTGGGTATGAGCGCAAAGAACGACAACGTTTCGACGAGAGGATTCTTCATGACTACCGATCAGTCAATCGATGTTGCGATTATCGGCGGCGGCCCCGCGGGCTATGCCGCAGCTATTTATGCGGCGCGTGCCAACCTAACGACGACTGTGATTGAACAGGGCATGTCGGGAGGGCAGATCGCCACAACCAATGAGGTCGAGAACTATCCGGGCATTCCGCTCTTGAGTGGCGCCGAACTCGGCGAGCGTTTTCAGCAACATGCAGAGGGCCTGGGAGCACAGGTTGCATGGAGCATGGTTACGGGCATCGATTACGATGCCGATACAGCGCTGTTTACGGTGCATCACGATTTGGGCGATACGTTGGCCTCGAGCGTTATCGCTTGCATGGGTGCCACGCCGCGTCCGGCAGGTTTCGCTGGCGAGGATACGTATCGCGGTCGTGGCGTTTCGTATTGCGCGACGTGCGACGGCATGTTCTTTCGCGGCAAGCAGGTCTTTGTCATCGGCGGCGGCAATGCTGCCTGTGAAGAAGCTCTGTTCTTGTCGGAAATTGCCAGCAGCGTGACCATCGTTTTGCGCCGCGATCAGTTCCGTGCCCCCGATGGTGTGGTTCAAAAAGTTGTTGCAAAAGATAATATTTCAGTTAGGTACCAAACTAGTATTGTGGAGCTCTCGGGCGAAACCATGCCAACAACGATCACCTTTAAGGACAATGCATCCGGTGAGACTCATATCGAGTCATTTGAGCCCGGCTCGTTTGGCATCTTTGTCTTTACCGGAACGCAACCCCATACCGAGCTTGTTGAACATCTAGTTGATTTGGCGCCGGACGGCGGTATTGTTACTGATGATTCCATGGCGACCCGCACGCCAGGTCTATTTGCCGCTGGCGACATCCGTTCCAAGCGTTTACGCCAGGTTGTGACCGCCGTTTCTGATGGAGCCATCGCGGCAACCAGCGCATACGCATTTCTCCGTGAATAAGTACGATAATATATCTTATGTAAGGTTGCTATCAATTAACTAAATGGCGGGATGATGCATCAGTGCACTGTCCCGCCAATTTTCTTGCCGGCTATGTGGTATGCAAAACTAGATAACCTAGAATACAATATAGAAAATGAACGGAGGACCTTTATGAACCACGTTAAACACGTTATTCCGATGTCTGATTCGTCGGTCAGCATTAAGCCTGAGGATATTCAGCCTACTGTGCTGCCCGATGCATTTATTCAGTCCGATATCGTACACAAACTCAATACGTTGAGTCTGCCGCGCTATGACCAGTTGCCCAATGTGACGCTCTACCGCGACCAGGTCATTGAGTATGTCGCGCTGTGGATGGAGCCGCTGTCCCTTTGCGTTGAGCAGCCTATCATTACGCCATCGATGATCAATAACTACGTAAAGGTTGGCCTGGTGCCTGCTCCGGTCAAAAAGCAATATGGCCGCGAGCAAATTGCCCGCCTGATCGCTATCTGCATCTTTAAGCAGGTGCTACCTATTGCTGCGGTGCAGGCACTCTTTAACATTCAGCGTTTGAGCTACGATGCCCCGACGGCCTTCGACTATGTGGTTGATCAGCTCGAGGCATCGATTCGTTCGGCGTTTTCTGTCGAGCAGACGCCGGTTCCCGATACGGCGCATCAGGTAACGCGTGAGTCGCTGCTTGTGCGCAGTGCGGTTTCCTCCTTCGTTTCGAAGGCTTACTTGATGAGCTATCTCAAGTTCAACGGGTTTAATAGCTAGCCGACGTATAAAACGGGCGGGACAAAGAGCCATCTGTCGCTTTGTCCCGCCCGTATTTTGCTTGGTTGGACTTTATTTGCCTGAAGCTACGCCCATGCCGTAGCCGATGATGAGGCCGTGCATCTCGGCGTAATAGGAATCCAGGCCGTTGCAGGGCATGATGATGGTCTTGGAGCCGGGCCAATGTTCGACTATGCGATCAGTAAGCGCCTGGGCTCCAGCTTCGTTCTCAACGTGATCGATGATGACCTCACCGCCCGTAAAGCCCTCGGCTTCCATAGTGTCGATGATCTTGTTGATCATCTTCTTTTCGCCACGCGTGTGCCCGACGAGTTCGATTTTACCGGCCTCACTCGCCGTGCCCAAAATGCGGATATTGAGCTTGTTGGCAATGACGCCGGCTGCCTTAGGGATACGTCCGGCTTTGGCGAGGTTTTCGTAATTGCACAAACTGAAGAGGATTTTGCTGTTCTGTTCAAGGCTATCGAAGTATGCGCAAGCATCCTCGAATGAGACATTCGGATTGCTTGCAAGATAGCGGTCGAACAGCAAGAAAATGAGGTCCATTTTGCCGCCAGCTGCGCGTGAATTGACTAGATGAATCTGTCGGTCGGGCTCCTCGGCAAGAACCATATCGCGAGCCGTGGCTGCCGCGTTGTAGCTGCCCGACACGCCCTCAGAGATCGGCATGCAGATGGTCTTGTCTGCCAATTTGAAGAGCTCGGCCCACTCCCCTACGCTGGGACAAGCGCTCGAAGAAGCGTTCGTCTCCGCCTGAACAGCGCAGTTGAGCTCATGAACATCAAGCGAAAGGTCATCGACGAATTCACGCTCCCCCACTCGAATTTTGAGGGGCGCAAATGCAAAGGTGGTATGGGGCGCGGTCGGTTGCCAATCGCGGAGGTTACAGCTTGAATCGGAGATAAGTGCCCAGCTCATAGAGGGTCCTTTCTAATTGTTCCCATTCAATTATAGCCATCTTGCAGACCGATTGGGCCGCTATCTAGTATTCAAAACTAGATAGCGGACTGCACTAAAGGCAAAAGAATGGACCCCATGACTCAAAGCCACGAAGTCCATATCCGTTTGCTTTATCTGAATACTTAGTAGCGCACGAAAATGTAGTTGTTGTTCATGCCGGCGGCAACGGAGCTGATGATAACACCCGTGTTGTAGTCGGAAGCATGAATCATCTGACCACCACCGATGTAAATGCCGGTGTGGTACGAGTTGACCACAACGTCACCGGGCTGCGGATCGGACACGCGCGTCCAGCCCATAAAGGTACCCGTGGTGCCGAGGCGGCAATAGCGACCTGTGAGGCAATAGCTAACAAAACCAGAGCAGTCGAAGCTGTTCGGGCCAATTCCGCCCCAGGAATAGGCGCAACCAAGCTTGCTGTATGCACGCGAGACAACAGAACCGCCATCGACGGACTGGCTCGGAGCAGAAGGCGTCGGAGCCGGAGCAGGCGTGGGGGGCTGTGGCGTCGGAGCAGGTGCCGGCGTAGGAGCCGGAGTGTTGCCGCCCTGGTTGTTGTTATTGCTGGTCTGGCCACCGTTGTTGGTGTTCTCGGTCGTACCGGCAGTCTCGTTGCTCACCGTGGCCTTCTCGGCGGTGCTGGCGTTGATGCCGGCCTGCAGCGCGGCGTTGGCCTCGGCCTCGGCGGCAAGCTCGGCCTGCAGCTGCGAATCCAGGGAATTTACGACGTTCTGGGCTTCAGCCTGCTGAGCGTTAAGCTCGTCGACCTTCTTTTGCGTGGCGGCGACGTTCTTTTCCTGCTCGGACTGCTTATCGGTGAGCTGCTGCTTAAGTTCCTTGACCTCTTGAATGGTCTGAGCTTGCTTATCGGAAACTTTGCCGTAGTAGAACAGACGGTTGAGCATATCGCTCAGATCATCGACACCCGTCAGAACCTGAAGTAGGCTCAGGCCGCCGGTTTTGTACTCGCCGGCGACATAGGTCGAGAGCTTGGCCTGACCATCGGCGATCTCCTGCTGCTTTTGCGTGATCTCGCCAGCAGTCTGATCGAGCGCCTGCGTCTGCGTGGCGAGCTCATCGTAAATCTGCTGGGTTTGGGTACCGATCTGCTCGAGCTTAGTACGAGCAGCGGCAAGGTCGGATGCGGTATCGGCGTAGGCAGGAGCCGCGAGGCCCAAGCCCAAAACACAAGCGAGGGTTGCCGTAGCAGCGCAGCGTGCCATGTTTTTGTGCGTGTTTGCTGTGCGCATGTAGCTTCCTTTCCAGTAACTAAGGGTAACGGCTAGTCCACCGTCACCAGGCTAAAGAGCTCCACATCGTCATCAGACGGCGTGAGCTTCTCGCGCGGGTTGAGAAACGCAAGCTCAAGGATACAACCGTAACCGACAAGCTTTGCGCCCATATCTCGCACCAGTTTACCTGTTGCCTCGACGGTTCCGCCCGTCGCAATCAAGTCGTCCAGAATCAACACGGTATCTTTAGAGCTGATAGCGTCGGCATGGATCTCAATTGAATCGGTGCCGTACTCGAGCTCGTAGCTCTGGCTTACGGTCTCGCGCGGCAGCTTGCCCGGTTTACGTGCGGGAACAAAGCCGGCGCCAAGGGCTACAGCCACCGGTACGCCAACCATAAAGCCGCGAGCCTCGGGACCCACGACCTTGGTGATTCCCATGCCGGCAAAGTGCTCGGCGAGGGCATCGGTTATGGCTTTGAGCGCCTCGGGATTGCCGAAGAGCGGCGTGATGTCTTTAAAGATGACTCCGGGCTCGGGATAGTCGGGGATATCGACGATTTGAGATTCGAAGTCGTACATTGCATGACCTTTCAATGGGTTGCCGAAATTTCAGCAGCAGTTATATGCCCGCGGTGGCGGTGCCGGATTGCGAAGGGGCGACGACCTTGAGCGGCTTTACGAGAGAATCCTCGTGCGAAGCCGGCGCGGCTGTCTCTTCGTTTTTGGCCTTGGTGGACTCGCAGCGAGTGATTTCCTCATCGAGTGCATCGATGTCGGCGTCCTCGACCACGGCGTTGAGCGACTCAAAAACGCGGTTCTTGAGCAACGCAGTGTGCACACCCTCGGTCAGGTCGTGAAGCTTCTTAAACGCACGCTCGAGCTTGGCGTCGCGCTCGTCATCGGAGGTATCCATTCCGAGCATGCTTACGAGCACCTGCTCAAACATCGAGGACTCGCGGTTGGCGGAAGACACGTACTGACGCAGGTTGCGCGGCTCGATATGGAAGCGTGACAGCTCGGAGCAGTAGCGGATGATCGGGAAATCGCGACCATCGACGAGCTCACGATTCTGCGGACTCTTGATGATGCGAATGAGGTCGTTCTCGGCGAGCGAGCGGATAAACGAAATCTCGACGCCCAGCATATCGGGAATGGTCTCAATGGGATGCAGCTTTTGCTTAGTCTCTTTGGGCTCCGTCTTGAGCGGAACATCGGACAGCAAGCCCACCTCGTAAGCGAGCGTTGACAGGTCCGTGGCGTTTTCCAAGCGCTGCTTAATCACGTTGAGCGGCATGTAGCGGGTCTTCTGCAAGTGCAGGATGACCTCTAGGCGATCAACGTCCTCCTTAGAGTACTGACGGTATCCCTTAGGCGTACGATGAGGGGTAATGAGCCCCTCATCCTCTAGAAATCTAATTTTTGAGTTCGAAAGATCGGGGTATGCGCCTCGAAGTAGGTTGACGACTTGGCCGATACTCAGATAGTTGCGTTCGGCCATGCCCTACTCACCGGTTTCGATGCGCTCCGGCGTGCTCTCGTGGTAGATGAGCGTAAACGTACCGATCTGGACGGAAGAACCGTCGTGCAGCGGGGCCGCGTTGACTATGGCACCGTCGACCCAGGTGCCATTGAGCGAGCCCAGGTCCTCGATGTGAGCGCCGAGGCCCTCGCGAATAATGCGCGCGTGGCTGCGCGAAACAGTCATGTCGTTGAGGAAGATGCCGTTTGCAGGATCGCGGCCGATGGTGGTCACGTCGTCCTCGAGCTCAAAGGCGGCACCGGTCTGCGGACCCTTGACGATGGACAGAACGGGGGCGGTGATGCGCACGTTGGCCATAAGGTCGGGAACGGTGACGTCGCTTGAAGGCACGCGGAATACGCAGGTAGCGTCAGCAGTCTTATCATTCTGAGGCATATTGTTAACCATGTTGTCCATGACAACCCCTAACTTATCGCGGACGTGCCGCAAATAATGAACCGTACGTAATCATACCCCAACGAATCAGTCTTCGATTTCAGGGTTCAGAAAGTCGATGTCCTCGTCCTCGGGATGCGCGAGAGCCTGTTTAATGGCCGCTCCGCCCTTAATGGAGTAGATGACAGCCGTGAGCATGGAGAAGATCACGCCGCCGTACACAAAGAAGATGCCGAGGGGCACCGAGCTTCCGTTGAGACCCGGGAAGGCCGTAAGGGTTGAAGGTAAAAGATGCAGCCCGTCAATAACGGGGAAACCGAGCAGCATGAGCGAGAAGCCGGTCATGAGCAGCGCTGTCGCAATCTTTCCGGGGAAGACGACGTCAATGGGACGAGGGTGGTAATGGCGAACGATAAGTGTGCCGATGCCCAGATAGATGTCACGGCCAATAATGAGCACGCAGACCCAGATGGGCAGCTCTCCGCGGACCACCAGTCCAAGTACGCCGGTGAACAGCAGTGCACGGTCGCAAATGGGATCCATGACCTTGCCGAGCCACGAGACCGTCTTGGTCATGCGGGCGATCTGACCGTCCATCCAGTCGGTGGAGGCGGCAACGGCGTAGATAACGATAGCGATGACGCGGTTGTTATCCGTCACAAACAGGTACAGAAATACCAGGGTGAGGATCAGGCGCGTAAAGGTGATGAAATTGGAGATCGTAAAGATCTTATTCGACGGGTAATCGGAAGTGCCGATAAGCTCCTTTTTGATCTTCTTTTTGATGCCCACAGGACTCCCCCGCTGGTTAACGACAAAACTTTTGATACTATACCCGTTCCGGCGATGTCTATCCAGCGTAAGCATAGAGAGTCCAGACATGTGGAGGGCGCTATTAGGCGGGGGATTTCGCATTCGTGTACATCTGCCTCCAAACATGTCGAAAAATGTCGATTTTGGTGGCTGATGTACACGTTTTTGTTGCGCGCGTGCATCATCTCATATGTTGCCAACGCTAACGGTGAACCTGAGCGCCCGGGCACATTCTTTGTTGGCTGAAACCGGCATAGCAACTAGCGGAAGGCATCATCGAAGGAGTGTGCTGGAAAGCACCCGTCTCCTTAACTGTTAGAAATGCAAGTTAATAATCTATGCGGTCAATATAATACCGTTGAACCCGCATATCGATACCGCTCAGCCATTCGCCTCGCCCCCATCGCACGCATCTTCATCCGGTCTGTTACTTTTAATCTAACAATTCTTTGAGGAACGTAGGTGCTTCTAAATGTACTGTCGACTTCTTCTCAAACTAATCCTAAGAGACAAGGCCGTATGGATTTGTACGCTCGTTCTTGCCGCAGCCTTCTCCATCCCCATTGCGTTCAATTCACCCATCTACGGGCCCTTCTTTATGAAGCAGGGCATGCAGGGCTTTGTCGACGCATTCAATACGCGCGCGCCCCAGGCCAGCGGCACAGACCTATCTCCAGAGCAGCAAAATGACGCGGAGCTTGCAAGATACGCGAACGCCGCCCTTGCCGCTCAAACCGACGCCGCCTTTCTCGATTCTGCCGAGAGCTACTACGCGCTCATGGACGAAGGCTTCCAATCCGGATCCATCGTGGGAGACCGAGAGACCAATGACGCGGAGCTCGCATATTGCCGTGCCCTGAGCAGTTCCGGCATCACGGATATCCCGGCCTCCGCAAGCGACCTGCCGTTCCTTTCCTTCCTGCCTTACGCCATTGCCATGGTGCCGTCTTTCCTTCCCTTCATCCCCTTCCTTCTCTCGTCGATACTCCTGCTCGGAGCCACAAGGCCTGCGACCCTGGCGGCGAAGGCGCCCGTGCCCAAATTCCGGCGCCTTATCCAGATCGTGTTTTCGATAATCGCCGCGGGGACCGCGATGCTCCTCGCCGGCCTTGCACCCGGGGGCATTTACGCCTTGGCCCTAAACGGCTTCGGGCAAATTGGGTACCCGATCGCCTTCTTCCATGACGGCGCGCTTACCACCACGACTGCGGGAAACGTCTTCACAGCCCTGCTTATCGCGCTTCTTGCGGGCGGAACCTTAATATCCGTTTGTTCCGTCGTCCTATCGACCGCAACGAGGCGCGTCCTCGCGGGCCCCCTTACCTCCGCGCTGCTTGTCGCGGCCCCGGTGTTCCCGTTACTGTCCGATTCGGCACTGGAGCATAACGCCGCGCTCAATCTCCTGCCGCTGGCCGTATTCTCGCCTATCGAGGCAACGGGTTACGTAGGATGCTTCCCGACAGAATTCATTGGCTCCGGTTCAGGCGGTGCATCGATGCTTGCCGTGGCCCTGGCATACGTCGCGGTCTTTTTTGCGGTCGGCGCCGTTGCGGCACGTTCGCCCAAACAGCCTGGACCCGCGAAAAAGCACCATGGGCTCGAGCTTCTGGACGCGAGCGTGGGATACGGAAGCACGACGATACTTTCAATCGGATCGCTTTTCCTGAGCCCGGGAACGGCGGCGGGCCTCGTTGCCCCCAACGGCTCGGGGAAAACCACCCTTCTTGAAGCGCTGTCGGGCCAATTTCCCACCCGTATCCGCTCGGGAAGCCTGGCGGCAGACGGAATCAGCCAACGCCGATCAGCCGAATTTGCAGAACTCGTCTACCTGAGCTCTTCGGGCGGCACGGATCTCTATCCCACGCTATCAGCACTCGAGCACCTTGCTTTCGTTAGGGAGGCGTGGAAATCGGCCGCCGACATCGACTCGCTCTGCAGCTCCCTCGGAATCTCCCCATATCTCGACAAGCCGACCCGTAAACTCTCGACAGGAATGAAGCAGCAGGTAAAGCTTGCCATGGCGATATCGACCGGTTGCCCGTACCTTATCCTCGATGAACCGCTGAACGGCCTCGATCCGGGAAAGCGGAAAACCTCCTGCGACGCGATGCGCAGCGAGGTGGCGCGGGGACGAAGCGTGCTCATCTCAAGCCATCTGCTCGACGACCTGGCAGACCTCACCAATTCGTTCTACTTCATCGAGGCCGGCACGCTCGTGGAAAAGATCAAGTCGTCCTCGCAGACGCTCAAGCAGGAATACCTCGATACATACGAGGGAGGTGAATGACATGATAGGCAAGAGCTATGCAAAGATAGCGATTGTTGGCCTTGTAATCGGTCTTGCAATGGCACTATGCGCATCATTCGCGAAGTATAGGGCCGAGCAGTCGTTCATCGATGGCGCTGAAAATGGGTTTGGCATAGACGGGATGTATGTCAACGATGGCGCGACCAGGACGTCTATGGCGATTCTTGCAGGCGAAGACATGGAATGGCAAATCTGTAATGACGATGGCTCTTGTCTGAGTGGTCGTTTGGCCGCAACGAGCGATCCGAATTCGTTCGATCTTCTCGACGATGATGGAGCGGATTGCGGTTCTGTTCACCTTTCATATGCATCGCGAGACGGGATGGACGGCATCCTCTACGTCTCCCACGAGACTGGCGATTTCAAGATGCGCAGGACTAACCGAGCGCCGGCTTTTATCGAGGAGTGAGAGTTCCCGTCGGCCTGCCGATCAGGCCGTCGGGGTATCGAACCCCGCATTCATCCGTACACACACGGATGAATGCGGGAAGTGTCCGGATGAAGTTGATAATCAAGGAAACAAAGCCGTTCTGCCTGGGACGGCTTTGGTCTGGACTTTAACTACAACATCGCAATCGACACTTATCAGCTCGCGCGACGCGCATGGCCAAATCTCGGACGCTGGTGCATGGAGGACCTTCGAGATTTACTGGACATCCAAAACGACGACGCACGCCGCGTGCTCGCCGACTGCGAAGACGAGGTGGCTGTCTACAATGCGATCAGAAACGGCGTGAAGTCCGGAGAGCTTTCTGTGGAACCGCCGCGCCGTCGCGCGAGCCGACCGGGCAACCCGGGCAATCTGGTCCCGGCTCTCCCGGTCGTATTCCTACGATATCGCCCCTAGATCACCAATGTGTCAGATAAAGAATGAGGCAATGGCTGTGATCACGCCTACGGCAGATGCAACGACTGCGCCTTTTTTCCTCTCCTTTAGTCCGACGAATAGGGTTGCCGTAAAGTAAAGGGCGGAAATGCAGGCTATGGCAAGCGAAACGAGTTCCTTGGGCGGTTTCAGCAAAAGGTCGCTAGCAAAGAGTAATGCAAGCAGGGCAAAGCCGATTGTGTTCAAGTATCTCGATTGATTTTGCGACAACATGGCAACTTCCTTTCAGAACAGGCAAGTGAAAAGTCGGTACGATGTCATTGCGGTTGCAAAAAAGCCGCCGCTAGGACCGGTTGTCACGAGACCGGCGATAACTTCAGCGGTGCCAGCAAGGTAGGGATCGCGCAGGCAAGCCTCCTCCTTCGCGTTCAGCTTGACCTTGTGAGGGACGGTGCGGTTATTTGCAAATCCGTGAGAATCGCACCACGCCTTGGAATATGAATCCGTGCAGCGTCCGCGCTCAAAAGGGATATATCGTAATTTTCGTCGTAGTTGTCTCCGACGTAGATCTCGCTGCTCTCGGCGGGAGATCCCTCGTCGGCATAGGCTGCCGCAACGGGCACAAATGGTGTCATGACAAGGGAGAGGCAAAGAGCTGCTGAGACGATGGAGGGCAGGCATTTCTTCATGGCTGGCTCCTTAATCTGGCCTTTGATAGTTACTCGATGTCGCCTCCTTCCGCTTTATATCCGTTGTATTCGGCGTATTTCTTTAATAAGGCAAGAGGTTCTTCCTCTCCTTCGGATAAGCCGATGATGTTTCCTTGATCATCCAGTATGAATACGGACGGAATATGCTCAAGTTCATATTGGTCATACACGGTCTTATCTTAATCTATGTATATGGGAAAGTCTCCTTCATGGACCGAGGCTTCTTCAATTGTGCTGTCCTCGGAAACAGTGAAAAGGTTCTTCCTTAAGGCTGCGAAATTATCAAGTTGTTGCATATCTTCTATGAGAGATTCGCAGTGCTGACACCACGATGCCCAGAACATCAAGATGTTTTCCTCATTAGGTTTTAGCTTGTCAAAATAATTGACGTTTCGGCCGAGGCTGAAATCTTGGCCCATTTTAATGGACAAAGATGAGGGATAAGCATCGTGTTGCGGTTTGATATTGACGGCGATTAAGGCGGCGAAACACGTCAGAGTCGCCAAAGTCAGTAAGGCGATAACGCATTTTCTCGGTTTCCAGCTCATGACAGATCCCTCTCTCATGGTGAAACGCATACGTTTTGAGACCGGCAAGCTGATGCCGGCTCGAGGACAGCGGCCCGGTGCACCGGGCCGATCGATCGCGGTCTCAGGTTCACAGCGCAGTTTCTCAGGGCTCGCATATGATAGGAAGACTTGATTGGCAATCGATTTTAATGAAGTCGGCAGCGCATGTCAGAGTTTTCAACAAATTTAACATGCCACCCTTTATATCCGCACGCGCGTAATTCAACTCATAAGGACCGGCTATCCCTTGCCTGTGACACAATCTCAAACGCACAGAACAGAATCATCAGTCCAATCATCGCATA
>UQSK01000017.1 GCA_900543605.1 uncultured Collinsella sp.
CCGTTGAGCTGCCCGATCTGACCGGCCGCAAGAACATCCTCGAGCTGCATGCCAAGAGCGTGAAGACGCAGCCGCCGATCGACCTGACCGCGATTGCCCGCGCCACGCCCGGTGCCTCGGGCGCTGACCTGGCTAATATCATCAACGAGGGCGCCCTGCGTGCCGTCCGTGAGGGCCGCAAGCGCGCTACGCAGGACGATTTTGAGGAGTCGGTGGAGGTCGTTATCGCCGGCCAGCAGCGCAAGTCGACGGTGCTGTCCGACCATGAGAAGCAGGTTGTGTCCTACCACGAGATCGGTCATGCCATCGTTGCCGCCCGCCAGAAGGGCTCTGCGCCGGTCACGAAGATTACCATCGTGCCGCGCACGAGCGGTGCTCTGGGCTACACCATGCAGGTCGAGGAGGATGAGCGCTTCCTGACCACGCGTCAGGAGGTGCTGGACAAGCTCGCCGTCTATTGCGGCGGACGTGCCGCCGAGGAGCTTATCTTTGGCGAGATGACGACCGGCGCCGCCAACGATATCGAGCAGGCCACCAAGCTCGCCCGTAACATGGTGACGCGCTTTGGTATGTCCGATGAGTTTGGCATGATGGCGCTCGGTACCGTTCAGAATGCGTACCTCAACCAGGACACGTCGCTCACCTGCGCCCCCGGTACGGCCGAGCGCGTGGACGCGATTGTCGCCAAGCTGATCGAGGATGCGCACGACCGCGCCCTGCAGATCCTGAAGGAGAACAAGTTCAAGCTCCACGAGCTGGCTCGTTATCTGTACAAGAAGGAGACCATCACGGGCGAGGAGTTCATGAACCTCCTCACGCGTGAGAATCCGCTGATGCCCAAGCAGCAGTAAAGCCGCGGCCGAGCCAGTAAACGCCGACGCCCCATTTGAGCAGCTTTCTCAAATGGGGCGTTTTGCTTGAGAGGGATGGAAATGAAGATCGTGGTGAGCGCCTGCTTGATGGGCGAGAGCTGCAAGTATAACGGGCTCGACAACTACCATCGCGAGTTGGTCGAGGCCTGCGAGCGTACAGGGACCGAGGTCCTCTTGGTTTGCCCTGAGGTCTTTGGGGGCCTGCCCACGCCGCGCAAGCCGTCCGAGATTGTGTACGGAGAGGTTCGTACCTGCGAGGGCATCTCGGTCGATCGCGAATTTCGCCTGGGTGCCCAACGAGCGCTCGATATGTGCGAGCAGGCGGGCGGGCCGGAAGAGATCGCCGCGTGCATCCTGCAGGACCGTAGTCCCTCGTGCGGCGCGGGTCGCATCTACGACGGAACATTCAGCGGCACCCTTACGGCGGGCAACGGCGTCTTCGTTGATTTACTGCTCCGCCACGGTTATCGCGTGATCCCGGCAAGCGAATTTGACTCGAGCATGTTACGTCAATAAAAAACCGCCACAAAGGTACTGTCCCCTTTGTGGCGGTTTTGGTCGGTTAGGCCAGGATAGAGTGGCCGTAGGCGTTGGCTGCCTTGATGGCGGCGGCGAATTTCTCGTCGGTGAAGGGCTCGGGGTTTCCCTGCTTCCACTCGTTGGTGGCGTGTGCGTACTCGCACAGGGCAGGGATGTCGGCCTCGGAAAGCCCGACCTGCTCAAGCGTCACGGGCAGGCCCATCTGCTTGTTAAAGGCGGCGTAGCGCTCAATGTTCTCGGTATCGCCCGTATAGGCAAACAGCACGAGCACGCCCAGGCTTACGACCTCGCCGTGCAGATAGGTTCCCTCGCGCGGAATGCTGCATGTCGCATTGTAGAACGCGTGTGCCACGCTCGAGTTGTAGTAGTAATCGTTTTGGTTGGTCAGGTTCGAGACATAGCCCGTGTTGACCACGATGTCGAGCGCGATCTGCTTGACGGCTTCGCTCGACAGGTTCTTGCGTACGTCCTCAAGACCCTGGACGCCATAAGTAAACAGCGGCTCGGAGCAGGTGTGGGCGAGTGCCAGGCCAAGACCGGCGGTATGCTCCAAATTACCGGCGCTCGTGGCGTACTCGACCTCGGGCTGCTTGGACAGGGCATCGCCCACGCCGGCCCAGAAGTACTCCGCTGGAGCCTCGGCGATAATCTTGGGGTTGATGAAGATGTGCGCCGGTCGGTTGGGGTACGAATAGCCCTCGAGCGAGCCGTCGTCGTTGTACACGACGGCAATGGCGGTCGCAGCGGAGCAGTTGGAACAGATCGTCGGGACGGTGAAGACTATCTTCTTGAGCTCGATGGCTGCGGTCTTCACGGTGTCGAGCGCCTTGCCGCCGCCGCAGGCGATGAGCACGTCGGCTTCCTGGCAGGCAGGAGAGTTCACGACTTTGGCGATATTGGCACGCGTACTGTTGGTGCCATAGACGCGCGTCTCCAGAACCTCGACATCGGTACCTTCAAGAGCCGCCTCGATGCCCGACAGCGCTGCAGCCAGGGCTCGCTTGCCGCCAATGATGGCGACCTTGGTCGCTCCGTACTCTGCCAGTGCGGCGGGCAGCTCGGTAAAACAATCCTCGCCAACGGTGTAGTCGCTCATTCCGATCGTGCGCATAACAACCTTCTTTCGTTCGATAAAGTGCTTACAGGTATTTTGCTCCAGGATAAGGTCCACGGCCGCAAGAAATTTCGAACGTATAAAACCAGTGTTGAGGGTTTTTCGCTGGCGCGGAACGTGCTAGCATACTCCGCATAAGCGTTGATGGGGACGAGTAGTCGGCCGTCCGCATGTTACAGAGAGCGGGGAGCGCTGAGAACCCGTGCATGCGACCGATGAAAATCACCCCGGAGCTGCGGTCCCAACGGACGTGCCGTGCAGGTTCGTCTTAGTAGACATCGCCGAGATGGTCGTCGATACAGGCCAGCCGAGTAACGGATGCGAGCGCGCGAATACGCGGGCGAGGGCATCTAAGCTGGGTGGTTAAGCGAAGAGCTTTTGCGGGCGTGCAGCCCGTTTTGTGGCGCTTCGTCCCAGCTTGCAGGGACGGGCGCTTTTTTTGGTGCCCATCGGGCGTGCGCGCCCACGACATGAAAGGGGTACCGTGGCAAACGAGTACAAGCAGACGATGAATCTGCCCAAGACCGGTTTTCCCATGCGTGCCGGTCTTTCCAAGTCCGAGCCCAAGCGACTCAAGGACTGGCAGGACAACAAGGTCTACGAGCAGGTTTTGAAGAAGAACGAGGGTCACAAGAAGTTCGTGCTGCACGACGGTCCTCCGTACGCCAACGGTCCGATCCACATCGGCCATGCCATGAACAAGATCTCCAAGGACATGATCAACCGTTACTGGATGATGCAGGGCTGCGAAGTTCCCTATGTCCCCGGTTGGGACTGCCACGGTCAGCCGATCGAGCACAAGGTCGAGGAAAAGCTCGGCACCGAGAAGTTCAACCAGACCTCCACGGCCAAGATCCGCGAGCTCTGCAACGAGTTCGCTGTCGAGAACATCGAGCTCCAGAAGGCCGGCTTCCGTCGCTTGGGAGTGCTTGGCGACTGGGACAACCCGTATCTGACGCTCTATCACCAGCACGACGCCGCCGACATCGAGGTCTTCAAGGCCATGTTCGATAAGGGCATGATCTATCGCGGTCACAAGCCGGTTCACTGGTGCAAGCACTGCCACACCGCGCTGGCCGAGGCCGAGATCGAGTACTCCGACGAGACGAGCCCGTCCATTTTCGTGCGCTTCGAGATGACCTCCAAGCCTGCCGGCCTCGAGAATTTTGACGGCCCGGTCGACTTTATCATCTGGACGACCACGCCGTGGACCATCCCCTCCGACCAGGCCGTTTCCCTCAAGCCTGGCGCCGCCTACGTCGCCGTTGAGCACGACGGCCGCGCCGAGGTCATGCTCGAGGACCTGGCTCCCAAGTGCTGCGAGGAGTTTGGCTGGGAGTACACCCCGGTTATGGTCGACGGCAAGCCCTACGTGGTTCCCGCCGAGACCTTCCACCACATCCACTACAAGCAGCCGATCTTTGACGGTGTCGAGGGCGTGGCGCTGCTGGCCGATTACGTCGGTGTCGATGACGGTACCGGTATCGTCCACAACTCGCCCGGCCACGGCGTCGACGACTACTTTGCCTGCCTCAAGGAAGGCATCACCGACATCTGTATGCCGGTCGATGACGACGGCAAGTTCTACACCGGCGAGGAGTTTGGCACCGGTGGCCCCTTCAGCGGTATGGATACCGATGAGGCCAACCCGCACATCATCGAGTTCCTGCGCGAGCGCGGCACCCTGGTCCTCGAGAAGAAGATCACGCACAGCTATCCGCACTGCTGGCGCTGCAAGCACCCGGTGCTCTTCCGTGCTACTGACCAGTGGTTTGTCTCGATGGACAAGACCGGTTTGCGCGAGCAGGCTGGCAAGGAGGTTCGCGAGAACGTCAAGTGGTATCCGGCTCACGCCGCCAACCGCATCGGCGCCATGGTTGAGCAGCGTCCCGACTGGTGCATCAGCCGTCAGCGCAACTGGGGCGTGCCTATCCCCAGCTACACCTGTGCCGATTGCGGCGAGAAGGTCATGAACGACGCTACGCTCGACGCCGTCATCAAGCTCTTCCATGAGAAGGGCTCCGACGCCTGGTTCACCGACGCTCCCGAGAGCTACCTGGGCGAGGCCTGCGTCTGCCCCAAGTGCGGTGGCCATCACCTCAAGGCCGATAAGGACATCCTCGACGTGTGGTGGGACTCCGGCGTCTCCTGGAAGGCCGTCTGCGAGTACCGTCCCGAGCTGGAGTATCCGGCGGATGTGTACCTCGAGGGCTCCGACCAGCACCGCGGTTGGTTCCAGAGCTCGCTGCTCACTTCGGTGGGCGCCAACGGCCATGCTCCGTACAAGGCGGTCGTCTCTCAGGGCTTCACACTCGATGGCCAGGGCCGCAAGATGTCCAAGTCGCTCGGCAACGTCATCGACCCCAACAAGGTCTGCGACGAGATGGGCGCCGACATCGTCCGCCTGTGGGTTGCCTCCGTCGATACCAGCTCCGACGTTTCCATCGACCACGAGATCCTTGCTCGTACGTCCGATGCCTACCGTCGTTTCCGCAACACACTGCGCTTCTTGCTCTCCGAGCTCGAGGGTCAGTTTGAGCCCGAGACCGACGGCGTCGCCTTTGCCGACTTGCTGCCGCTCGACAAGCTCATGGTTGCCCGCCTGACCCAGGTCCAGGCCGAGGTCGACGATGCCTACGCCTGCTACGAGTTCCCGCGCGCCTACCGTGCGCTCTACGACTTTGTGGTTACCGAGCTTTCCAACGTGTATCTCGACGCCCTGAAGGACCGTCTGTACTGCGACAAGCCCGGCTCGCTCGAGCGCCGCAGCGCCCAGACCGTGCTGGCCGAGCTCTTCTCGATGCTCATGCGCGACCTGCAGCCGATCCTGTCCTACACCGTCGACGAGGCCATGGCCTATGCGCCCGCTGGCTGCGTCGATCACCAGAAGTACGCCGCGCTGCTCGATTGGTACAAGTCGCCTATCACGGTCGACGAGGCCAATGAGTTCGAGGGCGTGCTCGAGGCTTCCCTCGAGCTCCGTAGCGCCGTGACCAAGGCCCTTGAGGATGCCCGCTCCGCCGGCACCTTCACTAAGAGCCAGCAGGTCCGCGTCAAGGCGGTCGTTCCCGCCGAGATGTACGCGCTGCTGACCGGCGACAAGGCCGTCGACCTGGCCGAGTTCTACATCGTCTCCGATGTTGAGCTGACCCAGGGCGAGGAGCTCTCCGTTGCCATCGAGGCTGCCGAGGGCGAGTGCTGCGACCGTTGCTGGAACTACCGCACCACCGTCGGCGAGTACAACGGCCACGCGCATATCTGCAAGCGCTGCGCGAATGCCCTTTAAGGCACGGTAACTCGGCATTTTAGTTATTGGGAGAATTTGGACGCCTTCGGCCCATTTGCTCCGCTGAATAAAAGCGGCATTCTGTTTTTCGGAATGCCGCTTTCTTTTTATGCTGGTTATTTATCTGGCGTTAGCGAATATGTCGTGCGCTCTGCGTGTGGCAATATAAGATGGTTAATTGCGTTAAACGGAATTCGATGTTCTTGAGGGTAGGGGATTGATTTGGGTCGTGCTGGGGGTATGACGCCGCCTTTGCGTTGGCGGTTGGGTGTTGCTGGTGGGGTGGCGCTGGTTGTGCTGCTTCTTGACCAGCTGACCAAGCTTGCGGTTCGTTCCGTGGGCGACGCTTTGCATGTGACCGTCATCCCCGGTGTCATTGACTTTATGTTTGTCCGTAATATCGGTGCTGCCTTTAGCATGGGCGAGGGGCATGGCGTTGCGTTCGCTTTGCTGGCGCTTGCGGTCATTGTCGCCATTGCCGTGTACTTGCTTCGCACGCCCCAGCTTGCTCGCTTGGAGGTTGTGGGCATGGCTATGGTCGTGGGTGGCGCCATTGGCAACGCGATCGATCGCCTGGCTTTTGGCTTTGTGACCGATTTTATTGCCACCACCTTCATCGACTTTCCCGTCTTTAACGTGGCCGATATCGGCATCACCGTAGGCGTTGTGCTTGCCCTCATCGGCTACATGTTCTTGAGCCCTGCGGCCCGCGAAGTCGATGCGACTGCCGAGCTCAATGCCCGTGATGAGGCCCGCGCCAAGCGCAAAGCCAAGCAGCGTGGGGAGCGTGCCCGCAAGATTCGCGAAAGGAATGAGCGTTAATGGCCGACATCCATATTCTTGTTGCCGACGATTGCTCTGGCCAGCGTCTCGACGCCTTTCTGGGTGCCAACGACGGCTGCCCCACGCGCTCTGCCTGCGCGCATCTGATCGAGGGCGGCGCCGTAATCGTGAACGGCGAGACCTGCCTATCAAAAAAATATGCTGTGCGCTCCGGTGACCGCATCTCGGTCGACCTGCCCGAGCCGCATGATCCCACTGATGTGATTCCCGAGGCCATCCCCCTCGATATCCGTTACGAGGACGACTACCTCATCGTGCTCTCCAAGCAGCGCGGCCTGGTGTGCCATCCCGCCCATGGCCACGAGAGCGGCACCCTTGCGAACGCTCTGGTCTACCACTGCGGCATCGACCATCTTGGAACCGTACAGGGTGAGGACCGCCCCGGCATCGTGCATCGTTTAGATCGCGATACCTCGGGCCTCATGCTTGCGGCAAAAGACGACGACACGCAGCGCGCGCTCCAAAATCTCATTCGCACGCGCACGCTCGATCGTCGCTATATCACGCTCGTTCACGGACATATCGCTATGGATGAGGGTACCATCAATACCGGTATCGCCCGTTCCACGCGCGACCGCGTCAAGATGGCGGTTTCGGACGACCCCTTTGCCCGTCAGGCCATTACGACCTTTAAGGTCCTCGAGCGCTTTGATTCCACCCGCTTTGACGACGGCTACACGCTTGTCGAGTGTCACCTGTTTACCGGCCGCACGCATCAGATTCGCGTGCATATGCGTCATATCAACCACGCCTGCGTGGGCGATCCACTTTACGGCAAGTGCGATGCGCGCGCCGACCAGGGCCTGACCAGGCAGTTCCTTCATTCCTGGCGCGTGGCGTTCGACCATCCCGTGACTGGGGAGCGTATTGAGTGCCGCGATGAGCTGCCGTGGGATCTCGCTGCGGTTCTCGACGATCTGGCTCCGCGCTCGCTCGGTCGCACGGCCGCTGGAGATGAAATCGTTCCGCAGCTCGGTCTGCTCGAAGCCTAGCCAGTATTAGGTGGTTTCTTGAACTCGGTAAGCCTGCGGTAAGATATACGGTTGTTTACGTAACGCGTTGCTGGGGGCCTGCATGCTCGCCTTTTTACAAACCAACACACCCATCGTGATCTTCAACCAGATTGTCGTCACGCTGCTCACGGTCTGCTTTCTGTACCAGGTGGTCTTCTTTGTCATTGGCGCTCTTCGTGGCGAGGTCGCGCCCCCTAAGGCCAAAAAGCTGCATCGTTATGCCTTCTTTATTGCAGCTCATAACGAGGAGGCCGTGATCGCTAACCTCGTTCGCTCCATCAAGGATCAGGACTATCCGTCCGAGCTTATCGAGGTCTTCGTGGTCGCCGACGCCTGCACCGACAACACGGCGCAGCTCGCGCGTGAGGCGGGCGCCATCGTTTATGAGCGCAATGACCTTGCCCGCAAGGGCAAGAGCTGGGTCATGGACTTTGGCTTCGACCGCATCCTTAACGAGTATCCCGATACGTTTGAAGGCTACTTTATCTTCGATGCCGATAACGTCATTTCCCGTGATTACGTATCCAAGATGAACGATGCTTTCGACCAGGGCTTTCATGTGGTCACCAGTTACCGCAACTCTAAGAACTTCGGCAGCTCGTGGGTCTCTGCGGCTAACGCCACGTGGTATCTGCGCGAGGCGCGCTTCCTTAACAATGCGCGTAATATCTGCAAGACTTCCTGCGCTGTATCGGGTTCGGGCTATCTCATTTCTGCCAGTGTTATCGAGGGCATGCACGGTTGGCAGTTCCACACGCTGACCGAGGATATTCAGTTCACCACGTTCTGCGCCATTCACGGCATTCGCATTGGCTATGCGCCGGCGGAGTTCTTTGACGAACAGCCCGTGACGTTTAAGGCTTCCTGGAAGCAGCGTATGCGTTGGACCAAGGGCTTCTACCAGGTGTTCTTTACCTATGGTAAGCATCTGGTCAAATCGACCTTCCGTTATCATCGCTTTGCCGCCTACGACATGTTTATGACGATCGCGCCCGGCATGCTGCTGTCGCTGATCTCGATGCTCGCCAATGCGACGTTCCTCATCGTGGGCGGGCTTTCGCACGGCTTCTTGGCCACCGAGGTCGAGATGCAGGCTTGTGCCGCCTCGCTCATTATGACCTTCGCGATGATGTACCTGACCTTCTTTATCCTGGCGCTCCTTACGACCATCTTTGAGTACAAGCATATTCACTGCGCGCAAAAGTGGCGTCTGGTGACCAACCTGTTTACCTTCCCGATCTTTATGTTCAGCTATATCCCCATTACGGTGGCAGCGCTGTTCTTGAAAGTCGACTGGGTGCCGACGCAGCACGCCGTAAGTGTTACCCTCGACGAGGTCATGCAAGGCGCCAAATAACCACCAACAAACCCACCACAAAGGAGACAGGCCCTTTGCGGTGGTTTTTGCTTTTGTGATGCAGCTCGAGGAGGTACTCGATGTTTTATATCCCGTTTTGGATTTGCATCTTTGCCGGCGCGGCGATTGATGCCCGTCAGCGACGTTTTCCCAATGAGCTTGCCGGTGCGTGTGCGGTGACGGCGTTAGTGGGCGTTTGGCTCGACAAAGGCGTTAACACGGCGCTTGACCATGCCGGTCTTGCGGTCATCGTCTACCTTGCCCTTGTGCTGACTGAGTCCCTCTGGCGTCGTTTTCGCCAAACCTCGGGCATTGGCATGGGGGACGCCAAGGCACTCTTCGCGCTTTGCACCTTCGATCCTATGGGCGGCATCGTGGCATTTGCCGTCGCGCTCCTGGTCCTTGCCCTCTTCTGCGTCATCACAAAATCGCGCTCTCTGCCATTGCTCCCGTTTTTGGTGCCGATTTTTGCCATAATCGAGATCGTGGGCTGCACATTGTAACCGATTGCGCATCCTTTTTAAGGAGATGCCATGGCAACTAATTATGAAACGGCCGTCATTAAGGCGCGCATGGACCGTATTCCCTCGGCGTTGTCGCCCGAACTTGTCGAGCGCATTTCCCTCGATCGTGCTTCGGGCTATGTTAACCCGTATCGTTGCAACGACGATCAGGCCATTCGTCGTATTGATCGCTACGCTGACAAAGGCACGCTTATGCGTCCGGCGTTTATGCGCGATACCGAAAAGATTCTGCATCTGCCCGCATACACGCGCTATGCAGGCAAAACGCAGGTCTTCAGTTTTCGCAGCAACGATGATCTGTCGCGTCGCGGCCTGCACGTGCAACTTGTCTCTCGTATCGCGCGCGATATCGGTCGTGCCCTGGGGCTCAACTGCGATCTGATCGAGGCGATTGGCCTGGGCCACGACTTGGGCCACACACCTTTCGGCCATGCCGGCGAGCGCTTCCTCAACGATATCTATCATGAGCGTACGGGTCGTTATTTTTTCCATAACGTACAGTCGGTCCGCGTACTCGACGCGCTGTACGGCCGCAACGTGTCGCTCCAGACGCTCGACGGCGTGCTATCTCATAACGGCGAGTACGAGCAACGCGTGTTTGAGCTCTCGGACATGAGCTCCTTTGAACAGTTTGATCAGACGGTTGAGGATTGCATCGCCACGGGCTATAGCGCAATTGAGCACCTGCGTCCCATGACGCTCGAGGGCTGTGTGGTTCGCATCTCGGATATCCTTGCCTACGTGGGGCGCGATCGCCAAGACGCCATTGCGGCAGGCCTGCTGTCACCCGACGCCTTTGATGATGGTCTGGGCGGAGCATATAACAGCTGGATCCTCACGCATGCCTCCATCGATATCGTCGAGCACAGCTATGGCAAGCCGCGCATTGAGATGAGCGAAGATCTGTTTGAGGAAATCCGCCGAGCCAAGCGCGAGAACTACGAGAAGATCTATAGCAAGGGCGGTATCGAAGGCGACTCCGAAGCGGAGCTGCGCGAGGCGTTCGAAAAGCTCTACGACCGTTGCCTGCAGGACATAAACGAAGGCGACGAGTCTTCGTATATCTTTAAGCACCACATTTCTCGCATTGAGCAGCAGCTTTCCTACTACGATCGCACCTATGCATGGCAGGACGACAAGGACCAGGCGGTTGTGGATTATATTGCGAGCATGACGGACGGTTATTTCTGTGAGCTCACGAGCAAGCTGTTCCCGGGATTGAAGTTTCCGCACCGTACCTATATTAACGAACGGTAGTTCGTATTTATTCGGTATACTGTTCGTGGAAAACGTTTTTGATTGACGCACGGGATGGCTATGGACGACCTTTTTTCTGCTTCGACGCGCGAGCGTTCTTTTATGAATGCGCCGCTTGCGGTGCGCATGCGCCCCAATTCGCTCGACGAGTACGTGGGCCAGCAAGAGGCCGTCGGTAAGGGCTCGTGGCTGCGTGCCGCAATTGAGCACGACGTGCTGTCGAGTGTGATCCTGTACGGGCCGGCCGGTACGGGCAAGACGACGCTGGCACATATTATCGGCAACCATACCAAGAGCGAGTTTGTCGAGGTCAGCGCCGTGACGGGTACCGTGAAGGATCTGCGTCGCGTGATTGACGAGGCCAAGACGCGCCTGAATACCTACGACCGCCGCACTATTCTATTCATCGACGAGATTCACCGCTTCTCCAAGTCGCAGCAGGATGCCCTGCTGCATGCAGTTGAGAACCGTACCGTCATTATGATTGGCGCCACGACGGAGAATCCGTACTTTGAGGTCAATTCGGCGTTGCTCTCGCGTGGTCGCGTGGTGGAGCTTGAGCACCTGAAGGACGAGGATATCGCCACGCTGATTGAGCGCGCACTCGAGGCACCGCAGGGTCTGAACGGCAAGTTCTCGGCCGATGAGGATACGGTTAAGACTATCTGCACGCTGGCAGCTGGTGACGCTCGCTCGGCGCTCACGACGCTCGAGCTTGCGAGCGAGATTGCCGTCACACGTCCCGATACCGAGGGAACACCGACGCCGGCGGCGGGGGAGCGTTATCCCATCACCGTTGATGACGTAAAGATTGCCAATCCGCGTCGCGGCTTTTCGTATGACAAAAACGGCGATATGCACTACGACATTATCAGTGCGTTTATCAAGTCTATGCGCGGTAGTGACCCCGATGCCACGATCTATTGGCTCGCGCGCATGATCGATGCAGGGGAGGATCCCAAGTTTATCGCTCGTCGCATTATGATTCAGGCTTCTGAGGATGTTGGCAACGCCGACCCGCAGGCGCTTTTGGTGGCGCATGCCGCGTATAAGTCTGCCGAGGTCATTGGCTATCCCGAGTGCCGCATTAACCTGGCTCAGGCTGCGCTCTATGTGTGCTTGGCGCCTAAGTCAAACGCATGTGAGGCCTCGATTGACGCGGCGTTGGCCGATGTCCATTCTAGTGGGCTGCGCGAGGTGCCGAGCTATCTGCGCGATCGTCACCGTCCGGGCAGCGACGAATACGGTGTGTATAAGTATCCGCACGATTATCCCGAAGGCTGGGTCGATCAGCGCTATTTGCCCGAGGGGCTGGAGCGCGGTGCGTTTTGGCAGCCTGCCGGCCGCGGCTGGGAAGAGTGGCGCGTAGAGCAAAGCGAGCGCGACCGTAGCGGTAACGCGCCCAAGTAGGTCCTTGGGACCTCGCACATTCCCTTTGGGTATCTTTCCCCTTCTTTGGGGTACCATGAACATCGTCTGTATTTCGATTCCTTCGGGAGGCTTGTATGAGTCCCATTCAAATCGCCCTGTTGCTGCTCGCCGTTGCCGGCGTGTGGGCTGTTATCGAGCTCGCGCTCACGTTGCGCAAGACCCGCAACGTTGTTGATTCGCTCGACAAGACCGTAAACGATCTCAATAACACCATCGCCGAGGCGCAGCCCGTGGTGGCAAAGCTCGATGGCGCTGTTGACGAGCTTACGCCGGCACTTGCCCAGATGGAGCCGCTGCTTAAGTCGAGCAAGACGGCAGTTGATGCCCTTACCTCCAACCTTGTCGAAGTTGAGGCAGTCGTTCGCGACATTTCCGAGGTTACGGGCAGCATGGCCGAGGCCAGCAATGCTGTGTCGAGCGTGACCGACTCTGCGGCCGGTGCCGTTCAGAAACTCTTTAACAAGGTGAAGGCTCCCGCGGCCGACGCTGAGCGCAAGCTCTCCGCTGCTGCCGAAGCCGAGCAGCCGACCGAGCGTGTCCTGATTGGCGAAGCCGGGGACGATGTCGTTGCTGGTGACAATGATGCACAGAAGCCTGCTGCTAAAGCAGCCCAGTATTACACCTACACGCCCGCCGAGACCTCCGAGGAGTCCTGCGATGAGTAGCGAAGCAACTTGCCCCATCACGCTGACTGTTGCCGGGGATCCGCGTCTGGCACGCCTTGTACGCATGACGGCGGCAAATGTCGGTGCGCTGTGCTCCATGTCCGTCGATCGCATCGAGGACATCCGTATGGCTGCCGAGGAGGCCTTCATCTTTGGCTGCACGGCTGTTGATTCCGACGATATCTCGATCAAATTCGATGTCGACGAATCGCACGTGGGCATGACCTTTACCTTTGGCGACCAGGCGACTGTCGATGAAGATGACCAGGCTGCCGTGTATGCCGAGCTTATTTTAGCGAGCGTGTGCGATTCCTACGAAAAGACTGCGGCGCCCCTGACGCTTTCCCTCGATCTCAAGGCGGATATCTAATATGACCGAACGTTCCCGGAGCGGTAAGACCGCTTGGGACAAGGAGAAAACCCGCGAGCTGTTTCGTCGCTACAAAGAGACCGGTGATCCGGACGCACGTGAGCAGCTCGTTATGTCCCATATGAACCTGGTAAGGTTTCTTGCCAACAAATTTAAGAACCGCGGCGAGCCGCTCGACGACCTGATGCAGGTTGGCTATTTGGGCCTGCTCAAAGCAATCGACCGCTTTGATCCCGAGCGCGGACTCGAGTTCACCACGTTTGCCACGCCCACCATCCTGGGCGAGATCAAGCGTCACTTTCGCGACAAGGGCTGGAGTGTGCGCGTGCCGCGTCGTCTGCAGGAGCTTTCTGCCAAGGTCAATCAGGCTACCGATAAGCTCACCAACGAGCTACAGCGTTCGCCCAAGGTTGAGGAAATCGCCGAATACTTGGACGTGACTGTCGACGAGGTGCTGGAGGCCATGGAGTCGTCTTCGGCCTATACTTCGGTGCCCATCGAGGCTCCTGGCGCGTCTGATTCCGACGATGCCCCCTCGATTCTCGACCGCTACGCCGATGACGACAACGAGCTCGACTTTACCGATGACCGACTGGTAATCGAGGAAGCCATCCGCGATTTCTCGCCGCGCGAGCGCGAGGTTATCGAGCTGCGCTTCGTAAAGGGCATGACCCAGATCGAGATTGCCAAGAAGCTGGGTATCTCGCAGGTGCAGGTCTCGCGCCTGCTGCGCCGTACCCTTAAGAAGATTCAGGACAAGATCGACCCCGACGGAGTGATGGTTCGTTCATGAGTGAGCACCCCCACCAAACCGACCGCACGCTGCGCGATACCCGTATTCTGACGCTTCGCATTTGGGCCGTCGTCGGCTGCATTGTCATCGCTGCCGTCATCTTTAACCTTATGGGTATCCTGGCGCCGGTTATCGAGTTTCTCGCTGTCGGTTCCATCATTGCTTTTGTGATGTCGCCGATCACCAACTGGCTCGAGCATCACGGCGTCAACCGTGGCATTGGTTCGCTCATCGCGCTGATCGCGGTCGTTGCCGTGCTCGTTGGTGTTGTCTGCATCTTGTCGCCGATTCTCTTTGGCCAGATCATGGAAGTCCTGAGCCGTCTGCCTGAGCAGCTTCGAGTTGCGGGCGGCGATCTTAACGAGTTGATCTCGCACGCCAAGACGCTCAACAAGACGCCGCTCAAGGAGTATCTGGACGACAATCTTTCTTCGCTCGTTACCTTGGCATCGAAGTATGTGTCTCAGATTGCCGCTGAGCTCGGTCGCGGTGTATTCCCGCTCATTACCAATACGGCCTCGCAGCTGTTCGTCATCTTTCTTGGCTTGGTGCTTGCCTATTGGTTGGCCTGCGACTATCCCCGTATGCACCACGAGGTCTGCACCATCATTGGTCAGGAAAAGGAGACCTCGTACCGCTTTATGGTTGCGATTCTTTCGCGCTCGGTCGGCGGTTATATGCGTGGCATGGTCGTGACGTCCATCTGCGGTGGCATCCTCGCCTTTATCGGCTTTACGCTCATTGGCCATCCCTACGCGGCACTCATGGCCATCTTTACGGGCATTATGCACTTGGTTCCGGTCGTCGGACCCTGGGTGAGCGCGGCGATTGCCACGGTGCTCGGCTTTATGTTCAGTCCGATGCTGGCGTTGTGGACCTTGGTCGTGACCATGGTGGCGCAAAATGTCACCGACAACGTCATTTCGCCTAAAGTCATGCAAAGCTCGGTCCAGGTGCATCCCATCATGAGCCTGACGGCACTCGTTATGGGTTCGGCGCTTATGGGCGCCATCGGCATGGTTATCGCCATTCCGCTGTGCGCGGCCCTCAAGGGCATTTTCGTCTACTACTTTGAGAACGAGACCGGCCGCCAGCTCGTGGCATACGACGGGGCCGTGTTTAAGGGCACGCCCTATCGCGATACCGAGGGCAACCCGGTTGCCGCCTATGACGCGCTTGGAGACGATACGTTCATCTATGAGTCCGAGCTCATCGGTAACGAGACTGCGCCCGAGGCCCAGGCCATGCCCAAACCCGAGCTTGATAATCCTTGGATCAAGCTCTCGGGCCTGCAGCCCGACGCGACAGGCTTTTTCAAGAACCCCTTCGCCAAGGATGACGATTCTAATATGGACGACGATACCAAAACCGGCATCGACGGCTCCATGGACGATTCGGATTCCAAATAGGCACCGCTAGCGTTTCTTGAAGTTGTAAATGACAAGAAACGCTAGCAAAGCGATTGATAAGGGGCCGGCTACATAGAAAAAGAGAACGTCAATTGCGCGTAGAGTGTAAAAAGCTTTATCGCCGGACATTACTGCATACAATACGTAGCCAAAGGCTGGTTGGTTTGCATACCAGCAGGAGAAGGCCAAGAGCGCTAAAAGTGCTGCTACCAGAAGTGCATTCAAGACAAATCGTTTGCTTTTCATCGATCGCTCCTTCCGGGTGACTCTTATATGCAATTCTACAATAGCCTTTCTCAAAGGATCGCACAGTCCTACATAACGTGCACTTTCGCTGGAGGGTCGCCGTTTGGTGGCCCTCTTTTTTGCACGGGGGCGGTTGGATGGTAATATCGTTACGTTTGAACTGTTTCGATGTGAAACCGAGGAGATTCCCTCTATGAGTGCTGACTACCCGTCAATGACTACGGCTGAGATTCGCTCTAAGTTCCTCAATTTCTTTGAGGAGCGCGGTCTTAAGCTCTACCCTTCTTCGTCCCTCGTCCCCGACGATCCTTCGCTGCTGCTTGCCAACGCCGGCATGAACCAGTTTAAGG
This sequence comes from uncultured Collinsella sp., assembly GCA_900543605.1. Lineage (GTDB taxonomy): Bacteria > Actinomycetota > Coriobacteriia > Coriobacteriales > Coriobacteriaceae > Collinsella. The sequence continues at coordinate 16,071 of UQSK01000017.1, forward strand.
AGTACTACCAGGGCAAGAAGACTATGAAGGAGATCGGCGCGATCTCCTGCCAGAAGTGCGTCCGCACCAACGACATCGACTGCATCGGCGAGGACGGCCGTCATCTGTCGTTCTTCGAGATGCTCGGCGACTTCTCCTTTGGCGGCGTCTCCAAGCAGCAGGCCTGCGCTTGGGCCTTTGAGCTCATTACCAAGGAGTTCAAGCTGCCGCTCGACCGCCTGTACTTCACCGTCTTTACCGAGGACGACGAGACCCATGACGTGTGGCGCTCTCTGGGCGTTGCCGAGGATCATATCTCGCGTCTGGGCGAGGACGACAATTTCTGGGCTGCTGGCCCCACCGGTCCCTGCGGTCCGTGCTCCGAGATCTACTTTGACATGGGTGAGGAGGTCGGCTGCGGTAGCCCCGACTGCAAGCCCGGCTGCGACTGCGACCGCTTCCTGGAGTTCTGGAACCTCGTCTTTACCCAGTACGACCGCCAGGAGGACGGCTCCATGCCGGAGCTGCCGCACCGCAACCTCGATACGGGCATGGGCCTGGAGCGCATGGCCGCCATCATGCAGCACAAGACCGCCAACTACGACGGCGATCTGATGCAGCACCTCATCAAGCTCGGTGAGGAGATCAGCGGCAAGACCTATGACGCCGACGATTACTCCGGCGCCAGTCGTTCCCTGCGCATCATCGCCGACCACTCCCGTGCCGTTGACTTTATGATTTCCGACGGCATCCTCCCCGGTAACGAGGGCCGCGAGTACGTCCTTCGCCGCCTGCTCCGCCGTGCCGTGTTCCACGGTCGCCTGCTGGGCATCGAGGGCGCCTTCCTGACTAAGTTCATCGACGAGGTCAACGCCCAGATGGGTGAGGCCTATCCCGAGTTGCTTAAGAACGTCGCGCTCGTTAAGGGCATCGTCGCCTCCGAGGAGGAGCGCTTCTCCACGACGCTCGACAACGGCCGCGTGTACCTGGACGAGGCCCTGGCTGCGCTCGCCGACGGCGCCGTCCTTCCGGGCGACGTTGCCTTTAAGCTGCACGACACCTTTGGTTTCCCCATCGATCTGACCGTCGAGATCGCCGGCGCTGCTGGCCACGATGTCGACATGGACGGCTTTACCGCCTGCATGGAGGACCAGAAGGCCCGCGCTCGCGCCAATGCCAAGGGCGACGCCTGGGGCAGCTTCAACGACGTGTGGGTCGAGCTTTCCGACAAGGTCGCTGCGACTGAGTTCGACGGCTATGACAACGACGTGATCGAGGGCGCCAAGGTTGTCGCCATCGTGCGCAACGGCGAGTCCGTCGAGTCCGCTGCCGCGGGCGAGGATGTCGAGGTCGTGCTCGACCGCACCCCGTTCTATGCCGAGATGGGCGGCCAGCAGGGCGACGCCGGCGAGCTTTCCGCCGAGGGCGTTGTGTTGACCGTTTCCGATACAAAGAACCACAACGGCCTGTATGCCCACGTCGCCCACATTGCCGAGGGCACGCTGACCGTCGGTTCAACCGTGACCGCCACGCTCGACGCCGAGCGCCGTGGCTTCCTGCGCCGCAACCACACCGCCACGCACCTGCTCGACGCCGCGCTTAAGCAGGTCCTGGGCGAGCATGTCTCCCAGGCCGGCTCGCTGGTGACGCCCGAGCACCTGCGCTTTGACTTCACACACTTTGAGGCCCTGTCCTCTGAGCAGCTCAAGGCTGTCGAGGATCTGGTCAACCAGCAGATCTTCGCTTCCAAGCCGGTCGTGACTCGCGTCATGGGCATCGACGAGGCTAAGGCTGCCGGCGCTGTCGCTCTGTTTGGAGAGAAGTACGGCGATGTCGTCCGCGTCGTCTCCGTGGGCGCCGAGGACCAGCCGTTCTCCCGCGAGCTCTGTGGTGGCACCCATGCCGCCAATACCGCCGAGATTGGCCTGTTCAAGATCATTTCCGAGTCCTCCACGGGCTCCAATGTCCGCCGTATCGAGGCCGTGACCTCTAAGGGTGCCCTCGACTACATGGCCGACCGCCTGGCGCTCGTTGACGCCGCCGCCGCTGCGCTCAAGTGCCGCGTCTACGAGGTTCCCGCCCGCGTGGAGAACCTGCAGGCCGAGCTGCGCGAGACGTCCAACAAGCTCAAAAAGGCTCTGACCGGTGGCTCCTCCGACGCCATTTCAAGTGCCATCGAGGGTGCTGTCGAGCTCGGCGGCTACAAGCTAGTCGTCGCTGAGCTCCAGGGCCTTGAGGCTGCCGACCTGCGCAACGTTTGGGATACCGTGCACCAGAAGGTCGCCGGTCCCGTCGCCTGCGTCGTCGCCAGCGTGACCGAGAAGGGCACCCCGGCCCTGCTCGCCGCCGGCACCGATGACGCCGTGAAGGCCGGGTTCCACGCCGGTAACGTGATCAAGCAGATCGCGGGCCTGGTCGATGGTCGCGGTGGCGGTCGTCCCAACATGGCCCAGGCCGGTGGCAAGAATGCTGCCGGCATCGCCGATGCCCTCGCGGCCGCTAAGACCGCGCTCGGTGCCTAAGAATCTAAGAAGTCACTGTGGTCGCGCTTGCGCTGGACATAGGGGAGACCAGGATCGGCATTGCCGTCTCGAGCCGTGATGGCAAGATGGCGATGCCCGTCAAGGTGCTCCCGGCCGCCGAGGTCACCGGTATGGCCAAGACGTTCCGCTACCTGGTCGAGGACTATGAGCCCGACATCCTGGTAAGCGGACGTCCCCTAACCATGGCTGGTGAGCCCGGCCCCCAGGCCGAGCGCGTCGCCGCCGTGGCCCAAAAGATTGCCGACGAACTCGAACTTCCGCTGGAGTTTGAGGATGAGCGTCTGTCCTCGCAGGAGGCCAAGCGAATCCTGCGAGAGCAGGGACTTAACGAAAAGCAGATGAGGGGCAAGATTGACATGATTGCCGCCAGCCTGTTCCTGCAGACATGGCTCGATCGTAAAAACGAGGAGGGTCAGCATGCCTAGCGCTTCCGATCCGCGTCAGCCGATTCGCCAGGGGCAGCCCGCGCCGCGTCCTGTCCAGGCAGGTCAGCGCTCGGTGCAGCCGATGCCGCGTCCGGCTCAGCCCTCCTCGCATGCGGCCCGTCCCGCCCAGCGAGCGACTCAGCAGCCAACTGCCCGTACGACGCAACCCACTGGCGGCACTCGTTTTACGCAGCAGGCTCCTACGCAACGCGCACAGGCTCCTCAATCGCAGCCTCATGCGCATCGCGCTCATGGCTCGCACGGCGTGGCTCCCGCGACGCGTTCGAGCTACAACACGCATGCTCGCCGTGGCGCTCAAAAGAAAAGCTCCCCGGTGCCTATGATTATCGGTGGCGTCGCTGCCGTGCTTTCGCTTGTCGCGATCGTTTTCTTTGTCGTGCCAGCTGTCAAGGGCTTCTTTGCCGGCGAGGATGCGAACGTCGCTGCTGGCCAGCAAGTTACTATCACGATTCCCGATGGTGCCTCGGGTGACAGCATCGCTTCGATTCTCTCCGAGAACCATATCGTCGAAAATCCCAAGGATTATTACGCTGCGGTCAAAAAGCTCAACGCCGATATGTCTCTCAAGCCGGGTAAGTATTCGTTCACCACACTCATGGATGCCTCGAAGGTCGTCCAGCAGCTTATGGAAGGTCCCAACGCCGGCTCCGATGCGCTCACGATTCCTGAGGGCCTGACGGTCGATCAGGTCGCCGACCGCGTGGCCAAGGCGTACGACAGCATTTCTAAGGAGGACTTCCTTAACCAGGCCAAGGCGAGCAATTATGTGAATGATTACGCTTTCCTTAAAGACGCCGCGAACGATTCGCTCGAGGGCTTCCTATTCCCTAAGACCTATTCGTTGGGTAAGGACCCGTCTGCCGATGATGTGATTCGCGCCATGCTCGACCAGTTCAACGCCGAGTATAAGTCGCTCGACTTTGCCAGCTGCGAGGCCAAGATCAAGGAGCGCTATGGCGTGGAGATGTCCGATTACGACATCGTTAACCTTGCCTCGATCGTCGAGCGCGAGGGCCTCAACGCCGATCAGCGCGCGCATGTGGCATCGGTTTTCTATAACCGTTTGGCCGGCAAGCTCGATGGCCTGCGTTACCTCAATAGCGATGCGACCATGATGTATGTCACCGGCGGCGAGGTTACCGCCGACGACCTGCAGAGCGATAGCCCATATAACACCTATAAGCACGAGGGCCTGCCGCCCACGCCCATCTGCTCTCCGTCGCTCGAGGCGCTCAAGGCTACCCTTGAGCCGACCGACTCCGATGACCTGTATTTCTACATTACACAGGATGAGGAGTATTTCTCGAAGACCTACGAAGAGCATCAACAGTCTTGGAATTGATTATGAGGATTTTTAGCCCCAAACGATATGTTGCCTCGGTCGATCGCATCGACCTCGATACCCTCTGGGCCGACGGCAAGCGTGCCATTCTACTCGACCGTGACAATACCCTGGTGCCGCGCGATACCGAGCAGGTTCCCGCTGCGGTCTCCGCTTGGCTCGAAGCCGCCCATGCCAAGGGCTTTAAGCTGTGCATGGTGTCCAATAACTGGCATCGCGACCAGGTCATGGCATCGGCGCGCGAGTTGGGGCTCGAGGCCATCAGCCATGCCATGAAGCCAGCGCCATTTGCCCTCAAAGCGGGTCTTAAGCGTCTGGGCGCCACGGCCGACGAGGCCGTGCTGATCGGCGATCAGCTTTACACGGACGTGTGGAGCGGTAACTTTGCCGGTGTTGACACTATTCTGGTCAAGCCGCAGGCAACCCAGGACCTGTGGTATACGCAGATCTTCCGTATTTTTGAGCGCCGGGCCCTGCGCGACCTTCCCTGCGAGGAATAGGTTTCGCCATGTCTCAGCACATCAAACACGGCTGCGACCATATCTTCTTTATCGGCTTTTTGGGCGCGGGCAAGTCGACGCTTGCGCGCAACGTGGGCACTATGTTCAAGCGTCGATTCATCGATACCGATCGTTTGGTTGTGCGTCGATGCGGCAAGTCGGTGACCGAGATATTTGAGACCGAGGGCGAGGATCGTTTTCGCGAGCTCGAGACCTCGGCACTCCGTTCGCTTCAAAGCGAGCGCAGCCTGCTGGTATCGTGCGGGGGTGGCATCGTCGAGACGCCGGTGAACATTGAGTTGATGCACGAGATGGGTACATGCGTGTACCTCGAAGGCGACTTTGAGGACTCGTTGCGCCAGATCCGTCGCTCCGATACCCGGCCCGATTTCCGCTCGCCCGAGCATGCTGCGCGCCTGTTTGAGCATCGCCGTCCGCTGTATCGCCAGGCCGCCGATATTACCCTTGATATTCGCAACAAGTCCTTCGAGGACGTTTCCTACCTTTGTGCCGAGAAGCTTTTGGAGCGTGGACTGCTATGATTCGCCGTCAACTTATCAATTTCCAAAACCGCAGTGTCGATGTCCGCGTCGGATTTGGCGCGTTCGAGGAGCTGCCTCGCATGTTTGCCTCGGCTGTGGGCAAGCCTAAGCGCGCGATGGTGGTTTGGAACGACGCCACATCCGAGCGTTTTGGTGAGGTCGTCGAGCATGCGCTGGTCGACGCCGGTTTTGCCGTGTCGCTGCTAGTCCTCGAGGTTTCGCCTGCTGGTGCCATGCTGACCGATGCCGATGCTATCTTTGGCGCCCTTTCTGCCAACGGTATTACCTGCGACGATCTGGTTGTCGCCGTTGGCAATGCCGCAACCTGCTCGGTTGTTAGCTGGTGCGCCAACCAGTGGTGTGGCCGAACCGAGTGCGCGCTGCTGCCGACGACCTTCGACGCCATGCTCACGGTTGCGACGACCATGAAGCCGCTTGTCGCCTCGTCGGCGAATGCGCTTCCCGCTATCGCGTTCCGTCCCGAACCGGGCTTGGTCGTGTGTGACCTCGGCCTTGTTCGCGAGGCGGACCCCGAAGACCTCAAGCTCGGCTATGTGGTACTTGTTGGCACCATGCTTTCGAGCAGCAAGTCCCGCTGGAATCAGTTTACTGAGACCGTCCCCGAGATTCTCGCGGGCGAGGAGGTCGCGCTCGTCAATGCCGTTCAATGGTCTCAGACTGCCCGCAAGGACGTACTGGTGGCCACGAACCCGAGCGCCCGCCATGCGCTCGATTTTGGCAAGACGGGGAAGCGTACCTTGCGCGCCTGCTTGGGCGATGCCGCTTCGCAGGTCCCTGCCTACCAGCTGTTGTCCGAGGGCATGCGCTTTGAGGCGCGCCTTGCCCACGACGCCTGCGACTTTGATATCGATTACGTCTTTGAGGTCGATGACTGCTTGGAGGACTTTGGTATCGAGGAGCTTGCCTTCGATCTGGAGCCTGCCGCATATATCGAGGAGTTCCGCAAGCAGCAGTTCGCCCGCTCGAACCGCAGCATGCTGCCGCTGCCCGCGGCACTCGGCGCCATTCGCCTAACGAGCGTTGAGGACGAGGTTCTTGAGCGCCATGCTCACGCCTACTTGGCTTCTCGCAAAGAACTTCTCTAAGATTTATTGACATCCATCGTCTTTCGTATCATGTTGAGGGACGGGTTTTCAATCGGTTGCAGATCGCATGCGATTCCGTCGTTCGGTTGAGACCCGTCCCGCACTTTTTGAGACAATAAGAAAGGAATCTGCATGTCTGAGTTTGCTGCCGGTCCTGCCGGTCGTATCGAGCGTGTCCGTGCCCTGATGGTCGAGCGCGGCTACGATGCCATCGTGGTGCGCGACGAGGCCAATCTTCGTTGGCTCACGGGCGTGAAGGGCGTCTTCGACTACACCTTCGAGTTCCCGCACGCGGCGTTTATTACGGCTGACCAGTGCCTGTTCCATACCGATTCGCGCTACCTCAACAGCTTTGAGGAGAACACGCCCGCCGGCAGCCCTTGGGTCTACGACATGGACGAGGGCACCATCCCCGGTTGGGTCGCCGGCAAGATCGCAGCCAACAAGTGTCGCGTCTGCGCTGTCGAGGACGACATGCAGATCAACTTCTACCAGGGTATTCAGCGTGGCCTGGAGGACCGCTCCGTTGCCTGCATGTTGCCGCTGATGCACGACGACATTCGCAAGATGCGCGCCATCAAGGACGCCGAGGAGATTGAGCTCATGCGCCATGCGCAGTCGATCACCGACGCCGCCTTCCAGCATATGCTTGGCTTTATTAAGCCCGGTATGACCGAGAAGCAGGTTCGCAACGAGCTCGAGAACTTTATGTTCGCCAACGGCGCCGACAGCCTGGCCTTCGGCTCTATTGTGGCGAGCGGCCCCAATACCGCCAACCCGCATGCCGTGCCGAGTGACCGCGTGATCGAGAAGGGCGATTTCGTTCTCATGGATTACGGTGCGGGCTACTGCGATTATCGTTCCGACATGACGCGCACCGTCGTGATGGGCGAGCCTACCCAGGAGCAGCTCGACCTGTACGCGCTCGTGCGCCGTACGCACGAGGAGTGCGTCGCCGCCATCCATCCGGGCGTCGAGGGCAACGACATTTTCAAGCTTTCCAAGAAGATCATCGGCGATGCCGGCTGTGGCGATTACTACAACCATGGTCTGGGCCACGGCGTGGGCATCGACATCCATGAGCTGCCCAACTTCAACCGCAGCAAGAACACCATCGAGGTCGGCTCGGTTATCACCATGGAGCCCGGCGTGTATCTGCCCGGTGTGGGCGGCGTGCGCCTGGAGGACTACGGCGTGGTCACCGAGAACGGCTACGAGCCTTTCACCAAGACCCCGCACGACCTGCACATCATCGATTGCTAGCCCATTTCGATAGATTTTTGGGGCGGGGCGTCCGGAGCACTTCGGGCGCCCCGCGTTCTCTTTTTATGCGCTCGCTGCAGGCGCCGTCTGCAAGTGTATAATTTCGGTCGTATGTAATTTGGACGCTTGTGCGTCCTGCCCATAACAAGAAAGGTCGCTATGCCTACCATTTCTACCGCCGACTTCAAGAACGGCCTCGGTCTCCGCATTAAGGACAAGGTCTACACCATCGTCGAGTTCCAGCATGTGAAGCCGGGCAAGGGCGGCGCGTTTGTGCGCTACAAGACCCGCGACATCAAGAGCGGCCGCGTCGTCGAGAACACCTGCAACGCCGGCACCAAGTTCGAGAGCGTTATGCTCACCACCCGTGAGTTCCAGTACCTCTACAACGATGGCGCCGACTACATCTTCATGGACAATGAGACCTATGAGCAGGTTCCCGTTCCCGAGGACATGGTGGGCGAGAACTCCAAGTGGCTGCGCGAGAATGATATCTGCCAGCTGCTCTTCGCCGACGATGAGCTCATGGGCGTGACTCCGCCGATGTTCATCGAGACCACCATCGTCCAGACCGACCCGGGCTTTAAGGGCGACACCGTCCAGGGTTCCACCAAGCCGGCCACGATTGACACCGGCGCTGTCATCCAGGTCCCCATGTACCTCAACGAGGGCGAGGTCATCAAGGTTGACACCCGCGACGGCAAGTTCGTCTCCCGCGTCTAGCAACCAACTCTTCTAGGAGGACTCATGCCCCAGGAAATCAAGATTGACGGCATCGGCATTTCGCCCGATGTTTTGACCGCCATCGTCTCGCGCGCCGTGTCGGATGTCGAGGGCATCGCCTCCGTTGGCGTCAAGGACCTTGCCACCAACCTTGTCTCCATGATGCTCTCGTCCAAGGCCCCGGCTTCCGAGCCGGCGGTCGAGGCCGAGGTCGTCGGCGACAAGCTCGCACTCACCGTGCGTGTCGTGGTGTTCTTTGGCTATCCGTTCAAGAAACTCGCCGAGGCCGTTCGCGCCGCCGTGGTCGCCGCCATCGATGCCCAGGTGGGCGTCGAGGTCGAGCGCGTTGACGTTTGCATCGATGGCCTCGTTTTCCCCAAGGAGTAACCTTTGAGCCTTAAGGTTTATCGCGGGCGTACGCTTGCCCGCAGTCAGGCGCTGCAGCTGCTGTTCCAGGCCGAGGCCACGGACAGCCCGCTCGAGCGCGTCCTCGAGGGCGATTTCCTGATCTCGAAGGGTCCCCTCGACCCCTATGCGCTGGAGCTTTGCCGCGGTGCCTACGAGCACATCGATCGCATCGACTGTGCCCTGCGCGCCGTTGCCAAGAACTGGGATCTTATGCGCATGCCCGGTGCCGACCGCAACCTGCTGCGTATCGCCGTCTACGAGATGCGCTTCCTTTCTGACGAAGAGGTCTCGGACGCTATCGTCATTAACGAGGCTGTCGAGATTGCCAAGGCTTATGGCACCGACCAGTCCGCATCGTTTGTCAACGGCGTGCTGGGCAAGATCGCTCGCAGCGAGGAGCTGCCGGGCGAGGACCTGTACCAGGAGCTGCTGGCCGAGGATCGCGCTCGCGAGGAGGCACAGGCTGCCGAGGCGGCCGCAAAGGTCGCTGCCGCTCAGGCTGCCGCCGGTGTACTTGCTGAGGATGCGGACGCTGCTGAGGCCGTCGAGGCCGACTCCGTCGAGGAGTAGCCATGCCAGAGGGTTCCGTCCGCAACTTCGATGAGATCTCGGATCGCCTGGACCAGATTATCGCCACCGTTCGCTCCAAGGATACGTCCTTGGAGCGTTCGCTCGATTTGTTTGACGAGGCGATTGAGCTGGGCTCCCGTGCGGTCGATATGGTCGACAAGTTTGAGCTGACGCCGCGTGAGGCCGACAAGCTCGAGCGGGAATACGATGAGGATGCGGCAAACGAGTCCCAAGATAGACAAGCTGCATCTCCGGATACGAATGGTTGATGGCATTCATGAAACGCGTGCGTCTCGATGACGAACTGATTTCACAGGGCATCTGCGCTGATCGCGCGGATGCCCTTCGCACTCTTATGGCCGGCTTGGTTTCGAGCGGCGGTGAGCGTTTGACCTCTCCGGGGCTCAAGGTGACGCCGGGCCTGCCTCTGCACGTTAAGGGGCGCATTCCGTACGTTGGGCGCGGCGGCCTTAAGCTCGAGGGTGCGCTCGATGCGTTTGGGATTGATCCGACGGACCTTGCTTGCCTCGATGTGGGCTGCTCCACGGGCGGCTTTACTGATTGCCTGCTCAAGTGCGGCGCCGCGACCGTTGTCTCGGTCGACGTGGGCCGTGCCCAGTTCGACTGGTCACTTCGTCAGGACGATCGCGTGACGCTCCACGAGCGCACGAATGTGACGCAGCTGCCCGAGCTCGGCTACGGCGGCGCTATCGACCTGGCCGTGTGCGATGTGTCGTTTACGAGTATCGCGAACATTATCGATGCGGTGCTGGCGTGCCTGGCTCCTACGGGTGCATTCTGCACGCTCGTAAAGCCGCAGTTTGAGGCTCCGGCGGCGCTGGTGGGCGAGGGCGGCATTGTGACCGATCCCGCCGTGCGCCGCGATACACTCGTTGCGGCAGTTGAACTCTTTGCCTCCAAGGGGCTGTTCCCGGTCGATGTGTGCGTGTCGCCCATTCATGGTGCCAAGGGAAACGTTGAGTTTTTCCTGTACGGGACGAGGTTTGCCCCCGGCGAACGCACCGACGATGAGCTGCAATCCCAGGTATCGGTTTTGAGCGAGAAAGCTGCAACGCTATGAAGGTCTTTCTGGTTCCCAATTACTACAAGCAAGAGGCGGTCGAGAGCGGCCTGATGCTCGAGCTTTGGCTGACGCGCCAGGGCTATGAGGTCGCATGGGCTGCCGACCAGCGATCGAAGATTCAAAGCACGCCTGATATTGACGGATCCGATCTGGTCATTACGCTCGGCGGCGACGGCACGCTGCTGCGCGCAGCCCGCATCCTCAACCATCGCGAGATTCCTATCCTCGGTCTTTCCTATGGTCACCTGGGCTTTTTAACTGCTGCGAGTCCCGAGGAGCGCGACATTCTTAAGGTCGTGAGCGATGCCCTTTCCGGCGAGCTGCACGTGAGCCGTCGCGCCACCATCGCTGCGGATATCGTGTCCGTGCGCGAAGACGGTACGAAGGATGTCGTGCGCACCTTCGCCCTCAACGACATGGCGCTTACCCGCGGTCCGCTGTCCGATATGGTCGAGTTCGACATCACGGTGTCCGGCCATCATATCGACCGTCTGCGTGGCGACGGCGTGGTCGTGTCCACGGCGACTGGTTCTACGGGTTACGCGCTCAGTGCCGGTGGCCCCATCGTGAGCCCCGACTATACGGGCATGGTCTGCGTACCCATTGCACCGCACACCATTCAGGCCCGTGCCTTCTTGACTTCGCCGAGTGATGTCGTCGAAATCTTTATGTCCGATGATCGCCCGAGCGTGCCGGCCATCGCCATCGACGGACAGTTTATTACCTGCGATGGCACGGTTGAGAGCGTGGCCGTGCGCCGTGGTCCCGGCGATGTGCTGCTGCTGGATTACGGTCCCGAGAGCTTTTACAACTCGGTGAGCCGCGTGTTCTACGGAGTGCGTCATGATCGATGAGCTGCAGGTTTCCAACATTGCACTCATTCGCGAGGCGACGTTGGTTCCGAGTGCTGGTCTAACGGTTCTGACCGGCGAGACCGGTGCCGGTAAGACCGCGCTGCTTTCGGCGCTCAAGCTCATTTTGGGCGAACGCGCAGATTCGTCGACCGTGCGCGAGGGCGAGGCACTTGCGAGCGTCGAGGCGCGCCTGTTCGACGGCCCGCACGACACGGAGGGCTTCACCGTGCAGCGCAGCCTTTCTGCCGAGGGCCGCAGCCGTGTAAAAATTGACGGCCGTATCGCCAGCGTGCGCGAACTTTCGGAGCGCGTTGGCGTGATGATGGATCTTTGCGGTCAGCACGAGCATCAGCGCTTGCTCGACCCGGCGCACCATGTTGCCATGGTCGATGCCTGGGCTGGGCGCGCGGCGCTTGAGGCGCTCGAGAAGTATCGCACCTGCTTTAAGGCTTCGCGTGCCGCCGCCAAGGAGCTTCGCCGTGTGGAGGAAGCCTCGCGCGCACAGGGGAGTCGCGTCGAGGAAGCACGTTTTGCCCTTGAGCGTATCGCCGAGGTCGACCCCAAGCCAGGCGAGTACGAGGAACTCGAGGAGCTGCTGCCGCGCTCGGAGCACGCCGAGGTCTTGGTGGCGACGGCCAGCGAGGCACATGCATCGCTTGCTGCCGAAGGGGGAGCGCTCGATGCCGTGAATGGCGCCGTGGCCGAGCTTTCACGCATGACGACCGTCGATCGCAAGCTGGGTGACATCGCCGATGCCCTTTCGGACGCCTGCATCTCACTCGAGGATTGTGCCAACGAGTTGCGTGCTTATCGCGATGGCGTTGCGTTTGACCCTCGCGAGCTCGCTCGCATGCGCGAGCGATATTCCGATCTTAAGGGCCTGCTGCGTCAGTGGGGGCCCACTATGGATGATGTCTTTGCCATGCGCGATCGCTCACAGGAGCTGCTGTCCCTAGTTGATGATGGTGATGAGCAGATCAAGAAGGCTCGCGAGGCACTCGGGAGCGCTGAGCGCGAACTGTTCGCCGCCGCCAAGGCGCTTAAGCGCGCACGCAATGCGGCAGCCCCGCGTTTTTGTCACGAGGTGGGTCGTCAGATGGCACGCCTGGAGATGGGCGGCGCTGAGCTGGTCTGGGAGTCGCGTGATCTTCCCCGCGCTGAGTGGACGCTTGCCGGCCCCTCGAGCTATGAGCTTTTGTATCGCAGCGGTGCTGGATTGACCCCGCGCCCCCTGCGCCGCATTGCGTCGGGCGGCGAGTTGAGCCGCGTCATGCTGGCGAGCAAGGTTGTCCTCGGTAATGCGGACGGTGTCGACACGCTGGTATTTGACGAGGTTGATGCCGGTGTCGGCGGCTCTACCGCACGTGCGTTAGCCGGTGTACTGGCCGATCTTGCCGCCACGCATCAGGTCATCGTCGTAACACACCTGGCGCAGGTTGCGGTCATGGCTGACAAGCATTACGTGGTGAGCAAGGAACCCGGCGACGTTCCCCAAACGCATCTGGACGAGGTGACCGGTGATGCCCGCACCGCAGAGATCGCCCGCATGCTGAGCGGCGATCAATCGGAGGCAAGCCTAGCGCATGCCAAGCAGATGCTCGAAGAAGCTCGAGGTTAGGTCGTATCAGCGGTGTTGGTGGGACAAAATAGACTGAAATTTTTGTCCCACTACGCGTTTTACTCCACGACCTTATCCGGTTGGATGAGCTCCTCGTAGTAGCTGATGTGCTCGCGTGCGTCCTCGATCTCGGGCAGCAGGAAGTTGTAGATAACCTCGATGATCATCGTGGCGCTCATCTTGGAGAACGCAAAGTCACCCGTTGTCAGCAGTGCCTCGTGATTGACGGTATTAAAGGTGTAGTCGGCCAGGCGAGCAAGCGGAGACTTGCTGTCGCTGCTGATGACGACTACGGTAGCACCGCAATCGCGAGCTGCTTTTGCCATGCGATTCAGTCGGCGCGACTTACCCGAGTTCGAGATCAGCACGATGACATCACCTGGGCGCAACGTGAGCGCGAAACCAATCGAGGTCTCACTAATGGTGCTCGCCATGCAGCGCAGGCCCAGCTGCGAAAACTTAAATGTCGCATCGAGTGCGACCGCGTTCGTATTGCCCACGGCGGCGAACTCAATAACGCCGGCATTTTTAAGCGCGTGTACAACTGCGGCCAACGTGTCGTGATCAATGCCGTCGATGGTCGCATTAAGCTCGCTCACCTTGGCGGCGAGGATATTTTTAAGGCTCTGCTCCATGTTGTCGAGCGAGACCTCGTCGGTCAGGCCCTCGTTGCGCTGACTCTCCAAGTCGCGCGCCAACGAAAACTGAAAGCTGCGGAAGCTGCCAAAGCCCAGCTTGCGGCAAAAGCGCGAGACCGTCGCCTCGGACGTGGCAGCGGCTCGTGAGAGCTGGGCGGCCGTCAGGCGCGGCGCCTCGGACTGGTGCTCCAATATATAGTCGACAATGCGCTGCTCGGAATCGCTGTACCCTTTGTGCGTGCTAATAAGGGAGAGCGCGCTCTTGCTGCTATCGGTCATGGATGGCTCCTGGTTGGCATGAAAATCGGACTCGTTTTTCATGCCATAGTATACGGGCAGTTTCAATTACAAGATACACCTTGCCGTTTCAAGTGTTGATGGTAAACTTTCATTTACCGTTTACGGTTATGAAAGAACCTTTCACCGGAGAATTGCGCCTTGTCTCTTCTCACGCGGACGGTAGGTTGGTATCTTTCAAGTGTGGAAAAATGCGCATTGAAGCGCGTATAGGGGAGCGCCCGCGGGCGCTGTACTCAAGAAGGAGGGACACATGGCTAAGTTTGACATCATTGCCGCGACCGGTTGCCCGACCGGCATTGCGCACACCTTCATGGCGAAGGAGGCGCTGGAGAAGGCAGCTGCCGAGCGAGGTCTGACCATTAAGGTCGAGACTCATGGCCAGGTCGGTGTCGAGAACGAGCTCACCAAGAGCGAGATCGCTGGCGCCAAGGCCGTCGTCGTCGCAGCCGATAAGGATGTCCAGGCTGAGCGTTTCGCCGGTAAGCCCATGGTTTCCGTTGGTGTTTCCAAGGCCCTGTCCGTTGAGGCCGCCGGTAAGCTGATTGACCGCGCGCTCGCCGCCAAGGGCGACAGCACGGTTGCAGCCGCTGCCGATGTCGAGGACGAGGTCGAGGAGAAGGAGTCCATCGGCCACATCATCTACAAGCACCTCATGAACGGCGTCAGCCACATGCTGGTCTTCGTCGTTGCTGGTGGTGTTCTGACCGCCGTTTCGTTCCTGTGGGGCATTACGTCCTTCGATTCGACGGCGTCTGACTACAACAGCTTTGCTGCGATGCTCAAGATCATCGGCGGCATCGCCATGAACCTCATGGTTCCGGTGCTTTCCGCCTACATCGCCGAGTCCATCGGCAAGCGCCCGGCGCTCGTCCCCGGATTTGTTGCCGGTATGATCGCCATCCAGGGCCTGCCTGTTAACGCCGAGACCGGCATGATCGACGCCGGTGGCGCCGGCGTGGGCTTTGGCTTCCTGGGCGGCATCGTCGGTGGCTTCCTCGCCGGTTATGTCATCCTGCTGCTCGAGAAGGTCTTTGCCGGTCTGCCCAAGAACCTGGACGGCCTCAAGGCTATCTTCCTGTACCCGCTGTTCTCGACGGCTATCGTCGGCCTGGTCATGCTCGGCATCTCCGGCCCCATGGCTGCCATCAATACCGCCATGATGGACTTCCTCAAGGGCCTGTCCGCCTCTGGCGCCGTTGTCCTGGGTCTTGCCATCGGCTGCATGTGCGCCTTTGACATGGGCGGCCCGGTCAACAAGGCTGCTTACGTCACCGGTACCGCTATGCTCACCGAGGCACTGGCTGCTGGCGTTGGCACCGATACCTACAACTTCGGCACCAAATTCATGGCTGCCGTCTCCGCCGCCTGCATCGTTCCGCCGCTGATCACCACCTTCGCCGTCGTTGTCGGCAAGAAGTACTTCAGCCAGGAGGATCACGACGCCGGTGTCGTCAACCTCATCCTTGGTTGCACCCACATCACCGAGGGCGCCATTCCGTTCATGACCAAGAACATCTGGCCCGTCATGCCCATCATGATGCTCGGTTCCTCTATCGCTTCGATCCTGACCATTATGTTCAACGTTCACGATCCGGCGCCTCACGGTGGCTTCCTGGTCCTGCCCGTTGTCGAGAACGGTCCGCTTTGGGTCCTCGCGATCCTCATCGGCGCCGTGGTCGGTGGCATCCTGTTCGTGGCCTTTAAGAAGTACGACTTCGAGAAGAATCAGAAGGCCGCTCCTGCAGCCAAGCCCGTTGAGGCCCCCAAGGCCTGTCTCTTATACACATCTCCGAGCCCACGA
>UQSK01000018.1 GCA_900543605.1 uncultured Collinsella sp.
AAGCGGTCGGCGGGGCCATTGTGGCTCTTGACAGCGGATTGGGTCATATGAGCGAGCGGTCGCCAGAGCGAACAAATTGGCATGAAAAGAGGGCGGCATAGACCTTCTGGTCATGCCGCCCTCTTTGAATGACAAGTTGTCGCTCTGGTGACCGCGCAGCGTCGGCTGGTCCGCCGTTCGTTAGAACGGCGGAACCTGAGACGTAACCCCTAAGGCCGTTGGCCCATGCCACCCTCGAGGGTGACGGTCTCGCCGTTCATGTACTTAAAGTCGGGACCGCAGAGCTGAACGACAACGCGGCCGATTTCCTTCTCGACGTCGCCGTAGTGACCCGCCGGCGGCATGTGGACGTTGGCCTTGAACGCCTCGGGATAGGCATCTTGGAAGTTCTCGAGCGCAGCGGTCCAAGCAAGCGGGCAAACGATATTGACGTTGATGCCGTCCTTGCCCCACTCGTTGGCGGCAACGCGGGTCAGGCCGCGGATGCCCTCCTTGGCGGCAGCATAGCTGCACTGGCCATAGTTGCCAAACAGGCCGGCGCCCGAGGCAAAGTTGACCACGGAGCCCTTGGTCTCCTTCAGGTGCGGATAGGCCTTCTGCATGTACAGGTAGGTGGCATACAGGCCAGAGTAAATGGCAAGGTTAAACTGGTCCATAGTGTGATCGGCAATGGTCACGCCCGAAGCGCTGGCCTGAGCGTTGTTAACGACGGCGTCGATGCGACCAAACTCCTCAATGGCCTTGTCGATGACGTTCTGGACGACGGCCTCGTTGTCCTGGCCGGCGGAGACATCGGCCTGAACGGGCAGAACCTTAACGCCGTACTCGACCTCGAGAGACTCCTTGGCGGCCTCGAGCTTGGCGACGTTGCGGCCGGTGATGACGAGGTTTGCGCCCTCCTTGGCAAATGCGATATCGATGCCGTAGCCGATAGAGCCAGCGGAACCGTCCTTAAGCGTGGCCTTGCCGCCGCCGGTGACGATCACGGTCTTACCAGTGAAAAGTCCCATACAAAGTCCTTTCAAATCGCGACGGGCACGCCCGCCGACTGCGCGCATCCAACTTCACGCGCCAAAAGCTGAAATGCAACTTTAGCTTCTTCAAGTGAAAAATAAAGTCCATGGCAGGCGAACGGCGCAACGTCTTTCGGCGAAGGGAATGTCAAGTAAAAATTGAATAGAGCGGCCGAGTTTTTGTTAACGCGACGAGCCATCGAACACGTTTTGAAACTTTGCTGCGGCGCGCGGGATGTCGGCGCGAGACTTTATCATAGGGTGACAAACAACGATGAGGAGCACATGCCTATGACAGACGAGCTGGACCCCCAGACTCAAGAGCATATTGATGATCCCGCAGACGTCACCGCAGATACTGATGCTGTAACCTGCGATGGTATCGACATCGACGACCCTATCTTGGACGAAAGCGCTGCGGCAGAATCCCCTGCCGCAGAAAACGCCGATGAGCGAAACGACGATGCGCCCGCTCAGGACGACGCCCCTGTACAGGACGACGCCCCGCAAGCAGCGGGCCCCATCGAGGTGTCTTCGGAAGAAGAGCTCGATGCCGTCATGGACTCCATGATGGATGCCGTCAAAGCGATGAAAGACGCCGTCGCCGATGCCGATATTGATGCCGAGGAAGAGGAGGCCGCCGAGGCGGCCTCGACCTTTGTGCCCGGCGAGACTCCGGTTGCCGACCAGGGCAGTACCATGCCCTCGTTTCTGCAGCTCGAGCACCCCACGATTGGCGCCGATGCGGTCGATCCGCACGCAGCAGGCTTTTCTGTGATCGAGGGCGGTACCGGCAATATCGCCGCGCCGCAGGCTGCCGATGCGGACGCTGCCGGCACCGCTCGCGCAACCGCCCCGCACTCCCCCGCCGCGAGCCGCGACCTGGGGACCGCTGTCTCGAACACCGCGAACGCCGTGGGCACCTTTATCGCCCAGGGCGCCTCGGCCATGCGCGAGATGAACGCCGCGAAAAAGGCACTTGCCGATGCCCGCGCCCACCTGGCCGAACTTGAGCAGCGCATTGCCGATCAGGCCGAGGAACTCGAGACGCGCCAGGATATCGCAGGCCACTACGACCAGATCGTCGCCGACCAGCGCCAGGCGATCGCCACAGCGCAAAAGACCGCTGCGGCAGCCGAGATTGACCGTGATGCCCACGCCGCCAAAGCGACAGAGCTCAAGGGGCAGTTCGAACAAATGAAGACAGAGGATGACGCGACTGAGCTCCGCCTGAAGGCCGCGCTCGATGCCGTGGAGGCCCGCGAGGCGAGCTCGCGCGAGACCGGCAACCGCCTCGTTCGCCGTCTTGAGGATTCCAAGCGCATCCGCGACAAGGTGCAGACCGAGCGAGACGCCGGCATTGCCGCCGCACAACAAACCGTCGACGCCACGCGCGCCCAGCTCGAGACGCTGCGTCATGAGTATGCCGAGCTGCAACGCAATCCCTCGGCAAATCCCGCCAACTATACGGTGCGCACCAGCGAGCTCTCGATGCAGATCTCCGACACGGCAGATGCCCTGCGTAAAGCCGAAGAAGATGTCCCGCGCATCACCGCCGACCTTGAGCACTCGCTTGCCGCAGCCGAGCAGGCCGTCGAACAGGCGCAGGCCCCCATCGCCGACGCCAAGCGAGCCCATCAGGCCGTGACGGCAGAGGCCGATGCCGCGCGCGACGAGCTGCAGACCGCAAAAACCACCGCTGCAACGCGCCAGCGCGAACTGCGCGGGAAGATCGCTGCCGAGGACAAGGCACGCCGCGACCAAGAGCAGAGCATAGCCAACGCCCAAGCAGATGCCGCGCATGCGCAGTCGATTATCGAACAGGCGACCGAGGTGCACGACCACCCAGAGATCACTGAGTCGCTTGCAGGATCCTTGGCCCGAGACAAAGCCGAACACGCCGAGACCGAGCGAGAGGTTACCCAGCTCGAAGCCACCGAGGACGCGGTGCGCGAGCGTACCCGCGACTCACGCATCAAATTCACCGGCGCCATCGTCTGCATCGTCGCCGTAATCCTCGTGATTGTCCTGATCTGGCTGTTCGCAAGCAAGTAAACCAGCCGCCAAAAAACGCTCAACGCAGTTGCGGTGAGATAGTTCCTGTTTAGCCCCAAAAAGGCCAATTCAAGAGCTATCTCACCGCAACTTATTAGATTGATGCAAGGTAGTCATTGGGGACGTTCTTAAACGACTAGTCGAACAAGAACGTCCCCAATGACTACATCGACAACCAAAGAAATGCCGATGTTATGGCAGGGTCAGCGAGCGGGTCGCATTTGAGGCAAGGTGACGTGAAACGAAAGGGCGCTGACCTTCTGGTCGCGCCCTTGAAGTTGAACGTCAGATTGTCCAAATGCGGCCCGCGCAGCGTCGAGCCGTTACGCGGTTCGTAGAACCGCGTAACCAATTAGTACATCTTTGCGCCGGCGGGGATGGAGGCGTCGAGCTGAATCAGGTTGAGGCGCTCCTCGCCCTCCTCCTCGTGGATAGCGCTGATGAGCATGCCGCAGCTGGGGATACCCATCATCTTGCGCGGAGGCAAGTTGGTGATGGCGAGCAGGGTCTTGCCGACCAGGTCCTCGGGCTCGTAATAATCGTGAATACCGGAGAGGATGGTGCGGTCGGTACCGGTGCCGTCGTCGAGCGTAAAGTTCAGCAGCTTCTTGGACTTCTTGACGGCCTCGCATGCCTTGACCTTCACGGCGCGGAAGTCGCTCTTGGAGAAGGTATCAAAGTCGACGAACTCCTCAAACAGCGGCTCGACGGCAATCTTGGAGTAGTCGAGCGTGGGCTTGAGCGGCTTGACGAAGGGGCTCGCGGTGTTGCCGGCCTCGGCAGCCTTGGCAGCGGCGGCACCGGACTGGAAACCCTTCTCGGGCTTCATGTGCGGGAACAGCAGCACGTCGCGGATGGAAGCCTGGTTGGTGAGCAGCATGACCACGCGGTCGATACCGATGCCGATGCCGCCCGCAGGAGGCATACCGTACTCGAGGGCGCGCACGTAATCCTCGTCGTACTCCATGGCCTCGTCGTCGCCGCCGGCCTTCTCGGCCATCTGGGCAGCGAAGCGCTCGGCCTGGTCGACCGGGTCGTTGAGCTCGGAGAACGCGTTCGCGTACTCGTGGCCGGCGATGACCAGCTCAAAGCGATGGGTCAGGCGCGGGTCATCCTCAAAGCGTTTGGCAAGTGGGCTGACCTCGATGGGGTAATCGCACACGAAGGTGGGGTTGACGATGGTGTCCTCGCCCAGCTCGTCATAAATCTCGGCGATGATCTTGCCGGCGGTCCACTCGGGCTTGATCTCCAGGCCCTTCTCGCGTGCGGCGGCAGCAAGCTCCTCGACCGGCGTGTCGATGGTGACCTGCTTGCCGAGCACGTCCGAGACGATGTCGGTCATGGGACGGCTTGCCCACTCACCGGACAGATCGATGGTCTGACCCTGGTACTCGATGACCTCGGGGTTGCCGATAGCCTTGTTAGCGGCCTTGATGACGCCCTGGGCGAGTGCCTTCATGCCCTCGAGATCGGAGAAGGCGCGGTAGGCCTCCATCGTGGTGAACTCGGGATTGTGGGTAAGGTCCATGCCCTCGTTGCGGAAGATACGGCCGATCTCGAACACGCGCTCAAAGCCGCCGACGATGCAGCGCTTGAGGTGCAGCTCGGTGGCGATACGCAGGTAGCACTCCTGATCGAGCGCATTGAAGTGCGTGATGAACGGCTTGGCAGTAGCTCCGCCCTGGATGGTCTGCAGGATAGGGGTCTCGACCTCCATGTAGCCATCGGACTCCATAAAACGGCGGAACGTGGAGAGAATCTGAGAACGCTTGCGGAAGGTCTCGCGAACGTCGTCGTTGGCGATCAGGTCGACATAGCGCTGGCGATAGCGGGTCTCCTTGTCGGAGAGACCGTGGAACTTCTCGGGCAGCGGGCGAACGGCCTTGGACAGCAGCGTCGCGCTCTTGGGGGCAACGGAAAGCTGGCCACGCTTGGTGCGCACGACTACACCGGTCACGCCCAGGATATCGCCCAGGTCGAGTGCCTTGAGCGTGCTCCAGGCGGCCTCGTCCATATCGTTGATGCGGCAGAACAGCTGAATCTCGGCAGTCGCATCGCGCACGACGATGAACATGATCTTGCCCTGACCGCGCTTGGCGACCACGCGACCGGCGATCTTCACGACGTCCTCGGTGTCCTCGCCATCGGCAAGCTCGGCGTACTTAGTCTCGATGTCGACGACATAGTCCTCAATCTCGGAGTGCTCGGGATAGGGGTTCTGGCCCGCCTCGAACAGGGCGGCGCGCTTGGCCAGGCGGGTGGCGCGCTCGTCGTTGAGCGTCGATGCCTGATCGGCGGCGTTCTGGTTCTCTGCCATAAGTTAGCTCCTCAAACTAAAACGCTCCCCAGGATTCGGTCCCAGGGAGCGAAAACATACCTTTACGCGGGACCGTGGTCTAGCGTGCGATCTTGGCGATGGTGTAGATGCGGGTCTTGCCGGAAGGCGTAACGACCTCGACGGAGTCGCCCTCGCCATGACCAATGATGGCGTGGCCGACCGGAGACTCGTTGGAGATCTTGTGCTCGAGCGAGTTGGTCTCGGTGGTACCGACAAGCGTGACCTCCATGACCTCACCGTTGGGATCAATCAACGAAACGGTGGAACCAATGGAGACGGTCAGATCACCCGTGGTGGCAGCAACCTGGGCGTTGGCGAGAATAGCCTGAATCTCGGCGATGCGAGCAGCATTCTGGGCCTGCTTGTCCTTGGCGGCATCGTACTCGGAGTTCTCCGAAAGGTCGCCGAACGCGCGAGCTTCCTTGATGTCCTCGACGATCTCCTTGGCGTAATCGCCCTCACGCCAAGCGAGCTCCTCGACGAGCTTCTGGCGGCCCTCAGCGGTCAGTACGATCTGGCTTGCGTCCATACGGATATCTCCCCAACTATGATGTAACGATCAACTGTCAACAAAAACGAAAAAGACCGGCTAGCCTGCGGGCAAGCCGGTCAGGTGCTCACCCCAAAGGGATGGGACTACTCTGCGTCCGCGTCGCTGTCCTCTGCCTTCTTTTGCTTGGCAGCAGCGAGCTTAGCCTCGAGCTCTGCGATCTCCTTGTCCTCCTTGGACTCCTCGACCACAACCTCCTCGGCCTGCTTGGTTTCGCCCTTATCGTCGCCCTCCATACCCTCGCGGATATTCTTGACAGTAGAGCCGAGGGACTTACCGAGCTTCGGCAGGTTCTTGGGCCCAAAGATAATCAGGACAACGACGAGAATAATGATGAGCTCAGGAGCCCTCAGTCCAAACATGTAGACCTCCACAATACAGCGAGACAAGCTCGAATGAGTATACCGCGGGTATCGCGGTATCACAACAATAGCTAAAAAAAGG
The DNA here is from genome assembly GCA_900543605.1 of uncultured Collinsella sp. Taxonomy (GTDB): domain Bacteria; phylum Actinomycetota; class Coriobacteriia; order Coriobacteriales; family Coriobacteriaceae; genus Collinsella. The sequence continues at coordinate 6,401 of UQSK01000018.1, forward strand.
GACCGCAAGAAGCGGTCCCTCCTCATGCTCTGGTCGGGTTGACTGGATTTGAACCAGCGACCCCTGCGTCCCGAACGCAGTGCTCTACCAAACTGAGCCACAACCCGTTAGCTCGACTATAGTAACAAAGATTTCCGTCGTGTGCCAGAGAAATTTTTACTTCTTTGGCGCTTCAATGCGAACCGTGTCGGAAACGAGCTCCGTTGCATAAGCCCAGCAGCCGTTTTGTTGAGCGGCTGCCGCAAGATTGACTGCCGTGGCGGCAGCATCGCAGAGAGCAAACGAGCAGGCACCCGAACCGCACACGTTTGCGGTAATGGTACCGTCCTGTGAACGAAGCCAGTCGAGCACCGTTTGAATCCGCGGCTCCATCTGCGCGGAAATGACACCCAGGTTGTTGTGGACGAGCGCGTAGGCCGCCTCTGCGTCTCCCGAGCGAAGGGCAGATGCGATCGCTCCGGGCTTGTCCGCAGGCGCTGGGGTCTCGTCAAAACGTCGATAGGCTTCAATTGTTGAAACGCTTGCCCCGCGCGGCTTGACCAGCACGACGGGTGTCGCGGGTAGTGCGGGGTACTCGGTTGCCAGCACGTCTCCCCCACCCACGTAAAATGCAGGGCTGGCATGCAAAAAGAAGGGAACGTCAGCGCCAATGCCGCGCGCGATGTTGTCCAGCGCGGAATCGGCACGGTCGATACCCCACAGCTCTGCCAAGGCGACAATGACCGCCGCGGCATCCGTCGAAGGACCGCCCAGGCCGGCACACAACGGGATGCGCTTCTCGATCGTGATGCAGACGTTGGCCTCACGACCATAATGCTCGGCCATAGCAGCGGCCGCACGATACGCCGTATTCTTTTGCATAGGAAAGTCAGATGCCGGAATCGTCTGGACGGTCAGCGCCTGTGCCGGCGTAACCGTCACGGTATCGACAAGACCGACGGCTGCCATCAGGGAATCGACCTTATGGTAGCCGCGGTCGTCGCGCTCGGTATGAACCCCCAGATAGAGGTTGATCTTTGCCGGCGCGGAAAGGGTCAGGGACCAATCGGTCACCGCTAGTGCTCCTCGAGCTGATTGCCGAGCGGAGTAAAAATGTGCTCGCCGCTCTCGGGGTCAAACAGCTCGACCTGGCCGGTGAGAATATCAATATACTGGTAGGACTGACGCGACTTGCGGCCACGGCGCTCGTCGACCTCGACGATAAAGACTGCCGGATGGACGCTCTTGATGGTGCCCATGCGCTCGACGACGCGGGTGCGGCCCATGTTGGCCTTCACCTTGACGCGATCGCCCACCATATCGGTCAGCTTCTCGTGGATGTCGTCGACGTGATTGACTTCCATCTCTTCCATGAACAGGGCCTCCAGAAGGTGCAATTCAAAAAGGGGATAATACCCCTAAGATAGACAAAACTCTAATACTATATCACCCTGTTGTGGCCATACGCAAGTAGCTAAATAAGCCCCGTCCCAAATTGACTACTTACAGGCTATCGGTGTCCAGGACTATGGTGAATGGACCGTCGTTGACGAGGTCGACCTTCATGTCGGCGCCGAAGATGCCATGCGCTACGTGCTCGACGTCCTCGCGCACAAGCGTCAGGAAGTACTCGTAGAGCTCGTTGGCGACATCGGGGGCGCCGGCATCCGTAAACGATGGGCGGCGGCCGTGACGGCAATCGGCGAACAGCGTGAACTGCGACACCACGAGAACCTCGCCGTCGACATCGGCAAGGGCCAGGTTGGTCTTGCCGTTCTCGTCCTCGTTAATGCGCAAGCCCCGGAGCTTGCCCCACAGCTTATCGGCCTCGGCGCGCGTGTCGCCGTGGCCCACGCCCAGCAGCACCAGATAGCCGCGCCCAATTTTGCCCACGCACTCGCCGTCGACCGTCACGCCGGCGTTGAGCACGCGCTGCACCACCGCACGCACGGCCTACTCCTCGCCCGTCAGTTTGGCGGATAGGTGCTCGAGCGCATGGAATCGATGGCTGATGGCGTTCTTCTCATCCGTCGTCAGCTCGGCCATGGTCTTGCCCGGCGTGTCGACCGGCAGGAACAGCGGGTCGTAGCCAAAGCCGTGATCGCCGCGGCCCTCGTGTGCGATAACGCCCTCGCAGGCGCCCTCACCATAGGTGACCAAACCGTCCGTGTCGATGAGCGCGACGACGCTCATAAAGCGCGCAGTGCGGTCCTCGTCGGCCACGCCCTCCAGATTCACGAGCAGCTTGGCATTGTTGGCGGCATCGTCGCCGTGAACGCCCGCGTAGCGCGCGCTATACACACCGGGCTCACCGTCCAGCGCGTCGACGACCAGGCCCGAATCGTCGGCAATGGCCATAAGGCCCGTCTCCTCCACCGCAGCCTGGGCCTTGATGATGGCGTTCTCCAAAAACGTCGTGCCGTTTTCCTCGGGGTCCTCAAAATCGCCCAGCTGGCCGAGCGCCACAAAGCGAACCTCGGGCATAACCTTGCCCAAAATGGCCTCGATCTCGGTGAGCTTATGGGCGTTGCCCGTTGCCACGACGATGGTCGCCGCCGGGTCGAGGGTGTCGATGTCGATCTTCTCAAGCGCCATGAATGGTCTCCTTGTTCTTATAACAACGCCACACAAAAGGTAATTAGGCTCTCAAGCCCCTCCCCTCGCGCGGCAGCAGCCTTACAGTTCAGCGTTTCCGCAGATAAAACCTGCCAAAATAAACCTGTCCCTTTTTGGCAGGTTAGGCGAGGGCTTGGTGCTGGAGCTCGATGAGCTCGGCAATGCCCTTGTCGCCCAAATCGAGCAGGGCATTGAGGCGCTTGCGGTCGAAGGGCGCCTGCTCGCCAGTGCCCTGGAGCTCGATCATCTCGCCGGTATCGGTGGCGACAAGGTTCATGTCGACCTCGGCGTGACTGTCCTCGGAATAATCCAGGTCGAGCAGGGTGTTGCCGTCGACAACGCCCATGGAAATCGCGGCGACCTGGCCCGTGAGCGGGATGCGCTCGAGCTTACCCGCCTCGACCCACATGGCAAGGGCGTCGTGCAGTGCCACCCAGGCGCCGGTAATGCTCGCCGTTCGCGTGCCGCCGTCTGCCTGAATCACGTCGCAGTCGACGGTGACGGTGTACTCGCCGAGCGCCTTCATGTTGACGACGGTACGCAGGCTGCGGCCGATGAGGCGCTCGATCTCCATGGAGCGACCCTTGCGGTTGGCATGCTCGCGCTTGCAGCGCTTGCCGGTCGATGCCGGCAGCATGGCGTACTCCGCCGTTACCCAACCGGCCTTGGCGCCCTTGCGCCAGCCCGGCACGCCCTCCTCAATTGTGGCGGCGCACAGCACGCGCGTATCGCCAAACTCGGCCAGGCACGAACCATGGGCGTGCTTCATGACGCCGCGGGTAAGCTTGATGGGGCGCAGCTCATCGGCGGCGCGGCCGTTGGCGCGATTGGCCTGCATATACTCCATGGAAAAATCCTTTCGGCAAAAGGTGAACGTGAGCCTTTGGTCGGTGACCTTATATCTATTTCAGTTCGTCGATATCGATATGTTCAATGCTCTTGAGCGGCTGGCCAAAGATAAAACTGCCCGCCACCGCAAACTCGGCAATGTTATCGGCCGTCGTCGCAAAACGATGCTGCGGCTCGGCCGCGTCGCCCGCCAGCTGCTCGCGGCGCGTGAGAATATCGGTCAGCTCGCGCGTGGTCTCCTCGGCGGAGCTCACCACGCGCACTCCGGGACCCAGTGCATGGCGAATAGGCCCCACGAGCAGCGGGAAATGCGTGCAGCCGAGTACCACGGTATCGATGCCGTGGTCGCGCAGCGGTTCAACCGTGGCGCCGACCAGCGCGCGTACGGCAGGCGTATCAAAGATGTCCTCGTTCTCGAGCCACTGCTCTTGCAGATGCGCGCCCGAGGCGAGCTCGTGCTCAACGACCTCGACAAAGCTCGAGGCAGGGCAGCCGTATACGTCGACGCCGGCATCCAGGTCCTGAATAGCACGCGTGTAAGCGCCCGAGCGAATGGTGAGGTTGGTGGCGAGCACGCCCACCCGGCGCGTGCGGGTGCTGTTGATTGCCGCGCGTGCGCCCGGTGCGATCACACCGATGACGGGGACGTCGAGCACCTGCTGGGCCAAACGCAAGGCCGCAGCGGTCGCCGTATTGCAGGCGATGACCATGATCTTGACGTCGTGCTTCGACAGCCAACGGCCCGCCTGCAGTGCAAACGAGCGCACCTCGTCCTCGGTGCGGGTGCCGTAAGGGCAGCGCTTGGTGTCGCCAAAGTAGTAGACGGACTCGTGCGGCAACGCCGTCGCAATCGCGCGCGCAACCGTCAGACCGCCCAGGCCCGAGTCGAACACACCGATCGGGCGCGTGTCACCTGCCAGATTCTCGATATCGGACATTACCTCACCAGATTCTCTCTCGAAAAGATATGGCTCAGCGCGATAGGACCGCACTACGAACGGGCCGCGACGAGCAGCTCTGCCGTTGCCGCCCAGCCATCGACAATCTTGCCGCGCGTGACGTAGGCGTTATCGCAAACATCCAGGAACTCGGGCGCGCCGGCGCTGGTCAAACCGTTCTCGACCAGGCAGAACGTGCCCACGTGGTCAGCCATGTAGAAGTCGGACTCGGAATCGCCGAGCGCCAGCGTCTCCTCGCGCTCGATACCCAGGTGCTCACAGAAACGTGCGATGGCAACGCCCTTGTTGAGGCCGGCGGGATTGATGTTAAACGCGCGGCCATCCTCGACGCGTTCGAGCTCGAGCGTCGTCGGTTTGGACAGATGGGTCAGATGGCCGTTGCAGGCCCAGACCAGGCCGCAGCCGGCCTCATCAAGAATGGCCTGGACCTCGTCGTCGGGCACATCGCCGCGCATGCCGACGGTGACCTCGCGGTACTTGTAGCCAGTCGACATGTCGTTGTGGTACTCGATCTTATGCGGCCAGCGGGCGAGAATCTTCTCGCACACGCCGGTCTGCTCGATCACCTGATGCGGCGTGAGGTCGCAGGCGGGGTCGTAGGGCATATCGCCGGTCAGGTACTCCCAATCGTTGGCCTTGAGGTCGTACATGACCAGACCACCCATCTCGCCGATGTAGGAGTTGAGGCCGAGCACGCGCGCATCCTCGTGGATCATGGTGCGGTTGCGGCCCGAGGTGGGAACCACCTGTATGCCGGCGCGGGCAAGTGCCACGACAGCCTCGACGAGCTTGGTCGAGGGGTTGCCGTCGTTGTCGCGCAGCACGCACGAGCCGGGTGCGAGCATCGTGGCGTCCAGGTCGGTAAAGACGTACTTAACCTTGGCAAGACGCTCGCGCATCTCGCCCGAAAGCTCAGCGACGGTCGGCAGGGTATTGTGGGACATGGTCACTCCATTACGTAGAAGGGGCTTCTGGTCTTAGGCGTCGTACGCCGCAAGGGCGCGCTTGAGAATCGAACCGTCGCGCTCACAAGGCTCGGGTCCGTTCTTGCGCAGCATGCGCTCTTCCTCGCCCTTACCGGTCACGATGACCACGGCAGGACGGACGGTTTCGCGCACGGCAGTCTCGATAGCGGCAACGCGATCAGTCACGATTTGCCAGTTATCATTTCCCTGCGCTTGAACGTTGCGCGCGATCTCGGCGCAGATATCCTCGACATCCTCGGGGCCGGGGTCATCCTCGGTAATCACGATTCGGTCGGCATACTTGCCAGCGGCGATGCCCATCGTGGTGCGTCGATCGACACCCTTACCACCCGTAGCGCCAAATACAACCGCCAGCTCGCGCTCGGGATAGTTCTCGCGCAAGTCACGCAGGAGCGTCTCGAGGCTCATACCGTTATGTGCAAAATCGACGATGCCCAAGATTTTGCCCGATACGGACGGATAGAGCTCCATGCGGCCGGGAACGAAGACACCCTCAAAGCCGTGGACGATACCCTCTTCGGAAATGCCCAGGGCCTCGGCGCAGGCAATAGCGGCAAGCGCATTGGACACATTGAACTTAACCGGCGTGGGAATCACAATGTCGCGCGTAAAGCGGGGCGTGCGCACCGTTGCTACCACGCCGCAGTCGCCATTGCGAATCGCCAGCGCAAACACGTCGGCGCGCTCGTCGGTCAGGGAGAACGTCACCGTACGTTCGCAACGAGACGCCGCCTCGAGCACGCGATCGACCTTATCCATATCGAGATTGACCACGGCAAAACGGCTCTGCGAGAAGATTTTGAGCTTGCTGGCGAAGTAATCCTCGAGCGTCGGATGCTCAATCGGCGAAATGTGATCCTCGCCGATATTGGTAAAGGCGCCGACTTCAAAGGCGATCTTGCCCGTGCGCTCGTATTTGAGGCCCTGGCTCGATGCCTCCATAACCAGCCACGGGGCACCCGCCTCCGCAGCATGCGCAATGCGAGACTGCAGCAGGAAGGATTCGGGGGTTGTCAGTTTGGAAGGGCCTGCCTCGATGCCGTCGTCGAACTCAATGCCCGTATTAAGAGCGGGCCGATGACAGCCCGTAAGCTTGGCCTCGTTGGCGAGAATGCCGCGCAGATAAAAGCTACAGGTCGACTTTCCCTTGGTGCCTGTAAAGGCGCAGACCTTCACCTTACCCGACGGGTGCCCATAAAAGGCATCTGCCACCACGGCGAGCGTGCGACGAATATCACTCACAATCACCGCGGGAAGATCAACATCGTAATCGACCTCGGAAACGTAGGCCACGGCGCCATCGGCGATTGCCGAAAGCAGGTACTCGCGCTTAAACGCACGGCCCTTGCAGACAAACAACGTGCCCGGACGCACCTGGCGCGAGTCATCAGTTGCAAACTCAATGCGCTGGTCGCACGAAGCGCTCGGTCTGGAAACAACAAGGCCATCTTCCTCGAGCAACTCTATATAGCGCATCAGAGTTAGCTTCTCTTGTGTCGGACTCGACATACAAAGACCTCTCTCGCTAAATTCAGCCTTAAAGGGCAAAAGACGTCCCGCGGCAGAAACGATGAAACATTCTGTATTATCAACCATCCTAATATGCCACCTGACCTTGCGCGCACTGCAGCCTTCTAAAAAATTGCATGGACTGTGCCGTGGGTTAATAAATGACAACAGTGTCCACCCCGTGTAAAAACAGGGAAATCTGGGTGCTATTCTTTATCCAAATGTCTTGATGTGCCTCATTGACTCACAATGCCGACCCATCATGCCCAAGCAAAGGATTCCAGATGAAACGACACTTCGAACGTCGCCACCGCTCGACACATGCCCAGTTGACCCGGCGCATCGTCTGCGCCTTCGCGACGATCGTTGTGGCCCTTGCCACCACCATCGGCGCGAGCGGCTGTTCGTCCTCCCAGAACGCCTCGAGCACCTACACACTCGTCGAGAATGGCAAGTTCACCGTCGCAAGTGACTTGGCCACACCCCCGTTTGAATACGTCAACGATTCCGGCGAAGACCAGGGCTTTACCTATGAACTCATGGGCATGATCGCGGACGAGCTCGGTCTGGAGCTCAACTACTTGCCGGCGCAAAAGTTCGACGGCATTATCCCCATGGTCAAACAGGGTGTAAAGACCGATGTCGGCGCATGCAACATCACGATTACCGACGAGCGCAAGGAAGAGGTCGACTTCACCGACCCCTATATCGACTCCAACCAGGGCGTCGCAGTTGCAAAGAACACTGGATACGACACGGTCGACAGCCTCAACGCACCGGGCATCAAAATTGCCGTGCAGTCGGGCACCACGTCCGAGGAGTGGGCAATCGAGAACCTGCCGCAGGCAACCACCGTCAACTTTGACGACTGGACGGCAGCCTTCACCGCCGTCATGAGCGGTCAGTGCCAGGCGGTCGTATGCGATCTTCCCGTTGAGCAGTGGATGGTTTCGAACTCCTTTACCGGTATGGAGATCATCAAAGAGGTTCCGACGGGCGAGCAGTTTGGCATTGCCGTCTCTAAAGACAACCCCGAGCTGACACAGGCCATCAACGATGCCCTTGCCAAGATCAAGAGCTCCGGCGCCTATGACAAACTGTACGAGAAGTGGTTTGGCATGGCACCCACGAGCGGGTCCGATAACGAGGATGCCTCGAGCTCAGAGGACGCGACGGGCGCTTCACTCGCCGTCACCTCGGCGACCGCCAAGTCAAACGAAGACGGCGGCAACGGCGTGCTCGGCGGCATCGCAACCCGCCTGACCTGGGAAGCGACAACGGGTAGCGACGAGGGCGACGTTTCGCAAATTGAGCTTGAGCTGCCCGAAGGCGGGTCATTTGAAAGCACCGATGTTAAGGTCACGCTGCTCGACGGACTGAACCAGACGGGTGTCAAGGCATCGTGCTCGCTGGACGGCTCAAAGCTCGTCATCAAGTTCGCCGATCCCGTCGCTGCCGGCTCGCAGATTCGCGTTGTCGTCCCCGACGTCGTATTCCCGAGCAACGCGGGTGCCTATGCCGTCACCGGCAGCTATGTCACCGACGGCGACAAGCGAGATCTTCCCGAGAGCCCCACCATCAGCGTCTCGGAGAGCACCATGGTGCAAGAAATCGTCGCCTGGCTCGATGCCCAGCCTTGGGTTGCCGCATGGAACTCCAACCCGTTTTTGGGCATGTTCTGCAAGCCGCAGATTATCGTCACCTCAATCGCCTCGCTCTTTAAGGGCTGGGGCATAGCACTTGCCGTGACCGCTATCGGTTTTCCGCTCGCCATCCCCATCGGCTTGCTGTTTGCCTTTATGAAAATCAGTCATAGTCGTATGCTGCGCGGCATCGCCGTGACATACATCAACGTCCTGCGCGGAACCCCGCTCTTCCTGCAGATTTACATTGCGTTCTTTGGGTTCCCTATGATCGGTCTCAACGTGCCCAATCTGCCGCTCGGCGTTGGCGTGCTAGCCATCAACTGCTCGGCCTATCTTGCCGAGATTTTCCGTGCCGGCATCGAGAGCGTACCGCCTGGTCAATCAGAAGCTGCCTACTCGCTTGGCATGACTTGGTCCCAAGTTATGTCGCGCATCGTGATCCCGCAAGCCGTACGTTGCGCTATACCGACTATGACCAGCGAGTTCGTTATGCTGTACAAGGACACGTCGCTGCTTTCGAGCGTTGGCGTCATGGAGCTCATGCTGTTCTCCAAAAACCTCACGGCAACCACGGGCAACATTACGCCCTACATTTGCGCCGCACTTTACTATCTGGTCGTGACGATTCCGCTCATCCACATCGTCACCAAGGTGGAGCGCCGTCTCGCCGAGCGCAGCAAGCGCTAACCGCTCATACATAGCGTTCGCAACCACGGCCCGCCGCTTCGTCTGAAGATCGGGCCGTGGTTTTTTCGGTTCGCTCGGCGCTTATGCCCTATCACGAAACAAAAGATTGGCATGATAGTAAAGATTATTTGACATCAGCTGCCACAATCCTTGCGGCAGTACACCTGAGCCGTCAGCAGAAAGGATCTTGCATGTGCGGTTTTGTCGGTTTTACCGGTACAGATGAACAGAGTGAGCTGGTTCTCACGGCCATGATGAATCGCATCATCCACCGTGGTCCCGATATGGGCGGCCAGCATATCGTCGACAACGTTGCCCTTGGCTTCCGTCGTCTTTCGATTCTTGATCTTTCCGAAGCTGGAGCTCAGCCCATGTCGAGCGACGACGGCAAGGTCACGATTGTCTTCAACGGAGAGATCTACAACTTCCAGGAGCTTCGCGCCGAGCTGGAGGCAGCCGGCTACGCCTTCCACTGCAACGCTGATACCGAGGTCCTGGTACACGGTTACGAGGAGTGGGGCGAGGACCTGGTCAACCGCCTGCGTGGCATGTACGCGTTCGTGATTCACGACCAGAACAAGAACAAGCTCTTTGGCGCTCGCGACATCTTTGGTATCAAGCCGTTCTATTACTACCAGGCATCCGATGGCTCGCTGCTGTTTGGCTCCGAGATCAAGAGCTTCCTGGACCATCCCAAGTTTGAGAAGGCTGTCAACCACGACGCGCTGCGCCCCTACCTGACGCTGCAATTCCCCGCCACGGAGGAGACCTTCTTTAAGGGCGTGTTCAAGCTCGCCCCGGCGCATTGCTTTACGTATGACCTGACGACCAACACCATGGACATCAAGCGTTACTGGAGCTGCGACTTCACCGACGACAACTCCAAGACCTTCGAGGAGTACGTGGACGAGTGCGACAAGGTCGTGCACGAAAGCGTCGCTGCACACCGAATCGCCGATGTTAAGGTGGGCTCGTTCCTTTCTGGCGGCGTGGACTCCAGCTACATTGCCGCCTGTCTCATGCCTGACACCACGTATTCTGTCGGCTTTGATTACAAGAACTTCAACGAGACCAACTACGCTGCCGAGCTTTCCGACAAGCTGGGCATCAAGAACGTCCGCAAGATGATTACTGCCGACGAGTTCTTCGATGCACTGCCCGATATCCAGTACCACATGGACGAGCCACAATCGAACCTGTCCAGCGTGCCGCTGTACTATCTGGCGCAGATGGCTTCCGAGGAGGTCACCGTCGTCCTTTCGGGCGAGGGTGCCGACGAGCTGTTTGCCGGCTATGAGTGGTACGAGGACACCCCCGAGATGCGCTCCTTTAAGAAACGCGTGCCGCTCGGCGTACGTCGCGCCCTGGGCTCACTCGTTCAGCATCTTCCCTACTTTAAGGGCCACAACTTCCTGACGAAATGCGCCGAGGTTCCCGAGCGCTGGTATGTGGGTCAGGCAAAGGTGTTCGATCCCTCCGAGGTCGACGAGGTGCTCAAGCCCGCTTATGACACCGGCAAGAACGCCGCCGAGATGTGCGCCGAGTACTACAAGCAGGTTCCCAACTGCTGCGAGCTTTCCAAGAAACAGTACTTGGATATGAACATGTGGCTGCCGGGCGACATTCTGCTCAAGGCCGACAAGATGTGCATGGCACATTCTCTGGAGCTTCGCGTCCCGTTCCTGGACAAGAAGGTCATGGAGTTTGCTGAGCACATTCCCGCCAACTACCGTGTTAACGAAGAAGGCTGCAAGCTCGTTCTGCGTCACGCCGCCAACCGCACGCTGCCCGACGAGTGGGCAACGCGCAAGAAGGTGGGCTTCCCCGTACCGGTCAAGTTCTGGCTGCGTGAGCAAAAGTACTACGACTACGTAAAGGAATACTTCACCGCACCGTGGGCTGCCGATTTCTTTGACACCGATGCGCTCATGAAACTGCTTGACGATCACTTTGAGGGTCGCGCGCTCAACCAGCGCAAGATCTATACCACGCTGACGTTCCTCATCTGGTACAAGCGTTTCTTTATCGACGAGGACAAGGGCGCCGAAGTCGCCGCGTAAGTTTCGTTATGAATTAGCGGTGAACAGCCCAGGGTTTCCGCTATACTCAATCCCTGCGGGCGATTGGCGCAACGGTTAGCGCAGGTGCTTTACACGCACAAGGCTGGGGGTTCGAATCCCTCATCGCCCACCACTTGATTGAAAAGGCTCCCAGCTATGGGGGCCTTTCCTTTTTGGGCCCATCGCAGAGGGATTCGAACCCGCCAGGGTGCGGAGCTGAGGAAACGCGTAAGCGTTTTCCAGCGCAGCACGCGAGGAGCGAAGCGCGCTGTGTTAGGCCAAAACGTCCGACAAAATCTCGATCAGGCTGTCCACGTCGGCTTCTTCGCAGACAAGCGGCGGCAGGAAACGCAGCGTGTGAGCACCAGTAGCGTTAATCACGGCGCCGGCGGCCAGCGCGCGGGCAACAATATCATGTGCATCGCCCGCAGCGTCATCCAAGTCGCAGCCGAGCATCAGGCCGCGGCCACGAACCTCAACCACGTGCGGAAGCTTGGCCAGCGCCTGCTCCATATAAGCACCCACCTTGGCGGCATGCTCAGCGTAGTCGCCGCGCACAAGCGCGGAGAGCGTCGCGGCGCACGCCGCGACGGCCAAGCAGCTACCGCCAAAGGTCGAGCCGTGGTCGCCCGGCTTAAACACGTCGGCGATCTCCTTCTTTGCCACCACGGCACCCATGGGCACACCATCGGCAATGCCCTTGGCAAGGCTCATAATGTCGGGCTCCACGCCATAGGTCTGGAATGCAAACGGCTTGCCGGAGCGGAAGATGCCACACTGGACCTCGTCGGCGATAAGAACGGCGCCCACCTCGTGTGCCAAGTCGCGCGCTGCCGCCATAAACTCCTCGGTCATGGGGTGCACACCGCTCTCGCCCTGAATAGGCTCGAGCATCACGGCGCAGACCTCGCTTCCCAGCTGTTTAAAGATCGAACGCAGTTCGTCGACATCGTTGGGCGTGCAGGCCACAAAGCCACCCGGCAGCGGACGGAAGCTGTCCTGTAGCCAATCCTGCATGGTGGCGGCAATGGTCTCGAGCGTACGGCCGTGGAAGCCGCCGCGCATGCATACGATGGCGTTGCCGCCGTTACCAGCACGCTTGGCGTACAGACGCGCGAGCTTCATCGAGCCCTCGTTAGCTTCAGCACCAGAATTGGCAAAGAACGTCTCCCACACCTGCTCGTCCGCAGCCGGGGCACCGAGCGCAGCGGCCGTGGTCTCATCGCCGGCGGCAATGGCATCGGCCAGAACGCACGCACCATCTACGTCGTCGTTGGCAAGCTTGGACAGCAGTGCCGCGACCTGTCCACGCTGCTCGATATAGAAGTAATTGGAGACATGCATGAGCTTTTTGGTCTGCGCCTCGAGCGCCGAGAGCACTGCAGAGTTGCCGTGGCCTAGGCTACACACGCCAATACCAGCAAGAAAGTCGAGATACTCACGACCATCGTCACCGGTGAGCTTCATGCCGTGGCCTTCGACAAACTCTACCGGCGAGCGACCAAAGGTATGCATAACGTAATGGGATTCGAGCGATTGTTGAGTTGCAAGTGACATGGGATGCCTTTCGTTGGGCGCCGTACGGCGCAGGGCTATGGGTGCAGGGACGCGACGACCGCGGGTCAGCTAGACCGTCTGGAGCTTCTCGACCTCGTCGAGGTTCTCGGTCAGGCGCGCCGCAAACGTCGAAAGCGGATGCGGATGCGTATCGAACTCGTAGGCCGTCTCAGTGGAGTGGATCACGGTACCGACGCCGGCATCGGTCAGCAGCTCCAGCAGCAGCGAGTGCGGCGTCGTGCCGTCGATGATGTGGGCTCGGAACACGCCAGCGGTAAGCGCATCGACGGCGGCGCGCAGCTTGGGAATCATGCCCTTGTCGACTTCGCCGCCGTAGAGCATCTCATTGACCTCATCGAGCGTCAGGTTGGAGATAAGCGAATCCTTGTCGCTAAAGTCCTTGTACAGACCGTCGACATCGGTCAAAAAAATCGCCTTGTGCGCATGAAGCGCCGCCGCAACGGCACCGGCGGCGGTATCGGCGTTGATGTTGAAGAAGCCACCGTCCTCCCCCGCCGCGACCGTGGCGATAACGGGAATGTACTCGCTGTCGAGCAAACGCTCGATAAAGTCGGTGTTGACGTGCGTGACCTTGCCTACGCGGCCGAGCTCTGGGTCGAGAGGCTCGGCGATAAGGGTACCGGCGTCGCTACCGGACACGCCCACGGCCAGGTTGCCGTGGTGGTTGAGCGCCGCGACCAGCTCCTGATTGACCTTGCCGCCCAGTACCTCGCGCACGATATCCATGGTGGCCGGCGTCGTCACGCGCTGGCCGTTCTTAAACTCGACGGGGATGTCGTAGTGGCTGAGCGCCTCGTTGATGGCCTTGCCGCCGCCGTGCACGATAACAGGGCGCATGCCGATAATCTTGAGCAGGACGATGTCGCTCATCACGTCACGACGCAGCTGCTCGTCGACCATGGCGGCACCGCCGTACTTGATAACGACCGTCTTACCGGTCAGGTTCTTAATCCACGGCAGCGCCTCGAACAGCAGCTGCGCGGTAACTTCGTTGGATTCGTTCGAGCGACAATCGCGTGCGAACTTCATAGTCTGCCTCGTCTTTCGTGTAGCTATCGCGCCGTACCTCGTTGCCCGCGATTGCAGCGGGACGCACGGCACATCGGGAGTCTAGGAACGGTAGTCGCCGTTAATGGAGATGTACTCGTGCGTGAGGTCGCAAGTCCACACGGTGGTCGCCGCGTCCCCTGCGCCCAGGTCTGCCGAGATCACGATCTCGGGCGCCTCAAAGCGACGCAGCGCCTCGTCCTCGTCAAAGGGAACGGTCAGGCCATCACGGCAGACGGGCATACCCATCATGTCGATGGACACATCTTCTTGGTTAAACTGCACGCCGCACTTGCCGAGCGCCATGGCAACGCGGCCCCAGTTGCAGTCGTGGCCGGCGATGCAGGTCTTGACGAGCGGAGAGTTGGCGACAGCACGGGCGGCGATATCGGCCTCCTCGTCGTTCAAGGCGCCGGTGACGTTAACCGTCACGAGCTTGGATGCGCCCTCGCCATCTGCGGCGATGTTGCGCGCCAGGCTCTCGCACACCACATGCACGGCAAATGCCAGCTCGTCAAAGGCGTCAGAGCCCTCGACAATAGGCTCGGCATCTGCGGCAGCGCCGGAAGCAAGCATGATGCAGGTGTCGTTGGTCGAAGTATCGGAGTCGACCGTCACCTTGTTGAAGGTCTGTTTGGCGGTCGAGAGGAGCAGGGCGTGGAGCGCCGCCGGCTCGACGGGAGCATCGGTCGTGATGATCGCAATCATGGTTGCCATGTTGGGCATGATCATGCCCGAGCCCTTGCACATACCGCCCACCGTATAGGCATTGCCTGCGTGCCCCGCGGCCTCGCTGCGGTAACACACGGCATACTCCTTGGAGTGCGTGTCGGTCGTCATAATGGCACGGGCTGCATCGGCACCGCCATGGGCAGAGAGTGCCTCGTATGCGGACGGAACGGCGGTCTCAAACGTGTCGATCGGCAGAATCTGGCCAATCACACCCGTGGAGGCAACCAGGATCTGCTGGGGCTCGCAGCCGATGACCTGCGATGCGATGCTGCACGTCTCGCGCGCGCATGCAAGGCCGGTCTCGCCCGTGGCGGCGTTGGCATTGCCAGAGTTGACCGAAACGCCGGCGATGATACCGTAGCCCTTGTCGGCACCGCCCAGGTTGGCGCGGCTCACCTGCACGGGCGCCGCGCAAAAGCGATTGGTGGTAAACACTCCAGCGCCGGGACAGGGTTTATCGGGCACGACGAGCGCGTAATCCAGGCGCTCGGGATTCTTGCGGAATCCGGCATGGATTCCCGCCGCCTTAAAGCCGGCTGCCGCCGTTACGCCGCCCTCTACGGCACGAATTTTGATATCGAACTGCTCAGCATTCATCGTCTTTATGACTCCTTATATCAAACAAAAAATGGGCATCGGTTGGTGCGCCATGCCAGCCACAATCATGAGACCAGCTTAAGAGTGGCGCCCCACTCGATGCCCGACTACCAAATCGCTAACAATCGAATGTGCTACACCGGGCACGCCACTGTGGGCAAGCCTCGTCGCTCGTCAAAACCAAAGACGATATTGGCGCACTGGACCGCCTGGCCTGCTGCGCCCTTGCACAGATTGTCGATGGCGCCCGTAGCCACCAGAACGCCCGCGCGCTTGTTGAGCGCGAGACCGATCTGGGCGGCGTTGGTGCCGACGACCGAAGCCGTCTTGGGCTGCTGGCCGGCATCGAGTACGCGCACAAAAGTGCGGCCGGCGTAGAACTGCTTGTAATGGTCGACAACGTCCTCAAGGGTCAAGGTGTCGATAGCCTGCGGCATAAGCGGCATCGTCACCGTAGAGAGCAGACCGCGCTTGAGCGGTGCCAGGTGCGGGGTAAAGACGACGCGATCGGTTAAGCCCAAGATCTGCTCGATTTCGGGCGTGTGACGATGCTTGCCCACGCCATAGGCCTCCAGGTTTTCGTCCGCGCTGCAAAAATGCGTGCGGGCGTTGCAGGACTTACCGGCACCCGTTACACCGCTGATAGCGTCAACGATCACGGGACCGCCCTGGGCAACCCAGCCGGCGCGCACGGCAGGCGCAGCGGCAAGGCTCGTTGCGGTGGGATAGCAACCGGCGCAGGCGACCAGCACGGGCTTGCCGTCGGCGTGGTCGGATGCAGCAGTCTCCAAATCCTGGCAAAACAGCTCGGGCAGACCAAAGGCGCGGCTCTTGAGTAGCTCGGGGCTCGTGTGCTCGGCGGCATACCAGGCCGCAAAGGTGGCCGGATCGCTCAGGCGATAGTCGGCCGAGAGGTCAATGCAGGAGACCCCCGCGGCAAGCAGGGCGGGCACCTGTGCCATGGCAGCCGTGTGCGGCACGGCCAAAAAGACCGTATCGCAGTTCTTGAGCTCGGGGGCATCATGCGTCGTGAAGACAAGATCGCTTACGCCGGCGAAGCTCGGGTACACCGCAGACAACGGCTGGCCGGCATCGGCGTTGGACGTAATGGCAGCAAGTTCAAACTCGGGATGACCGAGGACGAGGCGAATGAGCTCGGCACCGGCATATCCAGCCGCACCGACGATTCCAACCTTTAATGACATATCAGACTCCTTGTCTGCAGTTATGCACCGATGCGCATTTCGCAGCGGTCGTTATGAAGTGGGTTGAAACTTTAGCACCAAAAGATGCATGAATACGTAAATAGCTTGCATGTTCATGCATTGAAACATTCCCGACACATTCGCTTGAAGGAGTTGACAAATAGAGCGGGCCCCGTATTGCCCGGCGCTCCTAACGGCGCCGGGCAATACGGGGCCCACCCATGCGAAAACCAAGTTGTTAGGATGATCCAGCTGGCTAGAACTCGACCGGCACCCATTCGTCATGGTTGCAGACAAAGGCCTCGGGTTCCTCCACGCTAAAGAAGACGAGCGTGGGATCGTCTGCGCCCTCGTAGTGCTCGCCTAGGCACTCCAGGTGCTTCCAGCCTGCCTCGCGCATATCGGGAGCGGCTTGGTCATCCAGACCCGCGCGCCCGCGCAAGATGAGCCAGCCATGGCCCGGCCACCAACTCGTGGCCTCAAAGCGTTGATTTTGCAGCAGCTCTTGCCACACGTCTTTGGTGCGCGCCGTTACAAACCACAGCTTGCCGTCCTGGATCTGCGCAAACGAAAACGGACGCACATGCGGCTGTCCGTCAACGCTCGTCGCCAAATACCATGCCGGCACCGACGTCAGATACTCCAGCACCGTATTCAATCCGTCCATGTGTCCTCCTGGCACTAGTCTTTTTGGGTCGGGGCTGTTTTAGCTACCCTAGGGCTAAAGCTCCAGGCGCTCCTCGCTGCCGTCGATATCACAGAAGCGGGCGGCGATATTTCGCACCGAGAAAAACGCAAGGCGACCGTCGTTGGCGCTCTCGTGATCTTCGCCGATGCCCACCATGTGCTTAAAGCCGGCTTGGCGCACCCGGTCGCTCACGACCGCGTCGTCCTCGAGCGCGGCCTCGCCGGTCAGCACAATCCAACACTCCCCCGGTTTCCAACCCGAAACCTCAAACTTGGGGTTCGCGCTAAGCTCGGCCCACACGTCCTTATCGCGCGAGGTGCAAAACCACAGCTTGCCATCATCGACCATGGCAAACGAGAACGGCCTCACGCGCGGCTGATGTCCATCCGTCACGTCGATCGTGGCGAGATACCACGCCGGAATACGCCTAAGATACGAACAGGCGCGCTCGAGCTGCGCCGTGCGGTCGTTGTCGGTCATAGGGACCCCTTTCCTGCGCTCGAATCGCGCCTAAACAAGTTGAAGATTGATGACGATGACGCAGATGAGCAGCAACGCCGTCACCACCGCCGCCAACGCATCGCCGCGGCCAAATGCAAGCGCATGCAGACGCGTGCGTCCCTGCTCGCCATGATAGCAACGGGCATCCATGGCGGCAGACAACGTCTCGGCATGACGGAACACACCCGTGAACAGCGGAATCGCCACACTGCCAAGCATACGAACGCCGCCGAGCGGGCCTCCCGTCACGCGCGCACCGCGGCTTGTCTGCGCATCGGCCGTCTGCTTCATCTCGGTGGCAAACTGCGGCATAAAGCGCAGCGCGATGCCCATGATCATGCCGAGCTCGTGCGCAGGAAGTCCCACACGCGCAAACGGCGCGAGCAGGCGCTCGAAGCCCGCGGTGAGGTCGAGCGTCGGTGTGGTGAGCGTGATAGCGCTCATACCGGCCATCATCAAGGTCAGGCGGCACGCCATAAAGCCGGCGGAATGCAGCGAGCCCTCGCTTATCTGCAAAAAGCCGAGCTGCCACAGGATGCGCCCGCTCTGGTCGGAAAACAGGTTGAGCACCGCGACCACCGCGACGATCGCCAGCAGCGGCGCCATCGATGACAGGACGCGACGAGCCGGCACCCGAGACACGGTATAGATCAGGACAACGAAGATTGCGACCGGGACCAGTCCGCGGAAGCTACTGACCGTGAGCGTCGTGATCAGAAACACAAAGCCCAAGAGCAACTTAGTTCGCGGGTCCAGGCGGTGAATTGCACTATCGCCGGGATAGTAGCTGCCAAACGAAAACGCCTCCATTAGCAGCCCTCCTCTCGCGCGATCGTCTTGGATTTAGCAATGTCCGCGACGTTAGAAGGACCGTCCGAGCGAACGATCAGCAGGTCCACCAACTCGTCTGCCAGCGACTCAACCGTATAGAGGCCGTCAAAGCGCAGCGGCACGCCTGCCTTCGCAAGCGCCAGCGCCATGTGCTGGGCAGCGGGAACACCCAAGCCGATCGACTTGAGCTCATCGGCATGCGCAAACACCTGAGCGGGCGTGCCCTCGGCAAACACCGTGCCCTCGTTCATCACGACGATACGGTCGCAGCAATTGGCAAGGTCATCCATACTGTGTGAGACCATGACGACGGTCAGGCCCCCATGGTGAAGCCGATCGATGAGCTCCAGGAAATCACTGCGCGCCGCCGGATCGAGCCCCGCCATGGGCTCATCGAGTACCAGGACCTCGGGCTCCATGGCAAGCACGCCAGCAAACGCCACGCGCCGCTGCTGCCCGCCCGAAAGCTCAAAGGGGCTCTTGTCGCCCACCGTGGCCAGGTCGAGGCCCACGCGCGCGAGCGATGACTCAACGCGGCGGGCAACCTCGGCCTGCGACAAGCCAAGGTTATGCGGACCAAATGCCACGTCCTGTGCCACGGTCTCGGCAAACAGCTGACGCTCTGGATACTGAAACACCACGCCGACCTTTGCCTTAACCGCGGCGGCATCTTTCTTGTTTGCCAGGTCGAGCCCCAACGCGTAAACGGAACCCTCCTGCGGGCGGATTAATCCGTTGAGATGCTGAACCAGCGTCGACTTACCCGAACCGGTATGGCCCGCAAGACCCAAGAACTCGCCACGACGCACCGTCAGCGATACATCACGCAGTGCCCACGGACTGCTGGGGTCGTTGCCCCAGAGAGCCTGTTTGTTCGATGCGCCCTCGACGGCTGAGCGCTTGTGCCAACGGCGACGCTCGCGGGCGCTCAGCGAATAGCTATGCGAGAGATGCGAAATCTCGATAACGGGCTCCGACGCGGCCATCCCGTCGGCTGCAGAGGATGCATTGTCAAGCATACGAGAATCGGATGCGGAAGGCTGCACTGCGACGTCCGCCCCGCTCCGCTCGGCATAAACCTGCGCTATATCGGCGACCATATCCGCCTCGCGCACCCGTGCGCAAATGGGCACGCCCTTCGCGCGAAGCGCCCTGCCAAGACAGCACGATGCCGGCATATCCAGGTTCAGCCGCGCGAGTTCGTCCGCCCGCGTCAAGATCTCCTCGGGCGTACCGAGCATGGCAACGCGGCCCGTCTGGAAGACAGCAACGCGATCGGCCTCAGCGGCCTCTTCCATAAAGTGCGTAATCATCACAATGGTCATGCCGCGTTCGTGCAGCGCGTGACAGGCCTTCATAAGGCCCTTGCGCCCGCGCGGATCGAGCATCGAGGAGGCCTCATCCAAGATGAGCACGCGCGGCTCCATGGCGAGCACGCCGGCAAGCGCCACGCGCTGCTTTTGTCCGCCCGAAAGAGCGTGGGTCTCGTGGCGCTTAAAGCCCACCAGACCCACGGCCTTCAGCGCCTCGCGCACGCGCTGCGCAATCTGGGCCGATTCGACCCCTAAGTTCTCGGGACCAAACGCAACATCGTCCTCGACAAGCGTCGCCACCAGCTGATCATCCGGGTTCTGGAACACCATGCCCGCAGTCGAACGGATGTCGTAGACCAGCTCGGGATCGGACGCGTCCATGCCGTTGACGTACACCGTTCCCGCATCGGGCTGAAGCAGCGCATTCAGGTGCTTGGCAAACGTCGACTTGCCCGACCCATTACCACCGAGGATGCAGAAAAACTCGCCATCCTCGATGTTCAGGTCGACGCCGTCGAGCGCCGGTGCAGCACCGTCATAGCTAAAGGAAACGCCCCGACACTCAATCATGCGCGGCCTTTGACCTGGTCCTTCTTGGGCGTGATGAGATTAGAGACCGCCTTGTACACCGCCAGCGTCAACACCGAGTTGAGCACGGTCTTGATAAGGTTGAACGGCAGCACGGCGGGAAGCATGAGCGGGGCGATTACATCGACCGAGCCATACCAGAACCAAACACCAATGGTAAGGTTTGCGACCATGGACAGCGCCGTAGCGGCAATGACGCCGAGCGCCAGGCCAATCACGGCACCCTTGTAGGTGTGCATCTTTTGGTAGACGATCGCCGCGGGCAGAATGTAGCCCAGCGTGGCAACCAAGTTCATAAGCGCACCGACCCAATCGCCCGTGGTAACCGCATGGATAACGATCGCCATGGCGGCAACAGCCGTGCCGGCACCGGGGCCATACGCAAACCCACACACCATCGCCGGCACCAGCGACGGGTCATACGTCAAAAATGGCGCCGAAGGAAGGATGGGCAGCTGCACGTACATAAACAGGGCGCCCAAGGCACACATCAACGCCATGGTAACGAGCTGTTTGGTGCTCCACCTATTCGTGTTCTCAAAATGGATATGCTGCGACTGTTCAGACATAAGATCACCTGCCTCTTTCATCCGGACTCTAACCGTTGGTACTGGGTTTTCACCAGTTCAGCCGGCATGCGAACCAACGCACACACGGGTCGCGGACTCATCGGCTCGGTCGCAGACACCTCGCCTGCGCCACGGCGCCCCTTTGGCACCGCCCGATTTACCACCAGTGGGGAATTTCACCCCGCCCTGAAACAGCAATTGCAAGTGTAGCACCAGTAGGCTTTCGCGCAAGTATGCCATGGGTAATTTATGGCGGGGACCAGTTACCGCAACAATCACGTTCCCCACCCGTCCCAAAGTAACGCGCCTTTCGCGGCAAAGCCGCGAAACAGCGACCGGGACACGTATCCCCATCAGCCACGATCTCCGCCCACGCCGACCTCAAGGCCGTAAACGCAGGGGATCCGGGGGCGTGACGGGGTTTCTCTCCGGAACATTCCGCACTGATATCTTCTGTATTGAAGACGTCGATGATGCACCCGTATACCATTGACGTCGACACCATCAGATGCGGACCGCGCGGTGACCCCACATTCCGCTGGCGCCCATGGGGCTGCCCTCGTTTCCTGACATGTCCCGCGCGGGCCGCGGCGAGCCGAGACCGCCGCATGACCTAATAGGAGCATGGAGCGATACCGCGGACCCGAACAACCGCATTCTATCGCGCCCCGTCAGTGTGTCGTCTGCCCGGTCCAGGCGAGCACGGAAAGAACGGAGCGAGACATGAGAACCGAATCGACACCCGGCGCCCGCGGGCCGGTCTTCTGCGGGGTCGACACCCACGCCGACTCGCACTGGCTGTGCGTCCTCGACTGGAGGGGCCGCAAGGTCCTGTCCCGCCAGTTCCCCGCCGACGCGGCGGGATACGAGGCGCTCGCCGGGGCGATCGCGGCGGCCGGGGAACCGGCCTGCGTCGCGATGGAGGGGACGTCGTCCTACGGGGCGGGCCTCACCAGGCACCTCGCGTCGCTGGGGATGCCCGTGCGCGAGGCGCTCTCCCCGGCGAGGATGCAGAGGAGGCGCCCGGGGCAGGGAAAGTGCGACGAGGCGGACGCGGAGAGGGCCGCCCGCGCGGCGATGTCCGGCTCAAAGCTCGGGACCCCCAAGAGCCAGGACGGGTGGGTCGACGGGGTGCGCTGCATGCTCGCGGCGCGCTCCGGGGCGGTGAAGGCGCGGACCTCGGCGATCAACACCGCGAGGTCGCTGCTCACCACCGCCCCGGAGGGGTTCAGGTCGAGGTTCCGCGGCATGGGAGGGCCGAGGCTGATGGAGGAGCTCCCCTCCGTGCGCGCCGAGGGCGCGCTGGGCGCCGCGCTCGGCGCGCTGGCGGACCTGTGGGCGGCGGCGCGCGACGCGGCGCTCGACATGGAGCGCGCGATCGAGGCGTCCCTGGAGGAGAACTGCCCTGCGCTGCTGGCGATGTACGGGTGCGGGCCCGTCAGCGCGGCCAAGCTCGCGGTCGCGGCCGGGGACAACCCGGGCAGGCTGCGCTCCGAGGCGTCGTTCGCGGCGATATGCGGGGCCTGCCCCATCCCCGCCTCGAGCGGCAAGACCGTGAGGCACAGGCTCAACAGGGGCGGCGACCGGCAGGCGAACAGCGCGCTGCACGAGATCGCGAGGCAGAGGGTCATGCGCGACCCCGAGACCGCCGAGTACGCCGAGAGGGCCAGGGCGCGGGGGAAGAGCGACAGGGAGGTCATGAGGTGCCTCAAGCGCTACGTGGCCAGGGAGGCGTACCGGGCGCTGATGCGCCCGCACGAGATCAGGAGGCCCGAGGACGCCTCGGAGCTCGTGGCGGCCAGGCGCGCGGCGAGGGTCAGCCAGGTGAGGGCGGCGTCCATACTGGGCACCAGCGAGAAGTACATCTCGATGCTAGAGAGGGGCCAAAGGGAACTCAAGCCCATAAGGAGGGCCTACGAGGCATGGGTCGAGGCCGGACTTCCGCTCGATTGGGACAGGCAGGCGTTCGAGGCCGAGCGCAAAATGGATTCGAAAAAACACCTTGCCAAATAGGAGCGTCAGGACGCAAAGAGGCTCCGCAGCGCGAAGCGCGATGCGGAGCCTCTTTGCATGTTCGAGGACGTTCCGGAGAGAAACCCCGTCACGCCCCCGGATCCCCGGTGGGAGTTCTAGACCTTGTCGGCCTTAGTACATACCGCCGCCCTGCTGACCAGCGGTGGCAGCAGCGATAGCGTCCTCAAGCTGAGTGTTCTTGGGCACATCGGAGACGGTGGCCTCGGTGATGAGGATCAGGCTGGCGACAGAAGCAGCGTTCTGCAGGGTGACGCGGCTGACCTTGACGGGGTCGAGGACGCCCATCTCGATCATGTCGCCCCACTCGCCGTTGGCAGAGTTGAGACCCTGGCCAGCAGGCAGCTCGGCAACCTTGTCGACCACGACAGCGCCCTCAAAGCCAGCGTTCTTGGCGATGGTGGCGACCGGAGCGGTCAGAGCCTTCTTGACGATGTCGACGCCGATCTTCTCCTCGGGGTCGTCGATCTCGACAGCATCGAGCGCAGGAGCAGCGTCCATGAAGGCGACACCGCCGCCGGCGACGATGCCCTCCTCGACAGCAGCGCGGGTAGCCTGCAGGGCATCCTCGACGCGGTGCTTGATCTCCTTGAGCTCGGACTCGGTAGCAGCGCCGACCTTGATGACGGCAACGCCACCGGAGAGCTTGGCCAAGCGCTCCTGGAGCTTCTCGCGGTCGAAGTCAGAGGTGGTATTCTCCATCTCGCCCTTGATCTGAGCGATGCGGGCGTCGATGGCCTCCTTGGAGCCAGCACCGCCGACGACGACGGTGTTGTCCTTGGAGATGGTGACGGACTTAGCAGTACCGAGCATATCGGCGGTGATGTCAGCGACCTTCACGCCCAGCTCGTCCAGAGCGGCCTGGCCACCGGTGAGGACGGCGATGTCCTCGAGGATGCGCTTGCGGCGATCGCCGTAGCCCGGAGCCTTGACGGCGCAGACGTTGAGGGCGCCACGGATCTTGTTGAGGACCAGGGTCGGCAGAGCCTCGCCGTCGATGTCCTCAGCGATGATGAGCAGGCCACGGCCGGCGCGCTGGACAGCCTCGAGAACAGGCATGATGTCCTGAACGCTGGAGATCTTCTGGTCGGTGATGAGGATGTACGGATCCTTCATCACGGCCTCCATGCGGTCGTTGTCCGTGACGAAGTAAGCGGAGACATAGCCCTTGTCGAACTGCATGCCCTCGACGGTGTCGATGGTGATGTCGAACGTCTGGGAATCCTCGACGGTGATGACGCCGTCCTTGCCCACGACCTCCATGGCCTCGGCGATCTTCTCGCCAACCTCGGGGTCACCGGCAGAGATGGTACCGACGGAAGCGATCTGCTCCTTGGTCTCGACCGGCTTGGCCTGCTTCTTCATCTCGGCGACAGCGGCGTTTACAGCCTTGTCGATGCCGCGACGGATGGCCAGCGGGTTGGCGCCGGCGGCGACGTTGCGCAGACCGTCGTTGACGATAGCCTGAGCGAGCAGGGTTGCGGTGGTGGTGCCGTCACCCACGGTGTCGTTGGTCTTGGTGGCGACCTCCTTCACCAGCTGAGCGCCCATGTTCTCGATGTTGTCCTCGAGCTCGATCTCCTTAGCAACGGAAACGCCGTCGTTGGTGATGGTCGGGGCACCGAACGTGCGCTGCAGAGCGACGTAACGGCCCTTGGGGCCCATGGTGACGGTAACGGCGTCGGCCAGAGTGTTGACGCCCTTGGCGAGCTTAGCGCGGGCATCGGTGTTGAACGTAATGTTCTTTGCCATGGTAGGTAATCCTCCAAAAGAAATGTGACTCGCGTCGCCGTTTCCGAGTCTTATACGGCGGACGCGTTCAAAGACGAATCAGAGATTCCGACGAGACTAGGCCTCGACGACGGCGTAGATGTCGTCGGCGCGCATGAGCAGATACTTCTCGCCGTCGACCTTAACCTCGTTGCCACCGAACTTACCGTAGATGACAACGTCGCCGACCTGAACGTCCATGGGGATGCGCTCGCCCTTGTCGTTGACCTTACCGGCGCCAACGGCAACGATGGTGCCGCGCTGCGGCTTCTCCTGAGCGTTGCTGGCGATGTACAGACCAGAAGCGGTCTTCTGCTCGGCCTCGTCGGGCTTGACCAGGACGCGATCTGCAAGCGGCTTCAAAGACGACATGCTTGTTTCCTCCTTTGTGGGCCGCGCGGTCATGCCGCGCGGGTTAACCCTTTTTGTTTGCGTACGCGTTGAATGGTACCCACGAATGGCGGGTTATACAACACGGAGTCAAAAAATCTTATTTTTTGGCACTTAGATTTTCTGAATGCCGGGGGATAACTTAGCAGTGGCTCCCGGGGCGGACCGGAGGGCATGAAGTTTGCTGCTCTACAGTCCTGCGCAAGACGGAAAGCACATTAAGTGCTTTCCT
>UQSK01000019.1 GCA_900543605.1 uncultured Collinsella sp.
ATTACTACGCGTCTCGTGGGCTCGGAGATGTGTATAAGAGACAGCGTGAGGGCCACGAGGGTTTTAACCCGCGTGACATTAATGACCAGAAGCTCATGAGGGCGATCAACAAGCGCACCACGTCGATGGACGTGGACAGCGCCGGTCGTATCGGTCTTTCCGAGTCTCTCCGCAAGCAGGCGAACCTCGACCGCGAGGTCACGGTTGTGGGCAACTACGACCACCTTGAGGTTTGGGATCGCGCCGCGGCCGATGAGGACGATGACGATGAGGCCCTGCTGGACCTCTTCTTCTCGTAAGGGCAAGGCACGGGTAACGGATGGAGCGTGGGATCTTGACACAAGAATATCGGCATGAACCTGTCATGCTCGGCGAAGTGCTTGAGTCGCTGCGGCTAAAGAGCGGCTCCGTTGTCTGCGATTGCACCCTTGGCGGTGCCGGCCATTCGGTAAAGATGGCCGCGCAGGTGGGGGAGACGGGCCTTTTGCTCGGCGTCGATCAGGACGACATGGCCCTCGAGGCCGCTGGCGCCCGTCTGGACCGCGAGGTTCCCGGCGTTCCGCACCAGCTGCTGAAGGGCAACTTCGGCGACTTGGACGAGCTGCTTTGCTCGGCCGAGGTGCCCGGGGTCGATGGCTTCCTGTTCGATTTGGGCGTTTCGTCACCGCAACTCGATATCCCTGGCAGGGGCTTTTCGTATAACGAGGACGCCCCATTGGACATGCGGATGGATCCGGGTAATAACACCTTAAACGCAGCTGAGGTCATCAACACCTATAACGAACACGACCTCGCCCGGATTCTACGCGTCTACGGCGAAGAGAAGTTCGCCTCGCAGATCGCGCGCGAGATCGTGCGTCGCCGCGAGCAAGAACCGATCGAAACCACCGGCCAATTTGTCGAGATCATCAAGGCGGGTATCCCGGCTGCCGCTCGTCGGCATGGCGGACACCCGGCCAAGAAAAGTTTCCAGGCCATTCGCATCGAGGTCAATCACGAGCTCGATGTGCTCGAACGAGGGCTTGATGCCGCCACCAGGTGGCTCAACCCGGGCGGACGTATCTGCGTCATCTCGTATCACTCGCTCGAGGACCGTATCGTAAAGAACCACTTTAAGGAGATGAGCCAGGGGTGCACGTGTCCGCCGGAGATTCCGGTGTGCGTGTGCGGCAACGTGCCGATACTCAAGGTCATCACCCGCAAACCCTTGGTTGCCCAGCCTGATGAGGTTGAGCGCAACCCTCGGGCGAGATCAGCCAAAATCCGCGTGGCGCAGCGTCTGTAGACGCGACCGCGCGATATTGGACCTCCCGCTCGCACCATAAACGAAGCTTAAACACACTACCAACGTACTCGGGATGGGAGGCGGCATATCATGGGCTACAACACTTCAAGCGCAGCACTCGCCTATGATATGAACGCCATGCCCGCCTATCGTGAGACGCCGCAGGCCCCCGTTGCTCCCCGTGAGCAGCGCGCGCCGCGCTTTGATGTCTACACGGGCGCGGGCCGTCAGGCAAACCAGGCGGTAAGCCCGGTTTTCATGAGCGTTCTTAAAACGTTTTGCATCATTGCGGCCATCTTCATGACGATCGGCGTCGCCCGCGTGGCGCTCGCCGGCGTTACGGCCCAGGTGCTCAACAGCAACGCCGAGCTTACCAGCACGCTCGAAAAGGCGACCGATGAGAGCTCCGACCTGGAGGTCATGCATTCGGTCTATGGCGCCGACACGCGCATTCGCGACCTTGCGGGCGCTTATGGCATGGTGGAGCCCAGCGAGAGCGTTACACTTGACTTTTCGCAGGATGCAGCCGCGGGCGCCAACGCGACCGCGACCGCTCAGTAACAAGACGGTAGCTGAGTATGACAAATGACTATCACCGCGGTCCCGATGGGAATCGCGGTTCTGGACGTCCCTCGTCGCGGGGACGTTCTGGTTATCAAGGAACGGGTCGGCAATCTTACAACGCCGGGCAGTCCCGTGGCAACGACCCGGCGTCGCGACTTCGCGGCTCGGGCGGCCCTCAAGTGCATAACACCAGGTCGCGCAAGAGTTCGTCGACCGAATGGTTCACAGGCGCGCCTCTGCCTCGCCGCAAAGCCGTCATGGGCTTCATCGGGCTTGGCTTGGGCTTGGGCGTCTTTCGCCTTGCCGACTATCAAATTGTCGAAGCCGATAAACTGCGCGAGCGTGCCGATGCGCGCCGCCTGCTTGCGCAGACCCTCTATGCCAAACGCGGCACCATCTACGACCGCAACGGCAACGTGTTGGCGTCGTCGGTCGAATGTCGCAACATCGCCGTGAACCCGCAGCTTGTCGAGGATGTTGACAAGACGGTGTCGGCGCTGGTCAAGGCAACTGGAATCGATAAAAAGACCTGCCGCAAGCTCGTTGAGTCCGATGGAACCTGGGTGTATATCAAGCGCCAGGTGGACGAAGACGATGTTGCGGCGCTGGAGAAGAAGAACCTGCCCGGCGTGCTTTTTGAGCAGGCCATGAAGCGCGTATATCCATACGGCAACCTGGCATCGCAGGTGCTTGGCGTGGTAAACGTGGACAACGACGGTCTGACGGGCCTCGAAAAACAGTACAACAAGCTTTTGACCGGAACGAACGGTTCGCTGGTGCGCGAGCGGGCGAGGGACGGTAGCTATATCGCGGGCGGCGCCTATAAGAAGGTTGCCGCGGTGGACGGCGTGGACATCGTGACGACACTCGATGTCAATATTCAGCGCGCCGCCGAGGACGCTCTGGCCAAGGCGGTCGAAAAGACCAAGGCCAAGAATGGCTCGGCCCTGGTCACCGATCCCACGACGGGCGAGATTCTGGCTGCATGCTCGTATCCGACATATGACCAGACCGATCTGGAAAACGCCAAGACCGAGGACATGAACTTGCGCCTGGTTACCGATGCCTACGAGCCCGGCTCGGTCTTTAAGACGCTCGTGGCCGGTGCCGGCTTCGACTTGGGCGCCGTGCGTTCGAGCACGTCGTTTGAGGTGCCGGCGAGCATTAAGGTTGGCGACGACACCGTTACCGACGCCGATAAGCGCGACTACACCATGACCATGGACGTGCGCGAGATGATGCGCCGTTCGTCCAATGTGGGCTTTGTCCTGGTGGGACGCAAGATCGGTGCTGATGATTTTGCCACCTATGTGGACAAGTGGGGTATCGGTCATAGCTCCGGTGTCGATTTTCCGGGTGAGAGCCTGGGCATCGTCAAGGAGCGCGACCAGTACGACGGCGCCACGCTGGGCTCGATGAGCTTTGGCCAGGCGCTGTCCGTCTCGCCGATTGAGGTCGCACGTGCCGTGGGCGGCATAGCGAACGGCGGCGTGATGATGACTCCGCACTTCTATAAGTCCAGCAAGGGCGATGAGAAGGACTGGGGCGAAGGCGAGCGTGCGATTTCGGAGGACGCTGCCGCCCAGGTGACATCGTGCATGCAGACGGTCGTGTCCGAAGGCACGGGCGTTGGCGGTGCGGTCGATGGCTATGACGTAGCGGGCAAGACCGGTACGGCCGAGCGCGCTGACGAGAACGGCGGTTACCTCAAGGAGAACTACATGTCGTCCTTTATGGGCTTTGCGCCGGCACAATCGCCCAAGGTGCTGTGCTATATCACACTCGATGGAACGCCGAGCGGCTCGGATGCCGCCGCGGTGCCATTCCAGTCCATTATGGCCAACGCGCTCGACGTGCTGGGAATCCCGCGCACGAAGTAGGGGGTTGCAATCTTGAGCGTGGTCTGCCGTTTGATCTGAAGGGTGTTCACATGCCCTGCACCACGCGCGCATGGCACTGGGATACAATACGCCGATAGCATTATTAGGTTTACAGGGGAGCTGCAATGATAGAGATCGCCGTCAACAACCTCGCGGCCTCAACGGGGGCCCGAACCGTGACGGAAGAAGTCGATCGGGTATGCCGCGGGTGCGTTATCGACTCGCGTCAGGTCGAGGAGGGGACGATCTTTGTCGCCTTCCCCGGCGAAAAGGTCGACGGCAATGATTTTGCCTCCCGTGCCATCGAGTCGGGTGCCGGTGCCGTCGTGATGACGCGCGAGCCCGATGCCGAGCTGGTTTCGTTGGCGCAGGACAAGGGATGCGCCATCTTGCTGACCGACGACCCCGTGGAGTTTTTGCTGCGCCTGGCGCACGTATATCGCTTGGAGCTTGGCTGCCTGGTCGTCGGCATTACCGGTTCGATTGGCAAGACGACGACCAAGGACGTGCTCGCCGCCGTGCTCGCCAAGCGTTATCGCGTCTGGGCCACGAAGGGCAATTTCAACAACCTGATCGGTATGCCGCTCACGGTGCTTTCCGCTCCGGCCGATACCGAGGTTCTGGTGCTCGAGATGGGCATGAACCATTTTCATGAGATTGAGCGCCTGTCCCAGTCCGCCAATCCCAACCTTGCCATCGTGAGCAAGATCGGTACCTCTCACATCGGCATTTTGGGCAGCCGCGAGAACATCGCCCGTGCTAAGGCCGAGATTGTCCAGGGTATGTGCGCCGCCGGCGACTTCTTGCCGCTGCTGGTCTTGGGTGGTGAGGACGACTTTACGCCGTTCATTCGCGATACGTTCGCCCAGCCTGCTGGTATCGACGTGATGCTGGCCGGCGTCTCGGACGATGATGAGGTCCGTGCCCGCGACGTTCGTGTTGATGACGAGGGCCGTCCGGTCTTTACGCTCGATTTTGGCCAGGGTGAGACGATCGATACCATGCTTGCCATCCCCGGCGTGCAGTCCGTTCCTAATGCCGTTAAGGCCGCCGCGGTTGCCTATCGCTTGGGCGTGACGCCCGAGCAGATTGATGCTGCCTTTAGGGGCCTCACGATCACCGGTCACCGCCAGGAGATCAAGCGCGCCAAGAGCGGTGCCCGCGTCATCGACGATTCCTATAACGCCAGTGCCGAATCCATGGCTGCTGGCCTCGATCTGCTGTGCTCGCTTTCGTGCACGGGGTCTCGTATGGCGATCCTGGGCGAGATGGGCGAGATGGGCGATGAGGCTCCTCGCATGCATGAGCTCGTGGGCGCCTATGCCGCCGCCAAGAAGCTCGACATGCTGGCGTGCGTGGGTGGTGAGCTGGCCCAGCTTATGGCCGATGCCGCGCGCATGATGGGTATGGACGAGGACCGCATCCAGGTGTTCTCCGATTATCAGCAGGTGCTCGACCGCATGGGCGGCGCACTTGAAAAACATGATGTTGTACTGGTCAAGGGTTCCCGCTTTGTTGAGCTCGACCGCTTTGTGGAAGGTGTGTGCTAGCCCATGTTCGGCAATCCCTCGTATCCAACGTATCAGGCTTTTTTGGGGCTTGGCATCGCCGCTGCCATTGCGCTGCTGCTCATGCCGTGGTGGATCAAGCTGCTCAAGGTCGAGGGTATCGGCCAGCAGGTTCGTGCCGACGGCCCCAAGCGTCATTTGGTTAAGCAGGGAACGCCCACCATGGGTGGCGTTGTCATCCTCGTCGCGATCTCGCTGACCTGCCTGCTGATGGGCAAGCTCACCACCGAGCTCGTGCTCGTGCTGCTCGCCACGCTGGCGACCGGCGTGCTGGGCCTGATCGACGACCTGACCTCCGTTACGCATGGGCGCTCGCTCGGTCTGACGCCCCATGCCAAGATGATCGGCCTAACCATTATCTGTGTCACCTTTACGGTACTTGCCGTTAACTGGTGCGGCGTCGCCCCCGAGATTCGTTTTCCCGGCGGCCTGACGATTGACCTCGGTGTTCTTTCGACCACCATCTGCGGCCTTTCGTTCCCGTGGCTCTACATTGTCTTTTGCTGGCTGATGATCGCCGGTCTTTCTAATGCCGTGAACCTGACCGATGGCCTTGATGGTCTTGCTGGCGGCACCTCTATGATTGCCATGCTCGCCATGGCTGCCATGGCGTTTTTGCACGGAGACGTGAACCTGTCCATCTTCTGCACCGCGTGTGCCGGTGCCTGCTTGGGCTTTCTGTGGTTCAACTGCTATCCGGCGAGCATCTTTATGGGCGATACCGGCTCGCTTGCCCTGGGCGCCGCGTTTGCCTGCACGTCCATCATGACCAACACCGAGGTCGTCTCCCTCATCATCGGCGGCCTGTTTATCGTTGAGACCCTGTCGGTCATGATTCAGGTTGTCTACTTCCACTTTACGCACAAGCGCGTCTTCCTTATGGCGCCCATCCATCATCATTTCGAAAAGAAGGGCTGGGCCGAGACCAAGGTCGTCATCCGTTTTTGGATTATCGCTGCGGCCTTTGGTGCCGTTGGCCTTGCCCTGTTCTTCCAGTTGGGATAGTGGTCTTTCATGCCTCTTGCTGATGTCTTTAGCCTGCTCGTTTTGGGTCAGGGCAAATCCGGTCTCGATGTCGCCCGCTGGGCGCTGGCACATCCCGAGCGCGTAAGCGCCGTTACCGTGTATGGCGGCGGCACCTCTGAGCCCAATGACGCCACGCGTGCGCTCGAGGCTGCTGGTGCGTCGTTTGTCTATGGGACCGAACAGGTCGAGGGCGCCTATGACGTATGCGTGACGTGCCCGGGCATCTCGGAGTTCTCGGGCTTCTTTAAGGCCGGGCGCGAGCATGCCGCCCAGATTATGGGTGAGCCCGAGTTTGCCTATCGCCTGTCGCCCGATAACTGGATTGCCATCACGGGCACCAACGGCAAGACGACCACCACGTCGCTGACTGATTATCTGCTCAAGGCTGCCGGCGAGGCCAGCGTTGCTGTCGGCAACATCGGCGAGCCGCCGGTCAACGAGATTGACGGCCGAGCCCACAACGAGTGGTTTGTGGCTGAGCTCTCGAGCTATCAGATTGCTACGACAACCGAGCTCCACCCCCGCGTGGCGGTGCTGCTCAACATCACTCCCGACCACTTGGGCTGGCATAAGAGCCATAAGAACTATGCGCTTGCCAAGATCAAACTGTTTGACAATATGGTCGATGACGATCTGGTGGTTGTCGACGTCGAAGACGCCGGCATTCACGAGTTCGATGAGTACATCTACACGCCGGGTCGTCGCATCTGCAAGGTTGCCTTTGACGAGCCTGAGGGCGAGGATGCCGCCTTTGTGCGCGATGGCAAGATGATCGTGCGTCTAAAGGGTGTCGAGACCCCGCTCATCGCTATATCCGAGCTTAAGATCTCGGGCCATCACAATGTTATCAATGCCCTGTGCGCTGCCACGGCTGCCTTGGCGGTCGGTGCCGATGTCGACGGTGTCTGCCGCGGTCTTGCCTCGTTCCAGCCGCTCGAGCACCGCGTGGAGCCGTGTGGCGAGATTGACGGCGTGCGCTACGTCAACGATTCCAAGGCGACCAACACCGATGCGGTCGAGAAGGCACTGACGGCATTTCCCGATGACGACGTGATCTTGCTGCTCGGCGGCCACGATAAGGGCACGCCGCTCACGGACTTCGCGCGCGTCGTTATGGACAACGTGCGCTCGGTCGTCTGCTTTGGCGATGCGCGCGAGCGCTTCACCGCCGCTATGGACGAGGCCGATGTCGATGGCGATGTGGATATCGCCCAGGCGGATGACCTGCGCGACGCCGTGGACGTTGCCCGTTCGCTTTCGAGTCGTGGTGACGTGATCTTACTTTCTCCTGCCTGCTCTTCGTTCGATGAGTTCTCGGGCTATGAGGAGCGCGGCCGCGTGTTTAAGGACTACGTGGCTCAGCTTGCCGCTACAGCGAAATCACAAATGGAATAGGGGTTGCGGTGAGAGAGGAGAG
This sequence comes from uncultured Collinsella sp., assembly GCA_900543605.1. Classification (GTDB taxonomy): domain Bacteria; phylum Actinomycetota; class Coriobacteriia; order Coriobacteriales; family Coriobacteriaceae; genus Collinsella. The sequence goes on from UQSK01000019.1 coordinate 7,741, forward strand.
CCCCCGACAAGGTATGAGGAGGCCCGACTCGGACCGTGCTTCCTCACGTCGCATCACACCGCGTTCCAGCCGCGGCGGGCAGTCGTTTAGCGAACGCTATATTGCCGGTGTTCCCGCCCGTATCATGCGCCCGCGTCTGATATTCATGGCCTGCCTGTTTACCTTGGTGTGCTTTGGCCTGCTGATGGTGTACTCGGCGTCTTCGGTCGAGGCGCTGCACGAGAATGGCTCGGCGACGTTTTTTCTGGGTCGACAGGCCGCGTTTGCCGTGGTCGGTGTTCTGGCGCTGATTGCCATCGTGCGCGTTTTGCCGGACAGCTGGTTTGGGGAGGATGTGCTCAGGATCTTCCTTATCGGCATGATGGGGCTACTGCTTCTGGTGTTCTTGGTGGGCAGCGGCAGTCGTGGCGCCACGCGCTGGCTCAACATCGCCGGTATTCAGTTCCAGCCTTCCGAGTTTTTAAAGCCATTTGCCATTGCGTATTCGGCCATCCTGCTTGATCGCTTCTTTTCGCCCGGTGGCGACATCAACGAATTCCTTCGCAAGATGGGCATCTACCTGGGCATTTCGCTCTTTCTGATCTTTATCCAGCCCGATTTCGGTACTGTCCTGATCATCCTGTTGACCCTCATGTGCATGGCGTTGTTTGCGGGTCTCGACCCCAGATTTATCATCGGCGTGCTAATCTTCGGCATTCTCGTGATCGTGATTGCACTTGTCGCAGAGCCGTACCGTATGGTGCGTATTCAGGTTGCCTTGAACCCTTGGGCCGACGAGTATGGTGACGGCTATCAGGCCACACTTGCCATCATGGCCTTTGCCTCGGGCGGTCTGTTCGGCCGTGGCATCGGCAACTCAACCATGAAGTACTCGTATCTGCCCGAGGCGCACAACGACTACATCCTGGCCATCATTGGCGAGGAAGTCGGTTTTGTCGGAACCGTGCTGTTCTTCTTGGTGTTTGCGATGCTGATCTACTCGGCGTTTCGCATTGCCGAGCAGGCGACCGATCGTCGGGGCGCGCTTATGGCGTCTGGCTCCGCGGTCATTCTCGCGGTGCAGTTTTTGATAAACGCGTTGGGCATCCTCAACGTGTTTCCCATGACGGGCAAACCGTTGCCGTTTATTAGCTACGGCGGTTCGTCGATTATTGTGTCGCTTATGCTTGCCGGGTTGATCCTGCGCGTTTCGTACGAGAGCGCCCGTCGCGATGAGTACGACCGTCGCCGCGAGAGCTTTGCCGTTATGGATGAGAGCACCGCCGGCGTGCCCCACGTGCGCGGCGAACGACCTTCGCGTAGCGGCTTTACCGTCCTGGATGGCTCTGCGACCGAGCCGGCAGCCCGCCCGCGTCAGCGAACGGCGCCGCAAGGTCGTCCTCAGCGCCCCACTCCTCGCAATGCGGGCGGCGGATATAATCGAATCGATTTGAACTCGGACCCGTCGGCACGTCTGCGTACCGACGACCAGGGACCGCGTGTACGAAGGGACTACCATGACCGATAAAATGACCGTTGCTATTGCAGCCGGCGGCACGGCAGGGCACATCAACCCCGCGCTCGCCTTGGCCGAAGAGCTGCGTGACCGTGGCCACCACGTTGTGTTCGTGGGCCAGTCGCGCAAGCTCGAGGGTCGTCTGGTCCCCGAGGCTGGGTTTGATTTTGTGCCCATTACGGTCACGGGCTTCGACCGCTCCCGTCCTTGGACAGCGCTGACCTCGCTGTGGCGTGTCAACAAAGCCAAGCGTGCGCTCGCCAGTCATTTCTCAAAGGTCGGCAAGCCCGATGCCGCCATTGGTTTTGGTGCCTATGTCGAGGTTCCGCTGCTGGGGTGGTGCAAGGGCGCGGGCGTTCCGTATCTGCTGCATGAGCAGAACTCTGTTCCGGGCCTGGCCAACAAGATGATGAACTCCCACGCCGCCCGCGTGTGCATCTCGGTGCCGGCAGCGCGTTCGGTCTTTGAGCGCGAAGGTGACCCTGACCACGTGCTCATGACCGGCAACCCCGTACGTCGCTCGGTGATCGAGGGCGATCGCGCTTGCGGCCGCAAGGCACTTGGCGTTCCCGAGGACGCTACGCTGCTGCTCGTCTTTGGCGGTTCACTTGGCGCCCAGCACCTCAACGAGCGCGTGGTTTCGCTCAAAAACGAGCTGCTTTCGCGCAAGAACCTCTATGTGTTGCATTCGACGGGTGCCGACGGCTTTGAGGAGACCGAGCGCGCTTTGGCGCTGACGCCCGAGGAGGCGAAGCGTTACCGCGTCCAGCCTTACATCGACAACATGGGCGATATGCTGGCTGCTGCCGATTTGGTGCTCTCGCGTTCGGGCGCATCGAGCGTGGCCGAGATCGCTGCGCTCGCCGTGCCTTCGGTGCTCGTGCCGTATCCGCATGCGACGGCCGACCACCAAACCACCAATGCCCGTTATCTGGTCGACGCCGGGGCCGGCGTGCTCTGCGCCGATGCCGATATCGACGGTTCTGCCTTTGCCGATGAACTGCTGCACCTGGTCGATGACGCGGCGGCGCGCGACGCCATGCGTCAGGCGGCGCGTGGTCTGGCTCAGGATAGGGCCGCCGCTCTTCTGGCGGATGCGGTAGAGGGTTTGCGTTAGTTAGACGGGATATCGTCGGTCGCCCTCGCGCTGATGCGGTAGGTGCGGTACAGTTAACGGGTTACAGGCAGTGTTTACGCAAGGAGTACACGAGCACATGGCTGATTCCCAGACTGCAACCTCCGCGCCCGAGTTTAAGAGCGCCCACTTTATCGGTATCGGCGGCGCCGGCATGAGCGGCATCGCCCTCGTTCTGCACGAGCGCGGTTATGCCGTTACCGGCTCCGACCTTAAGACGTCACGTTATATCCGCCAGCTTACCCGCGCTGGTGTGAAGGTGCATGTGGGCCATGAGGCCGCCACGATCGACGAGGTCAAGCCCGACGTGGTTGTTGTCTCCACCGCTATTCCGGAGTCCAACCCTGAACTCGTGCGCGCTCGCGAGCTTGGTATTCCCGTGTGGCCCCGTGCCAAGATGCTCTCTGCTTTGGGCCACGGCTACACCACCGTCGCTGTTGCCGGCACGCATGGCAAGACCACCACGTCTTCGATGTGCGCCACCATGCTCGACCGCATGGGTCTGGATCCGAGCTTCCTGATCGGTGGCATCGTCGAGGGCTATGACACGAACGGCAAGAACGGCTCGGGCGACTACTTTGTCGCCGAGGCCGACGAGTCCGACAGCTCCTTCCTGTTCCTGAACCCCAACGTGGTCATTGTGACCAACGTCGAGGCCGATCACCTTGATCACTACTCGGGTATCGAGGAGATCGAGGCAACTTTCGCCAAATTCATGAGCCTGGTGGGCGAGGACGGCACCGTCATCGTCTGCGGTGAGGACCCGCATCTGGTCGAGCTCGCCAAGTCGACGGGCCGTCACGTGCTTTCCTACGGCTTTGCCGAGAGCAACGACATCGTCTGCATGCACCCGGATGTCAAGGGCATCCAGAGTGACTTTATCGTTCGCTTTGAGGACGGAACCGAGCATGCCGTGGAGATCAAGAGCAATCCCGGTCGCCACAACATGCTCAACGCCACGGCGGTGCTCACCGTCGCCCATGTCCTGGGCCTTGACATCGACGCGGCCGCCAAGGCGCTCTCGAGCTTTGAGGGCGTCCGCCGTCGCTTTACTCACGTGGGCGATATCGATGGCATCACCGTGGTCGATGATTACGGCCATCACCCCACCGAGATCAAGGCGACGCTTGCTGCCGCTTCGTCGCTGGGCTACAAGCATGTCGACGTCGTGTTCCAGCCGCACCGCTATTCGCGCCTGCAGGCCCTGTGCGACGACTTTGCCGATGCATTTGCCAATGCCGATAAACTGCTGCTGATTGATGTGTTCTCGGCTGGCGAGATGCCCATTCCGGGTGTCACCTCTAAGATGCTCGCCGATACCGTGCGCGCCAAGCATCCTGGCAAGGAGGTCGTGTACTGCTCCAGCCGTCTTGAGCTTAATCAGGAGCTCGAGCAGATGGTGGGCGAGGGCGACCTGCTGCTCACTATGGGTGCCGGTGACGTTACGACCGTCGGCCCCGAGTTCATTGAGTATCTGACTGCCAAGAAAGACGCTTAAGTCTAATGGGTCTGTTTAACGCCGTCATGGCGCTCTCGGGCATGATCGACACGGATGTGATCGAGGACGAGCGCCTTGCGCGTCATACGAGCTATCGTATCGGCGGCAAGGCCGACCTCTTTGTGACGTGTCATAGCTATCATGCCCTTCGCCGCGCCGTGGCGGTGCTCGATCGCGAGCAGGTGCCGTGGGTCATCATCGGCAAGGGCTCCAATCTGCTGGTTGCCGATGGCGGTTATCGCGGTGCCGTCATTTCGCTCGGACGTGAGTTTCAGCGCACGGTTGTTGCCGATGACGGTTGTACGCTGACGGTCGGTGCGGGCGTGATGTTTGCGCGCCTGGTCAACGATGCCCTGTCGCGTAGCCTCTCGGGCCTTGAGTTTGCCGTTGGCATTCCTGGTTCGGTCGGCGGTGCGATATCTATGAATGCCGGCACACGGACCGAGTGGATTGGCTCGCTGGTTGAGGATGTCGTAACGTTTGACCCGGCATCCGGTATCAAGCATTATGCGGGGTCCGAGATCACTTGGGGCTACCGCGAATGTAGCCTTCCCCGCAATGAGATCATCCTCGAGTGCGTGCTCAAGCTTAAACCGGCGCCCAAGGCCGACATTCGCGAGCGCATGGAACGGTACCTGACGAGGCGCAAGCGTACGCAGCCCATGGGTCGCGCATCCTGCGGGTCGGTCTTTCGCAACCCGCCCGATGCGAGTGTGGGCAAGCTTATCGAGGATTGTGGATTAAAGGGTTTTTCGATTGGCGGCGCGGAAGTTTCGCCCGTTCACGCTAATTTTATCGTTAATAACGGAACTGCCTCGGCCGATGACGTTGCCGCGGTTATCAGACATGTGCACGGAAAGGTGAGGGAGGCGTATGGCATCGAGCTCAGACCGGAAGTTAAATTCCTCGGCTTCTAGAGCATCGAAACCCACCTTCCGCCGCGCCGGAGGGCGTTCCGGCGCGCCTGCCAAACCTCAACGCAATACCGTCGCGCACTCTAAGTCTGTCGGGCATGCTCGACAGACCAGTCGTCCGGTCGTCGGCTCTCAGCTCGGTAATCGTCCGGCCGCAAAAAAGTCCTCGCGTCCCTCGGTGACGTCAAAGCCTGCTATGGGCGCCAAGCCTGCCCATCCTATGGCAACTCCTAAGCCCTCGACGGGAACTAAAGCGGCGCGTCCGGGTCGCACGCTGGGCGCATCGAAACCGCGCTCGCTGACATCGGTGCCGGCTACCGCCAAGAAGCCTTCGGGTAAAAAAGGCGTCAACCCGTTGTCTTCACTTGGGGCGATGGCAAATAAAACGTCAGACGCCGCTTCTCTCGTTACAGGCAAAGGCAAAATCGTGGGCGGCGTTCTGGCCATCTTGGCCGTGCTCGTCGTCGTTGCCGTCGTGGTGATCAACTCTGGATTGTTTACCGCCACTGATATTCAGATTCAAGGCAGCGAGCATGTGACGAAGCACGATGCTATCCAGCTGATCGATTTGCCCGAGGGAACGTCGCTTTTTAACGTCGATCCCGACCAGATTACCGAGGACCTCAAGCAGAACCCGTGGGTCTCGGGCGTGGATGTCCAGCGTCAGTTCCCGCATACGCTCATTATTACGCCGATGGAGCGCAAGGTCATTGCAATTGCCTATATCAGCTCCGATGACCTTGCCTGGGCCATCGGGGATGATGACACCTGGATCGCCCCGCTGTCGACGTCGGTCGAAGTGGACGACCAGGGCAACGTCATCACGACGGGTCAGGGCTCAAATACCTTGACCGGAATCGATGCCGCGCTGGCGCTCGCTAAGCATTATGGCGCGGTGCTGTTGACTGATGTCTCGGCGGATGTCGCTCCGGTTTCCGGCCAGGCGGTGAGCTCCAAGGCCGTTAAGGCCGGCCTGGATTATGTGCGTGGTTTTTCGAGCGAGTTCTTGGGACAAGTCAAGGATATTTCCACGCCTTCGGTCGAAGCCATCTCGGCGAACCTCAATAACGGCATTGAGGTGTCGCTGGGCGATTCGAACGATATCGTCAAGAAGGAGCGCGTAGTCACCAAGCTGCTTTCGCAGGTAGAGGGCGTAACGTATATCAATGTGCGCTCTCCGGGTAACTATACATTTAGGAACGCTCCGACCTCGTAGCGCTGGTTGATGCTTTGTTGAGGGGCCATACCACGCCGTTTATCTGGTTTGTTTGGTTTTCACGGTCAATTATTTGACTGATACGTTCATAATGTGCAACCATAATACGGTTTACCTTTGCATTTACTTTCAACCTGAAGGTTAATGTGCGCAGGGGTCGACCCATGCTATGGCTATAACCTTTGTTCGGAGGACCGACATGCACGAGACAGAGATCAACAACTACCTTGCCGTCATTAAGGTGGTCGGCGTCGGCGGCGGCGGTACCAACGCGGTCAATCGAATGATCGAAGAGGGCATCCGCGGCGTCGAGTTTGTTGCCATCAACACCGATGCTCAGGCACTCGCGATCTCTGATGCCGATATCAAGGTGCACATCGGCACCGACCTTACCCGCGGCCTGGGCGCCGGCGCCAACCCCGAGGTTGGCCGCAAGGCTGCCGATGAGTCCCGCGACGACATTGCCGAGGCGCTCGCTGGCGCCGACATGGTGTTCATCACCTGCGGCGAGGGCGGTGGCACCGGTACCGGCGCCGCTCCCATCGTTGCCGATATCGCGATGAACGAGGTCGGCGCACTGACCGTCGCCGTCGTGACCAAGCCCTTCACCTTTGAGGGCCGCAAGCGCAAGAAGAGCGCCGAGGAGGGCATCAAGACCCTCTCCGATTGTGTTGACACCATGATCGTCATCCCTAACGATAAGCTGCTCGACATCGCCGAGAAGAAGACCACCATGCTTGAGGCCTTCGCGATTGCCGATGGCGTTCTTTCCCAGGGCACCCAGGGTATCACCGACCTCATCACCGTCCCGGGCATCATCAACCTGGACTTCGCCGATGTTAAGACCATCATGAAGCAGGCCGGCACCGCCATGATGGGTATCGGTACCGCTTCTGGGGATACTCGTGCCGTCGACGCCGCCCAGCAGGCTATTTCCAGCCCGCTGCTCGAGAGCTCCATCGATGGTGCCACGCGCGTGCTGCTCTCTATCGCCGGTTCCAAGGACCTGGGCATCCAGGAGATCAGCGACGCCGCCGACGTTGTTGCCAACGCCGTCGACCCCGAGGCCAATATCATCTTCGGTACCGTTGTCGACGAGTCCCTGGGCGATCAGGTGCGTATCACCGTCATCGCTACGGGCTTCTCCGACTCTAACGTCAACCGTCAGGACGAGCTCTTTGCCGCTCAGCAGTCTCAGAGCAAGGCTGCTGCCTCCGCTGAGCCGCAGCGCACCGCTCCGGCCACCAGTCCGGCTCAGGCCGCTCCGACCCGCAACGTCGGTGGCACCGAGCTTCCTAACTTCGGCAACGATCAGTTCGAGCTTCCCGACTTCCTGAAGCGCGGTAGCTTCTAGTTCGTTTTTCTCAACGACTTGCAAGGGGTGCGTCCGATTGGGCGCGCCCCTTTTTTGTTGTGTTTCGCCTTTGTAAACGAAAGCCTCCAATCTCCTTACGTTCCCTTTACGTTTGCTCCTTACCGCTGCGGGTATCCTTTTTGATGAAGTGTGCAGCCGTATGGCACGGACTGCTGCGGCGTCGCCGCAATACTTGAGTTATTAGGAGGCTTTAGTATGGCAGCACGTGCGGACAACGTTTCGCGTGTCGACCATGATGGTGTTACGTTGGTGGAGGGCGCGACATCCGATGTTCGCTTTGCCTTCACCGAGCGCGCCGGTGGTGTTTCCGAAGATGCGTACTCCTCACTCAACTTGGGCTCGCATGTTGGCGATGACCCCTTTGCTGTTCAAGAAAATCGTCGTCGCGCGCTCGAGGCCATGGGTGCCGCCGAGTGCGAGCACAACCTGCTCGTTCCCAATCAGGTCCATGGTGACCATATCGTTGCGGTGACCTCGAACGGCGCCGATGACCTTGAGGACGTTCGCGAGCAGATTGCCGAGGGCTGCGATGCCATCGTCTGTACGGCGCATAACGTACCCGTGCTGCTCTGCTTTGCCGACTGCGTTCCCGTGGTGCTGGTGGCCCCCAGCGGATTTGCCGTGGTGCACTCCGGTTGGAAGGGCACGATTGCACGTATTTCTGCCAAGGCGTGCCAGGCGCTTTGCGATGCTGCCGGCTGCGATGCGAGCGACGTTTCCGCCTACATCGGCCCCCATATCTTGGGTGACGAATATGAGGTATCCCAGGAACTCATGAATCGCTTTGCCGCCGAGTTCTCTTGCATCGATGCGAGCGCCTTTCGCATGCTCGATCTTTCCGCTGCCATTTGCGAGGCGCTGGTAGATGTCGGTGTCGATGCGGATAATATCGTGGATACCCAGCTTTCGACTGTGCGTCAGAACGACCGCTTTTATTCCTACCGTAATGAGGACGGCACCTGTGGGCGCCATGCTGCGATCGGCGTGATGCTATGAGAAAGATCGTATCGGTCCTGAGCGCCGCTGTGCTTACGCTTACGCTGTGCGCTTGTTCTTCGGGATCTTCTACCTCTTCCATTACCGTCGCCGGCTCCACGACCTGCCTTCCTATCGCCGAGATTGCGGCCGAGGGCTTTAAAGAGGAGACCGGCATCGACGTGCTCGTTTCCGGTTTGGGTTCTTCCGCTGGCATCGAGGCCGTCAGCGCCGGCACGGCCGATATCGCCAGCTCCTCCCGTGGACTCAATGCCGACGAACAGGATCTGGGCCTGACTCCCATCGTCATTGCTCACGACGGTATCGCGGTCATCGTGAACGACGATAACCCGGTCGATAACCTCTCGACCGAGCAGCTCCGCGATATTTATGCCGGCAAGATCACCAACTGGAAAGAAGTCGGTGGCGAGGACCTGAGAATCCAGGTCATCAATCGAGATGAGGCGTCCGGCACGCGTGAGGCCTTTCGCACCATCGTGATGGACGGCACCCCGTTCGATCGCCGTTCGGCCGTTCTTTCGGGCACGGGCCAGGTGCGCGACGTGGTATCTCGTTCGCGCGGTGCCATTGGCTACATTTCGCTGGGCTTCGTCGATAGCCTCAACGCCAAGACCTCGGTCAAGGCCGTCTCGGTCAATCATGTTGAGGCGTCCGAGAAGACGGTCGCGAGCGGCGGCTATCCCATCTCGCGCGACCTTTACTTCTTTGTGAAGGGCGCGCCTTCGCAGCAGGCGCAGGATTACATCGACTACGTGACGTCAGAAAAGATGGACAAGCAGATTCGCGAGGCGGGCTTTATTCCCGTCACCAACGACGAGAAGGGGAGTGAGTAGCATGGAAGCACAGGAAAACTCCCAGACTGAGCAGAATGCTCAGGCACCCAAGAAGCGCGAGCTGGCGCTCGTATCGCGCAGTACCTATATCAAGGAGAAGGCGCTGCAGTGGATCTTCTTTGCCTGCGCGTTCTTGGCGGTCGTTACCGTCATCCTGATTTTTGTCTTTACCACGTACTCGGCGCTGCCCGTCTTTACCGACATCGGTCTGGCGGACTTCTTTAGCTTTACGTGGGCGCCCTCTGAGGGCCACTACGGCATCGTGTCGCTGCTTGCCGGCTCAGGTCTGGTGACCGTCGGTGCGCTCGCCATGGGCGTGCCGCTAGGTGTGGGCACGGCCGTGTACCTGGTCGAGATCGCCGGCAAGCGCGTGCGCAAGCTTATCAGCCCTGCCGTTGACCTGTTGGCCGGCATCCCTTCTATCATCTATGGCTTCTTTGGAATGATCATCATCCGTCCGTTTATCGCGCAACTGACCGGTGGTCTTGGTTTTGGTGCGCTGACGGCGTGGTTCGTGCTTGCCATCATGATCGTTCCTACCATCACCACGCTCACCATCGATGCCCTCAATTCCATTCCCATGGGCATTCGCGAGGCATCGTATGCCATGGGTGCTACTAAGTGGCAGACCATCTATAAGGTCGTGCTACCTGCCGCTAAGCTGGGTATCGTGGATGCCATCGTGCTGGGTATGGGCCGTGCCATCGGAGAGACCATGGCCGTGCTTATGGTCGTGGGTAACGCCCCGGTTATTCCCGACAGCATTGCGAGCCCCATCTCGACGCTCACGAGCCAGATCGCGCTCGACATGAGCTATTCCTCGGGTCTGCACCGCTCGGCGCTGTTCGGCATGGGTGTGGTCCTGTTTATCATCTCCGCCACGCTGGTGGGCATCGTCCGTCTGATTTCCAAGAAGAAGAGGGGGTAGGCTATGTCCGATTCCGTTGACACGACGGTCGATACGACCTCGTCGCGCGAGCGCATCAAGCGTGCCCTTTCCCACGGCAAGAAGGGCCGCATCAATAAGGACCTGTCAAACAAGATCATGCTCGGTGTGTTCCGCGCCGCGGCATACATCACCACGCTGGTGCTGGTTGCTATCATCGCCTACGTGGTCATTAACGGCCTGCCACATATCTCGCTCGACTTTATCTTCGGTTGGCCCCAGGGCGTCAACGCTGAGGGCGGTATTTGGCCCACGATCGTCTCGACCGTCTATGTGACGGCGCTCGCCATGCTTATCTGCACGCCGATCGCTGTGCTGGCAGCCGTCTATCTGGCCGAGTATGCCAAGCAGGGCAAGATCGTCGAGCTCATTCGCTACGCTGCTGACGCTTTGGCCTCGGTGCCCTCCATCGTTATGGGCTTGTTTGGCTACGCCTTGTTTGTCGAGGCCATGGGCCTGGGCCTTTCGATGGTCTCTGCCGCTCTGGCGCTGGCGCTTCTGATGCTGCCCATCGTAATGCGCACCACCGAAGAGGCCATTCGCGCCGTTCCGCGCTATATTCGTTGGGGCGCGTACGGCCTGGGCGCCACCAAGTGGCAGGTTGTCTCCAAGATCGTGCTTCCTTCTGCCTTTGGCCGTATTGCCACGGGCATCGTCCTCGCCATCGGCCGTGCCATCGGCGAGACCGCGGTGGTGCTCTACACCATGGGCCAGGCCATCAATCTACCTATCTCGCCGCTCGATTCCGGCCGCCCCATGACGGTTCACCTGTACCTGCTTGCCAACGACGGCATCAACATGAACGCAGCCTACGGCACCGCGCTCTTGCTGATGGTGATCATTTTGGCCTTCAACCTGTTTGCGCGCTTCCTGTCGCGCAAGCGTCGCTAGTTAAGGAGTCCCATGTCCGTTTATCAGTCCGCTCCCACGCTGGAGCAAGCGGCCATTACGGCCAAGGATTTCAACTTTTGGTACGGTGACTTTCATGCGCTGACGGGGCTTGACCTCAACATCGCCAAAAACGCCATCACCTCCTTCATTGGCCCTTCGGGCTGCGGCAAGTCGACGTTTTTGCGCTGCATCAACCGCATGAATGATCTGATCGAGGCCACGCGCGTCGAGGGTACCATGACGCTCGACGGCAACGATATCTATGCCGAGGGTGTCGACCCGGTCGATCTCCGTCGTCGCGTGGGCATGATCTTTCAGCAGCCCAACCCGTTTCCTAAATCCATCTACGAGAATGTCGCCTTTGGCCCTCGTCTGCAGGGCGTGACTAGCAAAAGCGACCTCGATGACATCGTGGAAGAATCGCTCAAGCGCGCCAACCTCTGGAAAGAGGTATCCAATCAGCTCAACAAGGATGGTTTGGCGCTCTCGGGCGGTCAGCAGCAGCGTCTGTGCATCGCGCGCGTGCTTGCGGTGCAACCCGATGTCCTTCTGATGGACGAGCCCTGCTCCGCCATCGACCCCACGTCCGTCTCTAAGGTCGAGGATCTGATGGCCGAGCTAGCGCCCGAGATGACGATCATCATCGTCACGCATTCAATGCAGCAGGCAGCTCGTATCAGCGACTACACCGCATTCTTCTTGCAGGAAGTTGCCGGCGAGCCCGCCACGCTCATCGAGTATGGTCAAACCGACGCGATCTTCACCAGCCCGGTGGACTCGCGGACGGAAGACTATATCACCGGCCGCTTTGGCTGATCGGCGCGACTAGTCCCAAGCCGATCGGACCTGGTCCGGTGCGTATTCACTGTGCGGGCGGCATGACCGCACCCAACTGATTGGAGTGAACCATGCGCAAACTGTTTTCCCGTCAGCTCATCGAGGCCCGCCACGAGATGCTGAGCATCTACGAGGCCGTCGATCTGGCCCTCCACGATGCCGTGAAGGCCTATGTGACCGACGACCGCAAGCTCGCCACCAAGACCAAGAAGCGCACGCTTTCGATTGACGCGCGCTGCGCTAACTTGGAGGCCGTGTGCTACAACCTGATCGCCACGCAGTCGCCGGTCGCCTCCGACTTCCGCTTGCTGCAGACGATCATCTACGTCGACTTTAACCTGCAGCGCATGACCGATAAGGTTCGCCAGATCTGCCGCGCCACGCGTCATATGATCAAGGCTGACATCTCGCTGCCCCAGGAGCTCGTCGGTACGGTTGAGGCCGAAGCCGAAGCTGTTTACCAGGTGCTGGGTTCGTCGCTTTCTGCGCTCGTCACCAATGACATGTCCATCATCTGCAACCTGGCCGTCGAGGACGAGCCAGTGCACGCCGCCTACGAGAAGTTCTTCCGCACCTTTAACCGTATGGATACGGGCGACATTATGGACGACGACAGCAACTATGACGATCTGCGCCGCGCCATCATGGTTTCGCGCTACCTCGATCGCATCGCTTCGATTTCCATCGATGCCGCCTGCCGTCTGACCTTCCTGTTGACTGGTCAGCGTATGAATGCCGGCGATATCGCCCGCACTGATGAGGATGAGCTCGAGAGCATGCGCGTGCCTTCGGGCGAGGGTGTTATCATGAGGCCCGCCGTCGACGCGCACTACGTTGCCAAGGTGCCCGTTAACGAGGTCAGCGAGGGTCTTCGCTACCTGCTCGATCATCTTGAGGACGAGGACGATGGCGAGGACGACGAGGAGTAAGCAACCCCGTTCGTCGAAAGATTGTAAATACCTAAGTGAGCGCGGCCTTGCACATGCGGGGCCGCGCTCTTGCGTTAGCATGGGACTACTTGTTTGGCTGTCAGCGGAGGCGATTAGCAATGGATAACTATTTGGACTTGATGCGCGCTCGCCGCGAGCAGATTCTGGAACGTTTTTATGCGGCGCTCGATCGCGCGGGCCGCCCCCACGACGCCGCGCGCCTCATTGCCGTGTCCAAGACCGTTGGTGTCGATGAGACCGTTGCCGCCATCCAGGCGGGGTATCGCCATTTTGCCGAGAACCGCCCGCAGGAGCTGGTTCGCAAGCTCACGGGTCTGGCGGAGCATCCGGAGCTGCCCGAGGTTCGCTTCGATATGATCGGCAACCTGCAGACCAATAAGATCAATGCGGTGCTGGGCTCAGCCGAGCTGATTCACTCGGTGGGTTCGCTGCATCTGGCGCAGGCGATCTCGAGCCGTGCTGTCCGCAAGATTGAGGCAGGTGAGCTCGCCGGCCTCCAGCGTGTGCTCATTGAGGTCAATGTGAGTGGTGAGGAGTCGAAGGGAGGCTTTTCGCCCGATGAGATTCGCGCCGCCGCGGGTGAGCTTGCGGAACTTGAGGGAATTTGCGTGCAGGGGCTTATGACTATGGCGCCCCGGGGGAATAAGGATGTGGCACGCCGCACCTTTGCGGGGCTTCGTGAGCTGAGGGATGAGCTGGAGGCAGCGCATCCCGATTTGAACCTGCCTGAGCTTTCCTGCGGCATGAGCGAGGACTTTGAGCCTGCCCTTGAGGAGGGCTCTACGCTCGTTCGCCTGGGCAGGGTAGTATTTAGCCCGGAGTTTGCAGTAAAATAAGGCTCTGAAGTGCGCACTGATTATCGGGGCGCCTGCACTAAACCGCGAGAGGACACAACCATGGGCTTCCTTGACGAGATTAAAAATAAGATGCACCTGGGCGGCCAGCAGGGTTACGACCAGGGTTATGGCCAAGACGACGACTACGGCTACGATGACGGCTACGACGATGGCTATCAGAACAACGGCTACAGCGGTGCTTCGGGCGAGGGCTTCTACACCCAAGACGAGCCGAGCAACGGCCTGCTGGGCCAGACGCGTCGCGGTGAGGCCGAGTCGGTCGCGGTGTACACGCGCTCCGGTCAGCTGGTCGGCGATGACTCCCGCCATGCCACGACGTATAACCCGCCTTCGCGCTCGCAGGACAGTGTTGCGAGCGGTTATCGTCCTGGTGCCTATGACACGCCGTCTAGCTACGCCGAGAACACCCGCGCCCGTGCCGCCGCTGCGCCTGCGCCTGCACCGAGCGATGCCTCGGCCTATGCGAGCAATATCATCAACGCCACACCGCAGCTGCCGGCCTATGTCCTGCGCCCCGAGAGCTATGACGACGTGGAGACCGTGGTGCGCCGCGTTCGCACCAAGCAGCCTGTCGCACTGATTTTTGTGGGCGTACGCACCGAAGTTGCCAAGCGCGTCTTGGACTTCTCTTACGGCTTTGCCTGCGGTCTGGGTGCCACGGTCAAGGAGGTGGGCGACCGCGTGTTCATGGTGCTGCCCGCCGGTTGCGAGGTCAAAGATTCGGACCTCAAGAAGCTTCGTGCCGACGGCTACCTCAAGTAAAGACAAGACGAGGAGATTCCCATCAACATCTACACTATCGTCCAGCTGGTCAACACGCTGTTCAACTTCTATTCCACGCTCATTGTCGTCTACTGCTTTATGACGTGGATTCCCATGAAGCAGGGTGGTTTGCTTCAGGATATTGCCGCGGTGCTTGATAGCGTGTGCGGTCCGTGGCTCAACCTGTTCCGTCGTTTCATCCCGCCGATGGGCGGTATCGATTTTTCGCCGGTCGTTGCGATTATTGCGTTGCAGTTGGTGCAGAGGCTGGTTCTGCAGCTTCTTATAGGTATACTCGTGTAGAACTGACTTAGTAACTTACGTCGGGCGTGTAGCGCCGAGGCGATGAAAAGGAGACTTGTTATGGCTATTACCCCTGCAGACATCCAGGCTCAGACTTTCTCTGAGGCCAAGCGTGGCTACGATCCTGCCGAGGTCGACGTCTTCTTGGAGACGCTGTCCTCCGAGGTTGACGCTATGCTCGCTAAGATCGTTGACCTTAAGGGTCGTCTGACTGCTACCGAGCAGCAGCTTGCCGATGCGCAGGCTCAGCTTGCCCAGGCTCAGGATACCGCCGACCAGGCCGTTCCTGCCGCCCCCGTGGCTGCTCCCGCCCCTGACTTCTCCGCTCAGGAGCGCCAGATTTCCGCTGCCCTGATCGCTGCCCAGCAGACCGCTGAGACCATCGTTAACGATGCCAACGAGAACGCTGAGCGTATCCGCAACGAGGCTGACGCCAAGGCCCGCGAGGTTATCCGCCAGGCTCTGACCGAAAAGCAGGCCGAGCTCGAGGAGATCGATCGTCTCAAGGCTTCCCGTGAGGAGTTCAAGGCCGAGTATCTCAAACTCATCCAGCACTTCATGGACGATGCCCAAAACTCCTTCCCGGCCGATCTGATGGCCTCCACGCCGGTCGGTTCTGCCGCTTCTCCTGCGGTGACTGTTCCCGCCGAGCCGCTGCCCGTCGCTGACCCGGTTGTCCCCGTGGCCGACCCCTTCGCCCCGATCGACAACTTTGCCGCCGACGACTTGGACTAACATTCGGCCTACAATTTAGTGCCTAGAAAGGACCCGCAGCTTGCGGGTCCTTTTTTATGACTGTGCCGGGGTGCGTAACATAAAAACCGAGCCCTGCACATAGTGGCGCAGAACTCGGCGAACGGGTGAGCGGTCAAGGGTAGGTTTTAAGGCATGTCCCAAAAATCTACTTGAGGAGGAAGTCGGAGAGGGGAATGGTGCGGGCCTCGCGATGCTCGGGATCGGCGATGTGGTCGGCAGGATATCCGCAGACGAGCATGTGATAGGGATAGACGCCCTCGGGCAGGTTGAACTGCTCCTGTGCCACCTCAGGCTTAAAATGGCACACCCAGCACGTTCCTAGGCCCTGCTCGGTGGCCTCCATCATCATCTGATCGCACACGATGGACGTATCGATTTCACTGGAATTCATCTGGTCATACGGGCGCACCCAAGCATCATCGGTAACGCTGCAAATAAGAAAGACAAGCGGAGCCCCAAAGATAGACCCATCACGAGCAAACCGGGGCTGACAAGCAGCAGCCTTCTCCAGAAGCTCAGGCGTATCCAACACCATCACACGGGTTGGATGATTATTACAAGCAGAAGGAGCAACACGCCCAGCCTCAACAATGGCATCCACCACAGCCTGCTCAACAGAACGATCCTCAAACTCACGACAAGAATACCGAGACCGAGCCAGATCCAAATACCCCATAACCAAACCCTCCAAAGTCAGCAAATCAATCCAAGGTAAACCAAAGGGTACCCAAACCCCCATCCACCCAAACGCCCACCGAATACCAAAGTGTTCAATTGAGTATTAAAGGCCCCCTCGGCCAACCCCCCATTGCGCTCTAACTATCAGCCAAAGTTCCAATGGTGGTACGTAAGGCGAAGGGCCGGCCACGGTTTACTTTCGAACGACTCTGCTACGCAGCCGGAGTGAGAAAGCAAACCGTGGCCGGCCCTTCGCCGCCGGGACACGTACCCCCAATTAACTGTTCTTCATGACAATCGAATCCACGACATCGGCCACATTCTCACAGCAGTCAGCGCAGTACTCCAGGAAGGCGTATACGTCACGCCAGGCGATGACCTCGAGCGGGTCCTTGCCGTTAACGTGCAGGTTGCGCATGGCGTTGATATAGAGCTCGTCGGCTTCGGACTCGATGGTGTTGATCTGGATGACGAGTTCGCGCAGGGTCTTGGACTTGCGGTAGTTGGGCAGCTCGACCATCAGGTCTTTCATGGCGCGGCAGGCGTCAGTCACCTTGTGGGCGATGACGATGGCGTCGGGATGGATGCTCTGGATGTTGGTGAAGTAGACGCGCTGCACGACGCCCTCGATGCGGTCGAGCACGGTGTCGAGTGAGCAGCTCATCAGATCCAGATCCTCGCGCTCGAGCGGGGTGATAAAGGCGGTGAGCAAGGCGTCCTCAAGCTCATGGTGCTTCTTGTCGGCCGCATGCTCGATCGCGTGCATCTTGTTGAGCATATCGTGAATCTTTGCGGGATCGAAGTTCTCGAAAATCTTGGTGAGCAGCTCGGCGGCCTGGACGGCAAGGTCGGCGCAGGCGACGTAGTTGTCGAAGTAGAACGAATCGGGTTTCTTTGCCATGGGTGGGTCCTTTCGAGGCGAAGACGGGTGGGCGAGGTAATGCAGTCCGGATGGACGTTCGGTTTGACTAGAGGAACATCATGAACAGCTTGGCCATGACAAAGCTGATGAGTCCGCAGGCGGGGAAGGTGAAGAACCAGGTGAACATCATGTCTTTGACGACGCCGAAGTTGATGGCCGAAAGGCGCTTGACGGCACCGACGCCCATGATGGCGCAGGTCTTGATGTGTGTGGAGGACACGGGGATGCCGGTAAGGGTGGCAAGCAGCAGGTTTGCGGCGCCTGCGAGGTCGGCGGAGAAGCCCTGATACTTTTCGAGCTTGACCATGCTCTGGCCGACGGACTTGATGATGCGCTCGCCGCCCACGCTGGTGCCGATACCCATAGTGGCCGAGCACAGCAGCATAATCCAGATGGGGATGCCTGCATCGCCGACGCTCGTCTGGCCGCTGGCAAAGGCCACGCCTAAAAAGAGCACGCCGATGAACTTCTGTCCATCCTGCGCGCCGTGCATAAAGCTCATGGCCGCAGCGCTCGCGATCTGAGCGTATTTAAAGAAGACATTGGCACGTCGCCTGTTGGCGGCGGCGAAAAGAATCGAGACGAGCTTGCACAGGACCCAGCCCATGACAAAGCCCAGGCCGATGGAGAGTGCCAGGCCGTAGATGACCTTCATCCACTCGTGGACGTTGACGCTGCTCGCACCGCCGAGGGCGATGGCGGCACCGGTCAGGCCGGCGATAAGGCTGTGGCTTTGCGAGGTGGGGATGCCAAAACGCGACGCTGTGGCGCCGTAGACGACGATGGAGAACAGCGCCGCGCATAGGCAGGCGAGCGCCATGGTGCTGTTTCCGCCAAAGTCGACGATATGTGAGATGGTGTTGGCGACGCTCGCGTTAAAGTGCGTCATGATGAGCACGCCGAGGAAGTTGAATGCGGCGCTCATGAGAATGGCGGCGCGGGCGGGCATGCAACGCGTAGTGACGCAGGTCGCGATGGCGTTGGGCGCGTCGGTCCATCCATTGACGAAGATGGCGCCCAACGCGAGGATCACGGTGACGGCAAGGACTGGGTTCGACACAATTTGGCCGAGGAAGGTTGAGAACGTTACGTCCATATATGGGCTTTCTCGAAGTTTGCAGACACGTTACAAAAACATGATAAATCGTATCACCTCCTGCGGGTCTCTTTACCGAGTTCTAATGGGAGAAGTGAACTTTTTGGCACTAAAATTGAATATTAGCCCTGTTGACCGCGGGTGTTCTTTTTGCTAACACGCCATGCGGACACGTGCGATTACTACGACACTCCAAAACCACAGTCTGTTCGCTTTACAACATGCAAACATGCGTTCGATAATAGGAGGCATGGAATATCGACAGACAGACGGCAAAACTCGGCGCGTGCACAAGCAGTATGTGGACGTCGTGGCTCGCATCCTCGCGGGCGGACAGGTCGTGCCGGTCACCGTCTGCTGGGTCGACGGACGTTGTTTTACAATCGATGAAATTATCTCGACCACCGGGTTTGGCCTGACGGTCCACGGCATCCGTACGGCGACCTATAAGGTGCGTTTTGGCGGGCACGCGACCGAGTTGTATCTGGAGGACCAGACGCGCGAGCGGGCGGACGGCTCGCAGGCACACGTGATGCGTTGGTGGGTCTGGGCCTTTGATCGCACGCTCGAGGGCGAGCGCCGTAGGTAAGGACGTACGGCATTCGGGTACAATGACAGGAATCTTGTCATCTGCTGCGCCGTCTTTCACGGCGCTTTGTGAAAGGACGAAGTATGAACGATATCCAGGGCTATCAGAACGGCCCCGTCGAGAGCGGCGCAAGCCGCGCCAAGGAGATGTCGCCGCGCGCGTACAATCTCGCCATGTCTGCCCTGATCTTCTTGGGCTTTTGCGCCATGGGCGCCGGCGCCTACTTTACGAGCACCATGTCGTTTGCGCGCATGATGATGAGCGGCGCCGCCTTGCCGCTGATCTTTGGCTCGTTTATTTTGACCATCGTCGGCATGGTCATGATGTCGGCCGCCGCCAGCAAGCAGTCCGTGGGCCTGTCCCTTGTGGGCTACGTAATCTTTGCGAGTACCTTTGGCCTGACCGCGTCGTTTGGCCTTGCCAACTACGACCTGCCCACCATCAACACTGCCTTTATCGCCACGGCCGCCATCACCTTTGTCTTTGGCGCCTTGGGCGTGACGTTCCCCAAGTTTTTTCAGCGGGTATATGGCATTGGTTTTGGCATCCTGCTTGCCACGATTCTGGTCGAGATTGTGCTGATGTTCATGGGCGTTTCGCAGTCCATCACCGATCTGATCGTGATCGTGGTGTTCGCCGGGTTTATTGGCTACGACACCTATGTTGCCACGACGGTGCCGCCCACGCTGCCCAATGCGGTGCTCATGGCGTCCAATCTGTTCGTGGACATTATCAACGTGTTCCTGCGCATTTTGAACATCCTTGGCCGTCGCGACTAGTGGCGAATTGCGGCGGTGCTTGCCATGCGTGCAAATCGATGCGAAAGGCGGTCCTTCGGGGCCGTCTTTTTTGTACGCGGCGGGGTATCATGGATGGGAAAAGCCGATAGCGGCAGCGACAGGAAAGGTGGCCACGTATGGCAGACGTCGACAACAGGAACCGTAACCGCAGGTCCAACCGAGCGGGTCAGCCCAATCCCAAGCGCGAGGCCCGTGCCAAGGCCGCCGAGCGTCACGTGACAACTGTGTCCGAAGCGTGCGCCAAGGATATCGAGCGTTCGCTTGCCGGCGTGTGCGAGTTCGATGGTATGCCTGCCGGTTTTGTCGCGGCGATGAAGGCCAAGGCCCAAGTGGCCGACGCTGTCGAGGAACAGGTTGCCGAGGAGTCTGAGGCCGCCGAGGCCGAGACCGCTGAGGTTGCGTCCGCCGAGACCGAGGTTACGGCCGAGCCTGCACCCGCAGAGGAGGCCACGGAGACCGAGTCCGCGCCTGCCGCCGAGGAGCCCGCTCCGGTCCTGCCCGAGGTCACCGTGCTCGACGCCTCTGCCACGCAGGCCATTCTGGATAACGGCCGAGGCTACGCGCAATTCTGTGACATGGCCGTGCTCGCCTTTGCCTCGTTCACTAACCCGGGCGGCGGCTACATCCAGGGCTATCTGGGTCAGGAGGCCACGCTCTGTGCCGATTCGTACCTGTACAACGTGCTCGATAAACAGCGCAAATGGTACGGCGAGAACCGTCGCCGCAACATCAACTGCGAGCTTTACCGCAACCGTGCGCTGGTGGTGCCGGCGGTGCGCTTCGACCGCAACCACGTGCATGCGTATGCCGACGTGATCGTGGCCGCCGCGCCCAACGCCAAGCGCGCTCGCCAGGAGTATCGCGTGGGTGACGATGCCCTGCTGGACGCCCTGCGCGATCGCATCCGCTTTGTGCTTGCCATCTGCGACGAGCTGGGTCGCGAGAAGCTCGTGCTGGGCGCTTGGGGCTGCGACAACAATGGCTTTGACGCCGAGGCCGTGGCCGAGCTCTTCCGCAAGGAGCTCGCATCGGGCGACTTTAAGGTCAAGCAGGTCTTTTTTGCCGTGCCCTCTACGCGCTGGGACGAAGATTTTGCCAAGTTCGAGCACGTGCTGGCAAACTTCCCCGAGCGCAACGAGGAGTCCTATGCCCAGGTTGCCGCTCGCGCTGCGGCTGCCCGCGCCGCCGAGCAGGCCCAGGCTGCCGCCGAGGACGATGAAGACGATGACGATTGGCGCAAGTACCTGTAATCGGTATGTGCTGACAGATAAGTCGATCCGGCGGGAGAGACTGCTCCCGCCGACTTTTTACTAGAGGAAGGGCTTACGATGAAAAACGTTCTGTGCTTTGGCGACAGCAATACCTACGGCTATGATCCGGCGGGCATGCGCGACGGCACCGCGGTACGCTATGCGCACGATGTGCGCTGGTGCGGCGTGGCCCAGCACGACCTGGGCGAGGGCTGGCACGTGATTGAGGAAGGCCTCAACGGCCGCACGACGGTGCGTGACGACATGTGCCATCTGGACACTAATCTCAACGGCATCCGCGCGTTGCCGATGCTGCTCGAGGCTCATAAGCCGTTGGATGCGATCGTGATTATGCTGGGCACCAACGACTGCAAGACGGTCTTTAGCGTGGGGGCTGCCGATATCGCTGACGGTGCCATGGCGCTGATTCGCACCGTCCGCGCGTTTCCCTGGACCGAAGCCGCGCCCTGCCCGCGTATTCTGCTGATGGCGCCTATCAAGATTAAACCGCAGATCGCCGATGTGTACATGACCGACTTTGACGAGCGCTCCGTCGAGGCCTCGGAGCATTTTGCCGAATACTATGCGTATGCTGCTAAACAGTTTGACTGCGACTATTTGAATGCCGCTGATTTTGCCGAGCCGGGCGATATCGATTATCTGCACATGATGCCCGAAAGCCACGAGAGCCTGGGTCACGCCGTGGCAGCCAAGCTCCAAGAGATGCTTGGTGAGTAGCGCGACCCAAAGCAGTACAAAAGTTCCCCTTGTGGTGGCTTGTTTCGTTGCTTTGTCTCGATCTGTAACAGTTGTAAGGCCGAAAACGGGCTAGATGTTACAGATTGAGATTATTTAGGTCGATATCGGTCGTTTGTCTCGATCTGTAACATCTAGGGTCGATTTTGCCGAATTACTGTTACAGGTTGAGATTATCGTTTCAGCGGAATTTGAATGTCTCGATCTGTAACATCTGGGCGGCTAAATCGTCCCTATCTGTTACAGATCGAGATATTTGCAGGAACCACCACAAAGGTGTCCTTTGCGGTGGTTTTGGACTACGAATCTTAATATTGCCACATGTGGTTGACGGGGCCGGAGCCTTTGCCCATGTCAAAGCCGGCGGCCAGAGCGCCTGTCAGGTAGGCCTTGCCGGCGTTGACGGCATCGGCAAGATCCATACCCTGGGCCAGCGCGCAGGCAATGGCGGACGAGAGCGTGCAGCCGGTGCCGTGTGTGTTATTGGTATCGATACGCTTGTGGCGGAACCACGTGGTGAGTGGGTCTCCCAGATGGTTGCCCTCGTCATCGAGTGGCGCGGGTTCGGCCAGTACATCGTTGGCCTCGTTGACAAGATGCCCACCCTTAACGAGGGATGCGCAACCAAAGCGGCGGGTGAGGAGCATGGCAGCATTTTGCTGCGTGCGCTCGGAGTCGACCTCATAGTCGAGCAGTGCCATGGCCTCGGGAATATTGGGCGTGATAACCGTCGCTAGCGGGAACAGGCGGCGGGTGAGCGCCTCGGCGGCATCTTCGGCAATCAGCCGCGCGCCCGAGGTGGCGACCATGACGGGGTCGACGACCACGTTCGTTGCGTTCCAGGCGCTCAAGCGGTCGGCGATGACTTCGATAATCTCGACAGAAGAAACCATGCCGATCTTGACGGCGCTGGGGCGGATATCGTCAAAAACGGCGTCTATTTGCGCGGCTACGATATCTGGCGAGATATCCTGCACGGCGGTAACGCCCAGGGTGTTCTGTGCGGTGATGGCGGTGATGGCCGTCTCGGCATACAGGCGGTGCGCCGTGATGGTCTTGATGTCGGCCTGAATGCCGGCGCCACCGCTGGAATCGGATCCTGCGATGGATAGAACGGCAGGTACCTTACTGCGATCCATGTTCGCTCCCTTGTTCGGTCGGAATCAAATGGGTCTATAAGCCAGCATTATAACTGTCTCTTATACACATCTCCGAGCCCACGAGACGCGTAGTAATCTC
>UQSK01000020.1 GCA_900543605.1 uncultured Collinsella sp.
TACGAGATTACTACGCGTCTCGTGGGCTCGGAGATGTGTATAAGAGACAGAGCATTCCCGGGAGCGCGGTCGTCTTTACGGCAATCCAGCCGTGGGATTCCGCCCTTGTCGCGAGCGACGACATGAGAGCGGTTTTACCGGTTCCACGCGCGCCTGAGAAGATCGAGGTTAATTCTGGGCGCCTGCGCTGGCTCAAGAAGGCACGGTCCAAATCCCGAATAATCTGTTGTCTGCCAGCGAGATGGGCAGGAACTTCGCCAAAGCTAGGGGTAAACGGGTTCTCGAGATATTCCACAAGGCTCTCCTTTCACACCGCCGTTTAACTTCATTTTACTTTAGTTAATTCTGATTAAAAGTGAGGGCTCTTTATCTAGAGCATCAATTAGGCATGTGTGCCATCGGCGTGGCGCTTGAATGTGACAAAGGGATAGTTCCTTTGTCACATTCCCGGAAAGCCTGCCTGGCGCAGGGCCTCGTAGAGGACGATGGCGGCGCTGTTGGAGAGGTTGAGTGCGCTGATGCGGTAGTCGTCCGGGTTGACGAAGTTGCCGCAGATATCCTGTTGAAGGATGGTCTCGTGGCTGTCCTCGGTATGCCCCAGCGATTCCTCGTGGGCTCCCCAAGCCTCGGCGTTATCGAGTGAGTCGCAATCGCGCAGCATCGGGATACGCTCGCAGCACTCGGGCGCCGCGGCAAGCAGTGGCTCGGGAATGCCCGAGCTCTCGCTGCCAAAGACCAAGTAGTCGCCATCGCGGTAGGTACTCTGCGCATAGGTGCGGCGTGCCTTTTTGGTCAGCAGATGCAGGCGCTCGTCGGCGGGGGAGAGGTCATTGCGCGCAAGGAAATCCTCCCAGCCGGCATAGGTTGTCACGTCCAAGTTTTGCCAGTAGCCCAGGCCGGCGCGACGCACCGTCTTGTCGTCGAGCGAAAAGCCCAGCGGCTCCACCAGATGCAGGTGGGCGCCGGTGACCACGCAGGTACGGCCGATATTGCCCGTATTGGCCGGAATCTCGGGCGCATACAGCACAATGTTGAACATGAATCTCCTTGGCTCAGAACGAAAAACCACCACGAAGTTCACCTTCGTGGTGGTTTGGCGGTTACGTAGGCGGAAAAATGGCTGCTTGGATAAACCTAGGCGCGGTGCCAGTCGGTCAGGCAGGCATCGAGGGAGGCGATGAGCGCATCCTTGTCCATGTGACGGCCGATGATGCACAGGCTCGTCATGCGGTCGCCCGTCTCGTCGTCCCAAATCTGCATGATCTCGGGGTTCTCGTCGATGATCTTCTGTTTCTCGCCCTCGGGCGCCGAGTCGACAAACGGGCCGTTCTCCATCAGGCGCATCTGGTGGCCGGCCTGCTCAAACATGTAACACATGTCCGGATCGCCGGTCTGCCACAGCGGACCCTTGACGCGGATGACCTCGTCGGGCCACTCCTGCTCAACAAAATCGGTGAACTTCTGCAGGTCAAACGGCTTGCGGCGCGAGTACACAAAGGTCTCGATGTCGTACTCGAGCACCTCGGGGTCGTCGTGCTCCTCGGGGTGCTCCATGGCCTCGATCCAGGCGGCGGAGTTGTAGGCGCGCATAAAGTCGAAGCGGTCGGTATCGAGCAGCTCCTCCATGGGGACCTCGCCGTTTTGGGCCTCGACAATTACGGCGTCTTTCTGCAGGCTGCGTACGATGGCCTTGAGCTCGGCAATCTGCTCGGGCGTCACGGTGTCGGTCTTGTTGAGGATCAGCGTGGAGCAGAACTCGATCTGCTGGATGAGCAGGCTCTCGATGTCGTCCTCGTCGATATCCTCGGCCAGCAGGTCGCGACCGCCGTTGAACTCGTCGTACATGCGGGCGCAGTCGACCACGGCCACGATGTTGTCGAGCGCGAGCTTGGGCTCGCCGCCCACCTTGGCCTCGTCGCAGAAGCTCGAGATGGTGTAGGCGATGGGGATGGGCTCGCAAATGCCCGAGGCCTCGATGATGATGTAATCGAAGTT
Source organism: uncultured Collinsella sp. (assembly GCA_900543605.1). Taxonomy (GTDB): domain Bacteria; phylum Actinomycetota; class Coriobacteriia; order Coriobacteriales; family Coriobacteriaceae; genus Collinsella. The sequence goes on from UQSK01000020.1 coordinate 1,996, forward strand.
GCCCGAATCGGCGATGCCCTGCAGCTGGTTGGCCAGGTCATCCGAAAGCGTGCAGCAGATGCAGCCGTTGGTGAGCGGGATGAGGTCGTCGGTCTCGGAAAGGCCGCCGTCGGCGATGAGGCTGGCGTCCACATTGATCTCGCCGATATCGTTGACGATTACGGCGGCGCGGATGCCGCCGTCGTTAGCGAGGATGTGGTTGAGCAGCGTGGTTTTGCCGGCACCGAGGTATCCGGTAAGCATGATGATTTTCACGGGTTTGTTGGGCATGTGCCCTCCTTTGTTAGACATGGCTTACAGTTGAATCATATGCCAAACGCCTGCTCTTATACCCACGCGCTGGCAAATAACACAGGCTACTCCCAGGCTCCCCATACATCGGGGCAATAACCGACGGTGGCCTTTTTGCCGTTGCGCACGATGGGCTCGGCTAGAACCTGCTGGTTCTCGAGCAGCTTGTCGAAGCGCTGGCTAGGGGTGAGGTGCTGGATGAGCGCGAGCGTCTCCTCGTCCTTGGCCTTGGGATTGAGCAGCTTGTCGATGCCGCCGACCGCCTGCATCACGCTCGTGAGCTCGCCCTTGCTCATCTCCTTTTCCTTAAGGTCAATAAACTGCACCTTAATGCGGCGCTCTTTGAAGAAGCGCTGTGCTTTCTTGGTATCGAAGGACTTTTTGGTGCCAAAAATCTGGATATTCATGCTCCGCCGTTCTACCTGATGAAGTTGGTCGTTGCGCGATCTGCCTCGGGTGCGTTGATACCGGCGGCTTGTCCCGCCTCGATGCAGCGCAGGAGCCAGGCCATGTTTTTGCCGATGTTTCGCATAGTGGCAAGGCCCTCGGCGTCCCCATCGGCGTCGCCGGGCACGCGGCCAAACACGTTGTTCCAGTAGGTGGAGGCAACCACGGGCATTTGGTTGATGGTGAAGTACTTGTTGAGCACGTCGAAGGTCGTCGACGTACCGCCGCGACGGGCGACGGCGACGGCAGCGCCCGGCTTGTGTGCAAAGGCGTGCCCGCCTGCATAGAAGGCGCGATCGAGGGCCGAAAGGATGCGCCCGCTGGGGTGCGCATAGTAGACGGGCGAGCCAAAGACAAAGCCATCTGACTGCTCGGCGGCAGCGATGAGCTCGTTCACCACGTCGTCGTCAAAGGTGCAGCGACCGCCAAGCTTGCCGCACTGGCCGCAACCGATGCAATCGCGAATGGGCTTGGCGCCCAGCTGAAACACCTCGGTATCAATGCCTTCGGCATTGAGCTGCTCGGCGACCTCGGCGAGTGCGCGGGCGGTGTTGCCGTTTGCCTTGGGGCTGCCATTGACCAAAAGAACCTTCATCACAAACTCCCTCTGCTGTCGGTGACTTCTGCAGAGGATTATCGCACGATGGGGGCGGCGGCGCGGGCGCGGCGCTAATCCAGTTTGGTACCTGGCACCTGCACGGCTTTCCCGAGCAACGCTTTGAGCTCGTTCAAAATGGAAACGGGCTGACGGTCAACGCTGTCCAGATGAAGCGTCGCCACACGAATGGGTGGCTGATATTCAAGCGAGTCGATGAGCACAGGAGAACCCAGGAACCGCTCGATTTCGTCTGCGATCGAGTCGGTCTCGTCGGGATCAAAGTCGTCGAAAAGCGCCACGAATGTCGGCCCCGTCGAGCGGAACAGGCGACCCTTGCCGCGCGAGCATTCCATAAGGCAGGCGGCGCTTTCGGCGAGTACACGGTCGCCTGCATCGAATCCAAAGCGGGCATTGACCTCGGCGATATCGTCGACCTTAATGGCAATAAAGCCTGCCTCGCGCGCCACGCGGCGCATCTCTCCAATAGCGTTGACCAGGGCGTGAATATCGCCCAGGCCGGTCACGGAATCGGTCGTATCCGCTAGGCTTCGGTTGATGATAATGCCCACATACATGTTGGGCTCGGTATCGGTTCCATCCAAGCGGTAGCCCGTGCAGTCGCAAAGCACGTATTTTCCGGTGGCATCCATTACGCGATACTGCATGTAGTGGAAGTGCCACGTGCCGTTTATCACCATGTCGAGCTCGGCACGTACGTTGCCGCGGTCCTCGGGATGAACGCGGGCGAGCCACATGTCGAGTGAGTTAAAAGGGTGCTGGGAGGGCAGGTCAAAATCGCGCACGGCGTTAACCGACCATTGCGATTCTCCCGTATCGAGATTGAGGATAAACGGATAGCGAGTCTCGGAGCTCATGGAGATCGCTTGGAACACCCGGTCGTTGCAGGGAAGCTGATCGACGATTGGGCGTTGCGGCGCGTCATCGTCTTTCGGTTGCTGCACACGATGCATGAGCTTATAGCGATACATTTTGCGATCGGCATCCATCGTCATCTGGCGACGCGTGTCGCCGGCAAGTGGATCGACGCGCGAGCAGCCAAAGCTAAAGCTGCCGATCATGGGCGCCTTGCCACCTGAGCTCGCCTCGATCAGCCCGGCACGTACCTGCTCCAAGCGCTGCTCGAGTTCAGTCTCGTTTGCGGAGAGCGAGATGAGCACAAACTCGTCTCCACCGATACGGAACAGCATCTCATCGTGCTCCATGGTTTCGGAGAGCGTGCGGCAGATGCTCAGAATATAGCGATTGCCTTCGGCGTGGCCAAACCTATCATTGCAATGCTTGAGATGGTCGATGTCAATATAGGCGCAGGTGAAGGGGTCACCTTTGCGCCAGAGCTGCTCGACGTGACGGTCGAATCCGTTGCGGTTGCCCAAGTTGGTGAGCGGATCGATATAGGCGTTGCGCTCAAGCAGCTGGCGCTCTTGTTGCAGGATGGCATGCGTCTTTTGCAGTTGCTCACCAACGGCGCGTAGCTCAGCAGGCAGCGCGGCAACATCGAGTTCGGCGGTCGAGATGCCATTCGCAAGTCGCTGAAGATAGGCAATAATCGATTGCTCGCCCAGGCGATATGACTCGTTCATGATGGATAACCTCCTTGGGCGGAACAACGGTTTGTATCATATCCCCAATTCGGTTTGAATTGGGGATATAAGTTAGCTAATGGAGACAAATGCCCCCTTCGGCGGTGGCGTTTTGCACGCGAGCGTATCAGTTGTTATTGCCACCATCGAGCAATGCCTCAAAATCCTTCGCCGGCATGGGGCGGTAGTAGAGGAAGCCCTGAGCGTAGCGGGCGCCCATTTGTCGTAGCATGTTCGCCTGTTCATTTGTCTCGACGCCTTCGACCACGACGGGCAGATGGGGCGACTGCGCCATTTCGAGCATCGATGAAATGATTTGCGTGCTGCGGCCTTGATCGCGGTCGGTGGGCACAAAGGTGCGGTCGAGCTTGATGACGTCGACGTTGACGTTCTTGAGCATCGCGAGCGTGGACTGGCCGGTGCCAAAATCGTCCATATAGGTCGAGAAGCCGCGGGTGTGCAGGTCGGCCGTCAGCTTGTCCACGGCCTCGGACTCTCCCGTATAAGCCGTCTCAGTGATCTCGATACGCATGAGCTCGGGCGGTAGGTCGTATTGGGCGGCAAGCGCCCCCATATGTTCGGCAACGTCGCAGGCAAGGATATCCACGCGTGACACATTAAGCGAAACCGGAACCACGCGAAGTCCTCGATCGATGCGCTCGCGCAGCCATGAAGCGACACCCTGCCAAATGTACTTGTCGAGTGTCACCACAAAGCCGCTTTCCTCGAGTGCGGGGATAAACGTTGCGGGCGAAATGAGAGAGCCGTCCTTGTCAATCCAGCGGGTGAGTGCTTCGGCGCCAATAATCTCGCCGGTTTCCATATCGACCTGGGGCTGCAAGTGGTAGGTAATACGACCATCTGAGAGCGCGTACTGGAATTCGGTCAGCGTGCGGTGGAACGCGACTTCGCGCTCGTACTCCGCGGGGCAGAAAATGGCAATGCGCTCCTTAAAGTCGTTTTTTGCGCGTCGATTGGTAAACATGGCCTTCGCCTGCGCATCGGTGGTGATCTCCTCATTGGAGTCGATGGGGTAAACGCCCATGGACGGCCAAAAACCTACGCCGTCATCATGCCTGGCTACGGCCTCGCGAACGCGGTTGTAGATTTGATGGACGGTGATGTGCTTAAAGGGGATGAGTACGCAAAAGTCATCTTGGCCCCAGTACCCTGCGACGCCCATATCGGCATTCTCGATGTCCTTGAGGACCGTGCCCACATCGGCGAGTACGCGGTCACCCTCGGTCTGGCCGTGCCATTCATTAAACAGGCGCATGTGGCCCATGTCGACCGTGGCGATGCACCAGGCGCCGTCGTGCCTTGTCTCGAGAAATGCGTTGGCACGCCGCATAAACTCGCTGGGTCGATAGAGGCCCGTGAGTGAGTCGATACGTTCGGCGATGGCGCTTTTGCGCTCCGCCTCGGGTATGGGGAGGCTGTCGTTGGGAACAAGCCCGCCGGCCGTGCGAAGGCGACGGTCGAGTTCGCCTAAAACGGCGGTCGCCTGATGGGTTAAGTACTCGTAAAAGGCCGGGACGACAAGACAGACGGGAGTAATGGTGTCGCCTGCGATTTGCACAGGAGCGAAAACGGCCTCTTTAAGATGGCGGGTTAGTTGCTCGAATGCCTCGTGGTCCAAATCGTTGCTGAGCACGACGAACTGGACGCTTCGTGAACGGTAAACCCTGCTTCTGCCTCGGGTGATCGACAGCATGCGGCCCGCGTATTCGGCAAGCATGTTGTCGACAGCCTCGGCCCCGTAGAGTTCGTTGAGCTTTGTCGTGCCACGAACGCGCACCGCTATAAGCCCCGTCTCGCAACGGTCGCGGCGGCAGGCATCGATGGCGTTGACCAGCATACGCTGCGTTCCGAGGCCTGTGGCGGCGTCGACGGTTTCGGCAAGTGCGTGGTTGACGATCTCGCCGACATAGAGCGAGGGGACATTTCCGTCGCCGTCGATACGAAACCCTCGAGCACGGCAGAGGACGTAGTCGCCGGCGGCATTGCGTACGCGGTACTGCATAACTCGACGGTGTTTAGCGCCGTTATAGACTTGGTCGATGTCGTCGGTAAAAGCCTCAAGGTCATCGGGATGGACGCGCGTTTTCCAGTAATCGCTGCAGTTGTCAATATGCTCCGAAGGAAGACCGAGATCGCGCAAGGCACCTTGTGACCAAAGGGTGCGATGTTTGTCCAAGTTCTCGATAAAGAAATAGCGGCCCTCGTTGAGCATCGAAAAGGCGTCGAAAATACGATCGCTTATTTCGAAGTCATCGGCGTGGACTTGCGTGATATTGCGTCGATCGAGGTGCACGGCATGACGTAGCTTGTAGTCGTACATACGATGGTCGGCATCGAGCGTCATGCGATTGGGGGCTTCGCCCAGGGCGGGGTCGGCATGTGACACTCCGTAGCTAAACGAGTGGGGCATCTCGAAATCGTTGTTTTTGAGCAGGATCGTTCGGCAGTGTTCCAGACGTTCGGCGAGGTCGTCCTCGGTCGCAATCGTAGATAGGATGGCAAACTCGTCGCCTCTCAGACGAAATGCCGCCTCGTCTACCTTCATATACAGCTTGAGATAAAGGCTTACCTGCAAGATATAGCGGTTGCCCTCGTCATGGCCAAAGACGTCGTTGCAGTGCTTGAGATTGTCGATATCGATGAACGCCATGGTAACGGGGGTGTCCTGCTCCCAGAGCTCCTCGAGGGAGCGGGCAAAGCCGCCGCGGTTGCCAAGTCCGGTAAGCTGGTCGGTAAAGGCGGTCCTAATCAGATCATCCTGACGCTCGAGAAGGTCGCGAACGGTCTTTTCGAGCGTTTCGGTGTAATTGCTGACAGTATCCATGTCGTAAGCGGCTTTCTGAGGTCGGGCGAATTGCGTCGGGCGAGCTCGTTGTGCACACGCGTTGTTGTTCGGCGCTTTGCGTGTATCCAAGCCCCCGCCTCGCTGCGTTGTTGGGTTAATTTACCGGCTAATGTTCGCTGTTGATAACTGCTGAGTAGTATAAACAACAGTGCAGAATTATATATGGGTGTACATGCTGCGGGCGGCTATTATTCGACAGGCGGTAGCGCGACGATGCGATGTTCGATGAAAATGCGACTGAGACGATATATGTTGACGGGTATACTTGTTCCGGTTTTAAACGCAGGAACGGAGATGGTCGCATGGCACAGCCGGATACGACGCGCACGGTGGGGCTGGCACTCGAGGGAGGCGGCTACCGCGGTATGTATACGGCGGGCGTGCTCGACGTTTGGATGGAGCACGGCTTGACCTGCGACCATATGGTGGGCGTCTCGGCGGGCGCGGCGTTTGGCTACAACTTTAAATCGCGCCAGATCGGCCGCGCCATTCGCTACAACAAGGCCTATTGTGCCGACAAGCGCTATGCGGGTGTAGCAAGCTGGCTGCGGACCGGCGATATGTTCAATGCCGATTTTGCCTATCACGAGGTGCCTATCGAGCGCGATCCCATTGACTTGGAGGCGTATCGCGCCTGTCCCATGCGGTTTACGTGCGTGTGCACCGATATCGAGACGGGCAAGGCCGTCTACCGCGACCTGCCCTATGGCGACGAGCGGGATATCGAGTGGATTCGGGCGTCATCGGCGATTCCCGTGGCGACGCGTCCCGTTGCTATTGACGGGCATAAGTATCTGGATGGTGGCGTGGCTGATTCCATTCCCAGCGCTTGGCTGTTTTCGCAGGGGTATGACCGCAATATCGTGGTACTCACGCAGCCGACGGGTTTTGTGAAGCAGCCCAACAGCGTGATGCCCATGCTGCGGCGCGTGTTCCGTCACTACCCGGAGTTTGTCGCAGCGCTTGAGCATCGGCATGAGGTTTACAATGCCACGCTCGATGACCTGGCACGTCGCGAGGCTGCCGGCGAAATTTTTGTGGTGCGGCCGAGCGAATCGGTGAAGGTGCCGTCGCTGTGCCGCGAACCGGATGAGCTCGAGCGCATCTACCAGGTCGGTCGCCGCGATGCGGAGGCGACTTTGCCGGCGTTGGAGGCCTACCTAGCGGGGTAGGGGTTGCATACGGAAAGCGCATCCCGGAATGGAGGCCCAAACTGGGATGCGCTTTCCGCTCTAGAAGATATGAGACTGCGAATCGGCTGCTCGGCCTAGACTTATGCCTGCTGCCAGGTATCGACGAGCTCCTTGGCGGCAGCGTGGGGGTCGTCGGCACTGCAGACGGCGCTCACCACAAAGAAGCCGTCGACGCCGGTGGCCTTGAGCTGCGGCAGGTCGGCCGTCTTAACGCCGCCGCCTACCACGATGGGCACGGGGCTTGCCGCGTGGAGTGCGGCCAGGTCCTCAAAGCTTTTGGTGATGATGGAGCCGTCGGCCGCGCGTCCGCAATCGCGCTTGGTCTCGGTCTCGTGGAGCGGGCCGATGCCCAGGTAGTCGACCAGACTCATGTCGGCGGTCTTGACGTACTCGAGCATCTCCTCGCAGCGGGCCGAAAGGCCCACGATGGCATCGGGGCCCAAAAGTTTGCGGCAGACCTCGACGGGAATATCGCTCTGGCCTACATGCACGCCATCGACAGCAATACCCTGCTCGCGCGCGGCGAGTACGCAGTCCAGACGGTCGTCGATCAACAGGGCGACCTGGCCGGTCTTGCCGGCCTGTGCGATTGCCTGCGCGGCGTCGCCGGTCAGTGCGATGATCTCGCGGGCGCTTGCCACCTTGGAGCGCACCTGGATGCAGGTAAAGCCGGCGTCGAGCGCCTGGGCCACCACATCGCCCACGGGGCGCCCGAGCGTGTTTTCGGGGCCGAGTACCAGATAGGCCGAGATATCAAGGTTGTCGCGGATGCTCATCGTGCTTCCTCCTGCTTCTTGATCTGTGCTTCCATGCGCTCGAGTTTGCCGGTCATGGTGTCGGTAAATCCGGGCCGAATATCGGCTTTGAGCACGACTTCGGTGCGGATGCCCTTGCTCGCCAACACAAAGGTTGCGTCGCGCACGACCTGCATGACCTCGTCCCAGTCGCCCTCGATCTCGGTGAACATCGAGGTGGTACGGTTGGGCAGGCCACTCTCGCGAATGACGCGCACGACCTCGGCGACCTCGGCGGACAGCTCATCGCCGGTGCCGCACGGGGCGATGGCCACGGCGACGAGCGTGTTCATGCCAGCAGTGGTTGCGGGCTCGGACATGGCCTATGCCTCCTCGAGCTCGAGTCGGTTATCGGCAATGTCCTGGGCGGTCGCGCGGTAGAGCTCGTCGATAAAGGCGACCTTAAAGCTTGCCGGGGCATCGGCGACGGCGGCGGCACGCGTGCCGGCCACGTTGTAGACGGCGGTGCCGCAGACGGCTGCCGTAAACGGGTCGGTGGCACAGGCGTACACGGCCAGCACGCCGCCCTGCGAGCAGCCGCAGCCGGTGATCTTGGACATGAGCGGGCTGCCGCCGTGGGACTTGGCCACGGTCGTGCCGTCGGTGATCAGGTCGACTTCGCCCGAGACGACCACGGCGCCGCCGGTGTAGCGGGCGAGCGCCACGGCGGCGGCGCGGGCGGCGTCGACCGTGTCGGTGGTATCGACACCGCGCACGCGGCTCATATCAGCCGCCTCGCCCTCAAGACCCCACAGGCCGGCGAGTGCGATGATCTCGGAGGCGTTGCCGCGTACGATGGCGGGCTTGTACTGCTTGAGCTCGTTTACCAGCTGGGTGCGCAGGCTACCGATACCCAGGCCCACCGGATCGAGCACCCAGGGCTTGCCGGCGTCGTGTGCCGCCTTGGCCGCGCGGGGAATCGTCTGCTCGTAGATGGGGAAGAGCGTGCCCATGTTGAGATAGATGGCGCCGCCGCCGGCAACGAGTGCCTCGCCCTCGTCGGGAAGATAGACCATGGCGGCCGAACCGCCCACGGCGAGCTGCGCGTTGGCGACAAAGTCGATCGTCACCGTGTTGGTGATGGAGCCGGCCATCGGATTGGTGGCGCGAATCTCCTCCACGGCTTTGACCACATGTTGCTTAAGCTGTTCCGAATCAATCACTGCACATGCCTCCTTGGCATAGAAAAGGGGCGCTGTGCATAGACAGCGCCCCTGTAAAGGCGGCATGCTCCCTACGCCAGCATTAACTGACAGGTTCAAAGGATTGGGCCCCATGCCCTCTCAGCCTTGTGGTTTGCACCGCCGGCACTCCCGCATCGAATCTGTTGTTCCCTATACTAACGCACCTGCCAAAAAGGGACAGGTTTATTTTGGCAGGTCGTTACAATAGGTAGGACCGATACGAATGGGGACCTCATGATCAAACTTGTGCTGACCGATATGGACGATACGCTGATTCCGGCCGGGCATGACGGCGCCAGCGACTGCGCCATCGAGGGTATTCATGCCATGCAAGCGGCGGGTCTGCACTTTGGTCCGGTTTCGGGTCGTCAGCCGTCCGCGATGGGCTGGATGTTCAAAAATCGTTCCGAGTGTTTTTCGACTGGCGCGTTCTGTAACGGCCAGGTGATGTTTGTCGGCGGCGAAGTAGTCGCCTCGCACGCAATCGACAACGATGCTCTGATGCGTTTGGCCGACTATCTGGAGCAAGAGACCGACGATACATTTTTAAAAGTCTATAGCCTGGGCGATGACTTTTGGGGCAACGATGCCTATTGCGTGACGAGTGATCCCGAGCGCGTTCGTCGCGCCATGGAGTCGGGCGGCAACGCATGGCTCAAAGGCGAAGAGGCCTCGTGCCGTCCTGTCGTCGACGACGCGCCGGTGTTCAAGGCGAATATCTGGAGTGCCCGTTCGCGTGAGGAGCTCGCGGAGCTACGCGAGCGCGTTGCCGTTGAGGTGCCGGAACTCTCGCTTGTGTTTCCCAACAACCGAGTGCGCCTGTTTGACATCCTTCCAGCAGGTTGGGACAAGGGTTGCGCTGCGCTGGAGTTGGCGCGCGCTTTGGACCTGACGCCCGATGAGGTGGCCGTATTTGGCGATTCCGATAACGATCTGCCCATGATCGGTGCCGTCCCCAACTCCGTTGCAGTCGCCAATGCCAACGAGGCTGTCACGGCTGCCGCGCGCTGGCATATCGGCGCTGCGGCAGACGATGCGGTCGCCGGGGCTCTGCATCAGATTGCCGCCTGCGCTGCGACGGGGGAAATGCCGCCGTTTATGCGTCAGATGGATGTGACAGGTTTCGACGTCACGAACGTCTAGGGAGAAAGCTATGAAGCTTCAGCAGCTCAGATATGTCGTCAAAGTTGCCGAATGCGGCAGCATTACCGAGGCCTCGCGCCGGCTCTTTGTGTCGCAGCCTTCGATTACCGCATCGATCCGCGATCTCGAAAACGAGATGGGTGTGCATATCTTTGAGCGCACCAACAAGGGTGTCATTGTGTCCGAGGAGGGCGAGACCTTCTTGGGCTACGCGCGCCAGGTGCTCGACCAGGCCGATCTGCTCGAAGGCAAGTACAAGGGCGCGTCCGAGCAGGTGCCGCACTTTAGTGTGAGCTGCCAGCATTATTCCTTTGCCGTTAACGCGTTTGTTGACGTGATCCGCGAGTTCGATGCCGCGCGCTACGACTTTACCCTGCGCGAGGAGCAGACTCACGAGATTATCGAGGACGTCGCGCATATGAAAAGCGAACTGGGCATCCTGTACTTATCCGAGCATAACCGCGAGGTTATCGAGCGCATGCTCGCCGCCAACGAGCTCGTATTCGAGGGACTCTTCTGCGCCGCGCCGCATGTCTTTGTATGCGCCGACCATCCACTGGCGGACTGCGCCAGCGTGACGCTCGAGGACTTGGAAGACTACCCGTTCTTGTCCTATGAGCAGGGCAGTTATAACTCGTTCTACTATTCCGAGGAACTGACCTCGACCTTTGAGCGCCGCAAGAATATCCGCGTGCGTGACCGTGCGACACTGTTCAACCTGGCCATGGGCCTCAACGGCTACACGGTGTGTTCGGGCGTGATCAGCCACGAGCTCAACGGTCCAGGTATTATCTCCATTCCGCTCGATGTGGACGAGTACATGGAGATTGGTATCATCACGCGCAAGAACACGACACTCACGCGCTATGGGCAGGCCTATATCGACGCGATTCGTCAGCATATCTAGACTGCTGCGTTCTGCACGGGTCAAATCTCTTTACGGCAGTCCAAACTGATATAGGAATCATCTATATCAAACTGTTATAAACATATATTTTACGATGACCACATGAGCGCTCATACTCTGTCCCAGCAAAGCAACCAATGCAAAGGGAGATATCTATGAGTGCTTCGATTCAACCGAACGCGCCGTTTCGCGTCGATATCGTCGGCAGCTTTCTTCGTCCGCAGGCCGTGAAGGACGCCCGTACCGACTACTCTGCGGGCAAACTCGACGCCGCCGGTCTTAAGGCCGTCGAGGACGACGCCATTCGCGATTTGGTGGCCAAGCAGAAGGCCGCCGGCCTGCAGGTCATCACCGATGGCGAGTTCCGCCGAAGTTACTGGCACCTCGACTTTATGTGGGGCCTCAATGGCATTGAGCGCCGTACCTCGCGTACGGGTTATATGTTCCATGATGAGGAGACGACGGCCGATACCGCCGTGGTGACCGGCTCCATCAGCGGCGAGAGCCACCCCTTCGTCGAGCACTTCAAGTTTGTCAAGGCACTTGAGGGCGAGGGCCGCGTTGCACGCCAGACCATCCCGGCGCCTATCCAGACGTTCTCTGAGGTCACGCTCGATCGCTGCGACGGCCAGCAGGAGAGCCTGCGCGCTGTCTATAAGACCGATGAGGAGCTTGCCGACGCCATTGCAGCCGCTTATCGCACGGTGATCGCCGACCTGTACGCTGCAGGCTGCCGCAACATCCAGTTTGATGACTGCACCTGGGGCATCTATTGCGATACCGACTTTGTGTCCAAGACCGGAATGAGCCCGGTTGATCTGCAAAAGGTAAGCGAGCTGGGCGTGGCGCTCAACAACGCCGCCATCGAGGGCAAGCCCGATGACCTGATCATTAACACGCACGTGTGCCGCGGTAACTACCACTCTACCTATGCCTTCGAGGGCGGCTACGACCCCATCGCGCCGTACCTGTTCGCAAACGAGGATGTCGACGCATTTTACCTGGAGTTCGATACGCCGCGCGCCGGCGGTTTTGAGCCGCTGAAGTATGTTGCCCCCGGCAAGAAGGTCGTGTTGGGCCTGGTGACCACCAAGGCCGCTGAGCTTGAGGACGAGGATGCCATCGTCGAGCGTATTCACGAGGCCGCAAGGTATGTTCCGCTCGAGAACCTGTATCTGTCGCCCCAGTGCGGCTTTGCCAGCTGCGAGATTGGCAACAAGCTGACCGAGGACGAGCAATGGGCAAAGATCGCGCTGGTCAAGCGCGTTGCCGAGCGCGTTTGGAAATAACGGTAACGTTCGCAGGTGGCGGCGCGTGCGAGACATGGCGTATCGCGTACAATGGTTCGGATCGTATCGTTCGGGCAGGTTATCCGATATGCCCGATCACCCTTCCATTCGAAAGGACATCCATGTCCCAGTCTTCGACGCCCGCCGTCACCGATGCCATCTACGATGCATCGTCGCTTGGCCGCCCGCGCATGTTCCTGCTCGGTCTGCAGCACCTGTTTGCCATGTTTGGCGCCACCGTGCTGGTGCCCGTGCTCACCGGTCTCTCGGTTTCGGCGACGCTTTTGTTTGCCGGCTTGGGCACGCTGCTGTTCCACTTCTTGTCGCGCGGTAAGGTGCCGGCATTTTTGGGCTCATCGTTTGCCTTTATCGCAGGCTATGCCGCAATCGCGCCCAACGGCGAGGCCGAGCTATTGCCCTACGCCTGCCTGGGCGTAGCCTGCGCCGGTCTACTCTATCCGGTGCTGGCGGCCCTGTTCCGCGCCTTTGGTGCCAAGCGCGTCATGCGCTTCTTCCCGCCGGTGGTGACGGGCCCTATCGTCATTTCCATCGGTCTGATCCTGGCAAGCTCCGCTATTGCTAACTGCCAGACCAATTGGCTCGTCGCCGTTATCGCCGTGGCAGTGATCGTCATCTGCAACATCTGGGGCCGCGGCATGGTCAAGATCGTGCCGATCCTGCTGGGCGTTGCGGTGAGCTATGCCGTTGCGACTGCGCTGGGCGAGGTCGACTTTACTGGCGTCGCAGCCGCTCCCTGGGTTGGTTTGCCCGTCGAGTGGGACAACACCGTCTTTGCGCTCTTTGGCCCGCAGTTCGATAGCGGCCTTGCCACGACGGCTATCATCACCATCATGCCGTTGGCCTTTGCAACCATGATCGAGCATATCGGTGATATCTCCGCTATTGGCTCCACCTGTGAGCGCAACTACATCGCCGATCCCGGCTTGCATCGCACACTGCTCGGCGATGGACTCGCCACGATTCTGGCTTCGCTCTTTGGCGCTCCGGCCAACACCACGTATGGCGAGAACACCGGTGTGCTTGCCCTGACGCGTGTGTTTGACCCGCGCGTGATTCGCATTGCCGCGTGCTGCGCTATCGTGCTTTCGTTCTGCCCCAAGTTCGCTGCCGTGATTGCCGCCATGCCGGCGTGTGTAATCGGCGGCGTGTCGCTTGTGCTCTACGGCATGATCAGTGCCGTAGGCGTGCGCAACCTCATCGAGAACCAGGTCGATTTCCAGAACAACCGCAACGTGCTGGTTGCCGCGCTGGTGCTCGTGCTTTCGCTCGGCATCGCGTACAGCACCGCCGGCGCCATTGTGTTGGAGCTGGGCGGCGTGACCATTTCGCTGTCCGGCATTGCCGTGGGCTCACTGGTGGGCATTGTGCTCAACGCCATCCTGCCGGGTAACGACTTTGAGTTTGATGTCTCCGAGCTTGAGGAGGCTGCTGAGTAGCAGCTGCGTTCAGCTAAAACAAGATATGGTGCCCATGCGTATATGCGTGTGGGCACCATTTTTAATGTGTCAGTATCCAGTGGATGCCGCGGGCCATGCGTAAGTCGGTTTGGGCAAAGTGATTGCCGGGGTTGAGCTCCAGCGTTGTTGGAATGCCGCGCTCGACGAGCAACGCTTCCATCGCGCGTGTGTCGTCGAGTACATGCCGCATCATGCGGTTGGGCGTCTTGGTTTCCTTTTTGCCGAGTGACAGGTAGACGGCTTGCGGGCTGCCGGCAAAAGGGGCCGTGCTGGCACGGTCGACAAAGTCGGGAAACCATAGCGACCCCGATGCGCTCGCGGCGCGGTCAAAGGCGTCGGTTTGCCAGAGGGACCAGAGTGCGAAGAGGCCCGCGAGCGAGTAACCGGCAATGCCGCGCCAGGTGGGCGGCTGAGGAAGCGACGACTCGACCTGGGGGATTATCTGATTCAGCAGCTCATCAAGAAAATCGGCAGCTTGGCCGCCGAAAGGCTCGGCATCGCGTACGGTCCCGTCGCATGCCCAGGGGCTCAGCTCGCGATTCCAATCGAGCCCGCCAATGGTGACGAGGGCGAATGGCGGACAGTCGAGCTCTCGGCAACACTTATAAACCTCGCTGCCGTCGCCCACGACCACAGGAAGGTAGATGACAGGCGCGCTTTCCGTATGATTCGAATAAACGGTTATCTGCTTTTGATGCGCTTCCATGACGGGCTTCTCTCAGTGTTGTGATATCGGCAGCCCCAATTGTCGCACGCCAGCGTATGCCGGTTGGGCTAGACCAAAGACAATCTCGTGCATCCCCTGCGGACTCATATGGAAAACGCCACCGCCGGAGGGGAGCTCGGCGGTGGCGTTGTTAAACGGTGCTGGGGCTCGGGGCCTTCGCGGGAGCTGCCATGTGCGCAGAGGCGTTTAAGAACGCTTACGGCTCGCCATGGTGCCTGCGGCGATAGCGGCTGTTCCCGCAAGGACGGTTGCCACGATGGCCGCACCCGAGGTGTCGCCGGTTGCCGCGAGCACGCCGGTAGTCTTGGCTTTCGTGGTTGAAGCCGCAACGGCCTTGGTCGGCTTTGAGCCCTCAGGCTTGGGGTTCTGTTTGGACTCCGCGGGCTTGCTTTCTGCGGGCTTGGTCTCGTCGGGCTTGGGGTCTTCCGGCTTGGCTACCTCGGGAGGTGCGATGGTCGTACTTTTGGCGACTGCTTTGATATAGAGGGAGTCGACCGTGGCGTCGCCCGTGCCGATGGCCTGGCCTGCCTCGTAGATGCCGTCACGGAGCTTGCGATAGTCAATGACCTTGCCGCCTTCGGGCGTCTGGATGGCGGCGTTCTCAATCTTGATGGTGCCGATTGTCTTGCCGTCAGCGCTCATGGCACGGGCAAAGATTGCCGCTGTATCTCCTTCGGCCGTTACCTTGCTGCGGATGATCGAGATGACTGCGGGTGTGACGCCCTCGCTGGTCTGGGCGATGATGCCGATGTTCTCGCCTTGGGGTTCGCGCCTCGTCTCGCCATCTTGGTTTTCGCTGTAGGGGATGGGGCCGTCGCCGTTCTCGACATAGCGGGCTATGGCCTTGACAACGGAGTCGCTGATGTAGATGTGGCCGCCCTTCTCGTTGGGTCGATCGTTTCTGGTGGAGAATGCAGCCGAAACCTCGCCTTCCGCAAACGCGTCCACGGTGGAGCCGTTCTTGATGTCGATGTCGCCCCCGTCAGTGATGAGGGCGATGGCCTGGCCGCCGCTCGCGCTTGTGCGGACCGTCACGGTCGCGTGGTCGAGCGTAATGCCCTTGTAGCCATAGACGCCATATTTAGCACTGCTTGCATTAAGGGAGGCGTTCGTGATCGTGAGACTGCCCTCAGCGTCGACGGCAAGAGTTTCCTTGGAGCTTGCCTTGACCTGGCTGCCGTCCGAGATGTTGATATTGCCGCCGCTCCAAAGGGCCTCACCATCGGCTGAGCTTGCCTCGACCGTCCCGCCACCCTTGATGGTGAGGTTCTTGTCGGCTCCAATACCCTTGTCCTTGGTAGCCCTGGCGGTGACGGCTCCGCTGTCGTCAATCGTGATATTGCCGTTTGCCCTGATGCCATCCGATGCACCCGTGGCGTTGACGTTGCCCGAACCTTTGATAGCGAGATCACCTCCGGCATTGATGGCATCAAACCCAGTGCTCGTGGCGTTGACGGATCCGGCTCCGTCGATGTTGATATTACCCGTGGAGAGGATAGCGTCCTCAGTAGATGTCACGCTGAGCGTGCCGCCCTCGTCGCCTTGGATATTGAGTTCGGCATTCTCGTTAGTGCCATGAGAAACGTTGATGCTTTCGATCCATTCGGCAGCGACGATGTTGGTTCCCGAGTAATTCACGTTGAGCTTGCCTGCGGCCTGGATCTCGCCGCCGTTATAGTTGTTGAGCTTCAAGTCGTCGGCGCCGTCCCACGACCAGGTACCGGCCTCGTCGCTCGCCGCGGTGTTGTACTTGTTGCCGCCGACCTTGACCCATTCCGCTGCGAGCGAGACGCTCGGCATGAGCAGCGAGCTCACCGTGAGCGCGCACACGGCGCCCGAGACGATGCGGCGCGTCACGCGGCGCCAGCTGCCGTGCGCAAGTCCTATGCGACGGCGAACGTCGGGTTCGGCAACATGGGTTCCGGCGGTAGTGTCATTGCGTTTGGGGGTCGTGAACAAGGCTGCCATGGTTGCTCCCGTTCTCATAGGGCCTATACGACTAGATTCAGCGTATCTGCAGGATGTAGCCTGCGGTAGTGCCGTTTGGAGGGCAAAATGTCCAAAACTTGGGAAGCAATACATCGCGCGTCCGTGCGTTGCCTGGCTTTAAAAGAAAAGCGCGGAGCCGCTCGATGCGACCCCGCGCTTTGGTGTTCTGCTTTGGCAGCTTTGCCGCTACGCTACAAAGAAGTAGACAAGGAAGGCAAGGGCTGCGATCCACATGAGCGGCTTGATCTTGGAGGCCTCGCCCTTAAAGAGCGCGACGATCACGTAGGCGATAAAGCCCAGGCCAATGCCGGCAGAGATGGAGTAGGTGAAGGGCACGCCGGCGACAATCATGAACGCCGGGAAACCCTGAGACACGTCGGACCAGTCGATCTCGGAGGCCTCGCTCATCATGAGGTAGCCGACGTAGACCAGAGCACCGCAGGTGGCGGCGCTGGAAACGATGGTGACGATGGGGGAGAAGAACGCGGCGAGAATGAACAGCACGCCGGTGGTGACGGAGGTGAGGCCCGTGCGGCCACCGTCGGCAGCACCAGAGGTGGACTCGACGAAGGTGGTGATGGAGGAGACGCCCATGAAACCGCCCACAGCGGCGGCGGCGGAGTCGACGATCAGAATCTCCTTGATATTCTCGACGTTGCCGTCGTCGGTGAGGAACTCGCCCTGCTTGGCCACGGCCATCGCGGTGCCCATGGTGTCGAAGAAGTCACTCATGAGCAGCGAGAACGAGATGACGAGGAGCGCGGGGTCGGTAAGGACCTTGACGATGGCGGGCACGCCGCCGGCGTCGGCGATGGGGCCACCGATGCTCGAGAAATCGAGCGGGGCGATGATACCGGTCGGAGCCTGGGTCACACCTAGGGGGATACCGGCGATGACGGCGACGACGATGCCGATGAGCAGCGAGCCGGGGACGTTGCGGCAGGCGAGGGCGACTGTCACCAGGATGGAGATGATGCCGACGATGAAGGTGGGGGAGGTGATGTCGCCCAGACCGACGAGTGTACCGGCGCCAGCGGTGATAATGCCGGCATCGCACAGGCCAATCATGGCGATGAACAGGCCCAGACCCACCGAGATGGCGTGACGCAGGACAACCGGGATGGCGTCCATGATGGCCTCGCGCAGGCCACAAAGCACGAGCAGCAAGATGACGACGCCCTCAAGGAAGATGACGCTCATGGCCACGTGCCAGTCACCGCCGCAGACGGTGGTGGTGATTCCAGCGATCATCGCGTTGACGCCTAAGCCCGATGCGCAGGCGAGCGGGCGGTTGGCGAAGATGCCCATGCAGATGGTCATGATGCCGGCGCCCAGGCAGGTGGCGCAGGCGAGCGCTCCCGCATCGATGCCGGCGCCCGAGAGCACCGCAGGGTTGACGGCGATGATGTAGGCCATCGCCAGGAATGTTGTCAGTCCAGCGCGAAGTTCGGTCCCGATTGTGGACTTGCGCTCACTGACGTGAAATAGTTCGTCCATGCATACCCTTTCCTTGTTCGGCCCCGAGTTTAGGCCGATTGACACGAACTCACCCACTATAGCCCCTTTACGACGCTGTTGTTCCTCGCATGTTGATGTTCGGCGCTTTGTAGCAGACGGACGGTATTTTTCGCATGAAAATGTGTGGGTACCGTATACTTAAGCGGTTACAACGACCCCTATGGAGGAACGTATGATTAAAGAGCTCTGTCACGACGAGGCTATTCTGTCTCAGCGTTGCGAGGTTGCGACCGTCGAGGACGAGTCGGTTGCTCAGGACCTGATCGATACCATCAAGTCGCTCGACGATGCCGGCTGCCTTGCCGCCAACCAGATTGGCGTTACCAAGAAGGTTTGCGTCTACCTGGACGATGCCGGCGAGCCCCACGTGCTCTACAACCCCCGTCTGGTGTTTGGCCTGGGCGCCAGCAAGATGGAGGAGAGCTGCCTGACGCACGAGGAGGTCACCAAGTCCACGCGCTACATCAAGTGCAAGGTCGCTTATGACGTGATCGTCGACGGCAAGATGCGCGAGCGCAAGCAGGACTTCGTCGGCTTTGAGGCGCAGATGGTTCAACACATGATTGATCACTGTCTCGGTAAACTCGTCTAGGACGATTTGATTGGGGATTGAACCGGTGCTTTGGCCCGGGCGTGACATTGTTGTCATGTCCGGGCTTTTGTGTTTAGCGCCTTTTTGTTTGGAGACAATGAAATTAGCAAGAACGTAAAGCTAGGAGGCGCTATGTGTACGAGTATTCGATTTACCGATAATTCTGGCCACATGTATCTGGGCCGCAATCTCGACTGGAGCTTTGACTACGGCCAACAGGTTCGCGTGATGCCGCGCGGGTTTCACATTCCGTATTCGTTTATCGACGACGCGACAGCGGCGCACGCGGTGATCGGTATGTGCATCGATTACAGGAACTACCCTATGTTCTTCGATTGCGGCAACGATGCGGGCCTCGCCGTGGCGGGTCTCAATTTCCCGGGTTATGCCGAGTATGCCGAGGGCCCTGTCGACGGCAAGACCAATATCGCGGCCTATGAGTTTCCCCTGTGGGTGGCAGCGACGTTCTCGACGGTCGATGAGGTCGAGGCCGCGCTGCGCGACACGGTGATTGTCGCCAAATCTGCCGGAGAGGGGCTGGGCGTGTCACTGCTCCATTGGATTATCGGCGACAGCCAGCGCAGCATCGTGGTCGAGATGATGGCTGACGGCCTGCATGTATACGACGATCCGGTCGACACCCTTGCCAATCAGCCGACCTTCCCGTGGCATATGGAAAACCTACGCACCTATATCACCGCCACAAGCGATTTTCCGCAGACGGCGACATGGCGTGGCGCCGAGCTCAAGCCCTATGGAGCCGGTGCCGGCATGCGCGGCATTCCGGGTGACTGCTATTCGCCGAGCCGTTTTGTAAAGGCGGCGTACCTCAATGCCAATTACCCGCAAAAGGAGAGCGAGACCGAAAACGTCGTTCGCATGTTCCGCTCGCTCGAGGGCGTGGTGATGATCGAGGGAGCGTCCAGGATGGGCGATGGCAAGTTCGAGAAGACTATCTACACCGGATGCTTTAGCGCGCGCACGGGCAATTATTACTACGCGATGTATGGGGATCCGTCGATTCGCTACGTGAGCCTGATGGATGCCGAGGGCGCGAGCCCCGATAGGCTCGTGGTTCCCGAGCCGCGTCGTTCGTAGCCGCTAGCTTTACTGCAATGCAAAGCGGCCCTGCATCTTCCGTGAGGTGCAGGGCCGCTGTCGTCGATTTGTGACGTCGCTAGAAGTTGGCGTCGTTGAGCTGTTCGATCTCGAGACCGTCGAGCTGTTGCTGTTCGGGCGTATCGGCGACGCTCTCGAGCAACTCGGTGGGATCGACGTTCATGTCCTTACCGGCTTCGTTGCCGTTGACCAGGTCGTCCGAGAAGATGTCGACTTCCATTTCCTCGGCCTCTTCGATCAGGATCTCGAGCGGCACCTGGGTGCGAATGAGTTTGACTGCCGGACGCATGCGGGCAAAGAGCGGTACGTACTCAATGATGATGGCCGAGTTCTCGAGACCGTACCAACGTGCCGGGCTTCCGCAGGCGCGGCGGACGGCGTACTTGATGGCCATCACACGGTGGTCGTTGCGGTTGATGTCCGTTTCGGGGGCAAGCATCTTGCGCAGCATGCAAAAACGGAAGTCGCCCACGTTGCCGCGTGTCTCGTAGATAGAGTAGGTGTGATGCTGCGGCGGCAACTCACCCGATGCCATCAGGTCGCCAACGATCTGGCGCAGGTAGGCGTTGATGCGCTGATTGACCTTAAAGCCCAGGTCCAAGCGCACGCGGAACAGGAAGTCTGTGCCAAAGGTCTCAACGGAATACTCATGCGTATAGGGCTCGTCGGTAACGTGCACGTTGATGAACCAATATGCCTTGGCGCGCTTGGGGTGCTTGTCCAGGATGGAATAGAGCACGTCGCGGTCGAGCGTGAGCGGGTCGGGGCTGTTGGTGAGAAATACCAGATTGTCAGCGAGCACGGGGTAGGTCTCGTCGTTGCGCAGGCGGTTGAGCTGATCGATGTACTTGGAGACGGGCAACAGGATCGTCTGCGTGCGCTCGATGGCGGTGCCGCGACGCCACACATACATAAGGCCAAACAGCAGCGCGGCCAGGAAGATCATGACGTAGCCGCCGTCAAAGAACATGGTGAGGCACGAGGCGAAGAAGCACAGCTCAATGGCACCAAAGAGCAGGGCGAAGACGCAGGCACCCAGCTTGTGCTTGAGAATGCCGGCGATATAGCTCGTCAAAAGCGTCGTGGTCATGAGCATGGTCACGGTGATGGCGAGGCCATAGGCGCTTTCCATGCGCTCAGAGTTTTGGAATAGCAGCACGATGAAGATGCAGCCGACCCACATGATGTTGTTGACGAGCGGAATATAGAGCTGGCCCTTGGTGTCGCTGGGGTAGTGGATGCGCAGGTGCGGCATAAGGTTGAGGCGCGTTGCCTCGGATACCAGCGAGAACGAGCCGGTGATGAGCGCCTGCGAGGCGATGATGGCCGCCACGGCCGAAAGCACGATGGCAAAGGGGCGCAGGGGCTCGGGGAGCATCATATAGAACGGGTTGACGATGTCCATCGCGAGCATCTGGGGATTGGAATTGTTGGCAAGCAGCCAAGCGCCCTGCCCCAGATAGTTGAGGATAAGCGCCGCCTTTACGAACGGCCATGATGCGTAAATGTTAGCCTTGCCCACGTGACCCATGTCCGAATAGAGCGCCTCGGCGCCGGTCGTCGACAGAAAGACAAAGCCGAGCACCATGATGCCCGAGTGGTTGATGGGCGAGAACAGGAACATGATGCCGCGGATGGGGTTGAGTGCGCGCAAGATGGACAGGTTGCCGAGCATGTTGAACAAGCCGGCGCCCGCCAGGAACAGGAACCATAGCGTCATGAGCGGACCGAAGAGCTTGCCGATTGACGAGGTGCCGGCGCGCTGCATGGCAAACAGACCGCAGATAATGATGATGGTGATGATGATCACATTGGTCTGGCCGTCGCCCAGCAGCGCGTGGCCCCACTCGATGGTGCGCAGGCCCTCAATGGCTGTGGTGACCGTGACCGCAGGGGTGAGGATGCCGTCGGCGAGCAGCGCTGCGCCGCCGATCATGGCGGGCAGAATCAGCCACGGCGCCACCTTGCGTACGAGGCTGAACAGGGCGAAGATGCCGCCTTCGTTGTGGTTGTCGGCCTTCATGGCGATTACCACGTACTTGATCGTGGTCACGAGCGTCATGGTCCAGATGACGAGCGAGAGCGCGCCCAAGATCATGTCCTCGCTGACGGTGCCGATGCCGCCGTTGTTGGCGACGATTGATTTCATGGTGTACATGGGGCTCGTGCCGATGTCGCCGTAGACGACGCCGAGCGTAACGAGCAGCATGCCAGCGGAGAGGGGAATGGCTCCATGCCCGCCTTGACTACGCTGGTCTTGGAGGCTTGCCTCCAGTTCGTTGTGTGCCACGTGGACTCCCTTGGACATCTGGCCTCTGCCACGAGCAGTAGGCCTTTATGCCATCTTTATACATATAAGAGCAGTTTGGCACATCGGGGTGTTTTAGACAATAATCCCCATCTGAGGATTATTCATGTACGCAGGTAGCATTTCAGAGCTGGGGCACTTCCGTCTGTGTGGTTTGCTGCAATGTGATAACCGCGGATGCGTTCCTGCTTTGAGCTAAAGAGGGGCCGTTAGGCGCGTGCCGCTTGGGCGATGCCAGCCTTGGCGCTTGCGCGTTTGC
The DNA here is from genome assembly GCA_900543605.1 of uncultured Collinsella sp. Lineage (GTDB taxonomy): Bacteria > Actinomycetota > Coriobacteriia > Coriobacteriales > Coriobacteriaceae > Collinsella. The sequence continues at coordinate 24,299 of UQSK01000020.1, forward strand.
CGACGAGTTCGCAAAAGAGCGCGCCGCCGATGATAAGTGCGGCACCCATCAGACGGACCGGTGTTATGGCTTCGCCTAAAAGGACGGCCGAGAACACGACGGCCGAAAGCGGCTCGAGGTAGCCGACGACCGCGACGGTCTGGACGGGCAGCTTGGCGACAGCACTAAAGTAGAGCAGGCAGCCAATGCCGGTGTTGACAATGCCGAGCATGGCAACGGCGCGCCAATCGATGCCGGCGGCGACGCCGGCGGACAGGAATGAGGGAGCGCCCTGCGTGATGAGCGTGAGGACCAGCGCGGTCACAAAGGCGGCGCTCACCTGGAGCGCGGAGTTCTCGAGACCCTCGATGTGCGGCGCACCCTTGCTGGCGATGACCATCAGTGCATAGCAAAATGCCGAGGCGATGCCGCAGACGATGCCCGCAATGGGCATGTTGCCGCCTAAACCTTGCGCTGCAATGAGAAAAGCGCCGCAGGCGACGGCGATAAACCCGGCGATTTTGCCACCGGTCAGCTTTTCGCCAAAGATGAGCGGGGAGAGCGCCATGACAATGATAGGGCCGCAGTAGTACAGCAGCGAGGATACGCCGACGCCGATCGTCTGGTAGGCGCGGAATAGAAAAATCCAGCTGGCGCCCAGTGCGGCTCCCGAGAGGAGGAGGGCTGCGGCTTCGCGGGGGCGAGATGGCGCCTGCAACTTATGGCGTTGGGTGATGGCGAGGACGGTGACAAGCGAGAGTGCGCCCAAAAACGTGCGTAGTAGCACGATATCGGAGCTCGGCAGCGCGATGGCAGCGGCGATGATGCCGTTGGAACCAAACAATAGCAATGCTGCTAAGTACGTAAACAGTCCGTTGTTCATGCGCTGACATCCCCTCTATATCCGAGCATGTTCACTATGGGTGAACTGGCTTTAGAAGAAAAGCGAATATAATGCATGGATAGCATGAGAAAAAATCATGCAAAGGTGGAGGGGTGCCGTGGAAACGAATATTCAAAAGATGCAGGTGCTGCTCGAGACCGTACGCGCCGGCAGTTTTACGCGCGCCGCCGAGCGGCTAAGCTATTCGCAGTCGGGCGTGAGCCGTATGGTGGCCGATCTCGAGGCCGACTGGGGCTTTAAAGTGCTCGATAGAAGCCGCGAGGGCGTAGTGCTTTCTGCCGACGGGCGGCAGGTCATGCCGGCAGTCGAGGCGCTCTGCGAGGAATTCACTCGCTTGCAGCGACGCGTGGACGAGATGCGAGGGCTCATGCGTGGCAAGATCTGTATCGGTACGTTTTCGAGTGTGGCGACCCATGTGTTGCCGCCGGTGATCGCGCGGTTTCGCGCCGATCACCCGGATGTCGATTACGAGCTGCTGATGGGTGATTACTCAGAGATTGAGCAATGGGTGGCGGAAGGCCGCTGCGACCTGGGCTTTATCCCGCGCGAGCCACGCGGCACCGGCATGGCGTCGCGGCCGTTGGTGCAAGACGAGCTGATGGCCGTGGTGCCAGCGGACTCCTCGCTTGCCACCGCGGAGGTCGTTTCCCTTGCCGATTTGGCAAACGAGCAGTTTATTCTGCTGGAACGCGGTAGCGACGACGAGATTACGCCGCTGTTTCGCCGCGCGGGCCTGGCGGTGCGTTCTAAGCTGTCGACCTGGGATGACTATGCGATTATGGCTATGGTCGAGGACGGCCTGGGCGTGAGCATTCTTCCGGCGCTCATCTTGCGGCGCTGCCAGTTCGATGTCGCCGTGCGTCCGCTCGAGGGGCATCCCCATCGGCAGATCAACGCCATATACCGCACCGCTGACGTTTCGCTCGCGGCCGCTCGATTCCTTGAATACCTCTAAACGTGTACACGTCATTGTCCGCTTTGGGACAATTCTCGGGGTTCGGTACATTTTCTTGTGAAATTGAACTTCCGGATAATGCGCCGCGCTATACTGCTGCCTAAATTGAACTCAGGTTCAATTCGTGTTCTATAAATTGAACTTTGCCAGCAAGGAGGTTCTAGTGGCCCAAGAGACGTTTAGCGATCGCCTGCGACAGACCATGTCCGATCGCGACGTTCGCCAGTCGGATGTAATCCGCGCATCGGAGATGCTCGGCAAAAAACTCGGCAAGAGTCAGATGAGCCAATATGTGAGCGGCAAGACGATTCCGCGGCGCGATGTGGCAGAGCTGCTCGCCCGCATTTTGGAGGTCGATGTTACCTGGCTGCTTGCCGGTGACGCCGATCAAGGCGAGGCATCATCGCCCCGTAACGTTTCCAAGCCCGAACCCCATCCCTCAGCTCAAATTCCAAGGAGCACCACCATGCGTACTTTTTCTAAATCCACCAAGCTTGATAACGTCCTGTATGATGTGCGCGGTCCCGTCGTCGACGAGGCTGCCCGTATGGAGGACGAGGGCGAGCGCATCCTCAAGCTCAATATCGGCAACCCGGCGCCCTTCGGTTTCCGCACGCCCGACGAGGTCATCAAGGATATGCGTCAGCAGCTGCCCGACTGCGAAGGCTATTCCAACTCGCGCGGCCTGTTCTCTGCGCGCAAGGCGATCATGCAGTACTCCCAGATCAAAGGCCTGCCCAATGTTCAGATGGAGCATATCTACACGGGCAACGGCGTGTCCGAGCTCATTCAGCTTTCGATGAACGCGCTGCTCGACAATGGCGACGAGATTCTGATCCCCAGCCCCGACTATCCGCTCTGGACGGCGTGCGCAACCCTTGCCGGCGGCCATCCCGTGCACTATCTGTGCGATGAGCAGGCGGATTGGTATCCCGACCTGGAGGATATGGAGTCCAAGATCACGAGCGCGACCAAGGCCCTCGTCATCATCAACCCCAACAACCCCACGGGCTCGGTCTATCCGCGCGAGGTGCTCGAGGGCATCGTCGAGGTTGCGCGCAGGCACCAGCTCATGATCTTTGCCGACGAGATCTACGACCGTCTGTGCATGGACGGCTACGAGCACGTCTCGATTGCCTCGCTCGCTCCCGATCTGCCCTGCGTCACCTTTAGCGGCCTTTCCAAGTCGCACATGATCGCGGGCTATCGTATTGGCTGGATGGTGCTTTCGGGCAACCAGCGCTGTATGAGCGACTTCATCATGGGCATCAACATGCTCTCCAACATGCGCCTGTGCTCCAACGTGCCGGCTCAGTCGATCGTCCAGACGGCGCTCGGCGGCCATCAGTCGGTTAACGACTACATCCGTCCCGGCGGCCGTGTCTACGAGCAGCGCAACTTTGTGTATGAGGCGCTCAACAAGATTGACGGCATCTCGGTGGTTAAGCCGCGTGCAGCGTTCTACATCTTCCCCAAGATGGATGTGAAGAAGTTCAACATCACCGATGACGAGCAGTTCGCCCTCGACCTGCTGCACGAGAAGAAAATCCTGATCACGCGCGGCGGCGGCTTTAACTGGGCCGAGCCCGACCACTTCCGTATCGTGTACCTGCCGCGCATGGAAGTACTCAAAGAGTCGCTCGAAGACCTCGCCGACTTCTTTGACCATTACCGCCAGTCGTAGGGGATTGGGTATCTGCCGCCGTAAGAATCGAGGCGTCGCAGGATAGACATATGACAGCGAGCGAGCCGCATTTGTGCCAAGGTGACGTGAAATGAGAGGGCGCTGACCTTCTGGTCGCGCCCTCGAAATTGAACGTCAGATTGGCGTGAATGCGGCTCGCGCAGCGTCAAGCGGTCCGCCGTTCGGTAGAACAGCGGAACTAAATAACAATCCCGTTGCAGTGGTCGATTTCGTGCTGGATGATCTCGGCGGTGTAGCCCGAGAAGTTCTTGATGCGGTGGACGAAGTTCTCGTCCAAATACTCAACCTTAATGCGGCGATAGCGGGTACAGGGACGCTCTCCGACGAGCGAGAGGCATCCTTCGCTCGTTTGATAGGCATTGACCTGCTCAAGAATTTGCGGGTTGTACATCAGGAGCGCCCTGTTGCCGTCCTTTACGCAGATGATGCGTTTGCGCACGCCGATCATGTTGGCGGCGAGGCCCACGCACTCGTGCTCATGCTCGTGGAGCGTATCCAGGAGGTCTTGCCCGGTCGCGGCATCGTCGGGTCCCGCGTCTTCGGAAGGCAGGCGCAAAAAGAACTCGGATTTCATGATGGGCTTAATCATGGCGGGCTCCTCGTGTCTTATGCTTTCGTGGACTTTTAATAATAGCGCGGAAGGAAAGCTACGCGTCCGCGTTACAATCTTTCGACGTTGGACCATGTTGCCAGACTCGTCGTGTACGGCGTCTGGCGTAAGTCTAGGGCTCATTTTTCGCCCTGGACTGTTCCTCTGGGGCGATGCGACTGTCGTTCCAAGAGGAAGGAAATGCATGGGGAGCAAATCTCAGCAACAAGTTCAAGTAACGCCATCGGCCACTGCGGCGCTTCTCGCCGTAATGTATATCGCAGCCTTTGTTGCCGCGTTTAACGAGAACATCATTAACGTGGCGCTGCACGACATTATGGCGGCCTTTTCGGTGAGTGCCACCACGGCGCAGTGGCTCGTTTCGGGCTACATGATCGTGACGTCGATCTTTACGGCCATCATGGCCTTTCTGTCCGGTCGTTTCTCGACGCGCAAGCTGCTGTTTTTCGCAAGCGGATGCATGGTCGCCGGCGAAGTCCTGTGCCTGGTCGCTCCGTCGTTTAGCGTTTTGCTGCCGAGCCGTATCCTGCAGGCTGCGGGATCGGGCATCTTGTTTCCGCTCATGATGAACGTGGTACTGTCTTGCGCCCCGCGCGAGAAGCTCGGTTTGTATCTGAGCCTGGGCGGTGCCTGCATTACGCTGGGGCCGGCGTTTGGGCCCGTGATCAGCGGTCTTATGTGCACGTTGTTTGGCTGGAGGGCGGTGTTCGTAGTGCCGCTGGTGGGCGGCATTGTGGTCGCTGCGGCGGGCGTAAAGCTTGTCCAGAATGTCGGAGAGCGTTCGAATACCACGCTTGATAATCTGTCGGTGGTTTTGCTCGCTGCCGGTATTACGGCATTTGTGTATTCCGTAGGCGAGTTCTCGACCAATCTGATTGCCGGCATCGTGACGCTCTTCGCCGCCATGGTGCTGCTCGGCCTGTTTGCGGCCCGCCAGCTCAAGCTCGAGCATCCGGTGCTTAACGTGCGTCCCATGGCGAGCGTTCGTTTTTGGCCTGCGTGCTTGCTTGTGGTGGTATCGATGATGACGACGTTCTCGATGAGCGTTTTGTTGCCGCTCTATTTTGAGGGCGCATACGGCATGACCGCACTTGTTGCGGGCTTGCTCATTTTGCCGGCGATTGCCTGCAATGCCGTGACCTCGATTGTGGGCGGACGCGTGATGGACGCCCGTGGCGCATGGCCGCTGCTGCCGGTCGGCTTTGCCCTGATTGCTGTGGGGCAGACTGCAATCTCGATGACGGCCGCAAGCATGAATATCGGCGTCGTCGTGGCGCTGACCGTTGTGGTGTATGCCGGAGTCGGTTTGGTGCTGAGCCCCTCGCAAACGGCCGGCTTGGAGACGCTGCCTGTCGCCGAGCATCCTCACGGAACGGCATTGCTCAACACGTGGAACATGATTGGCGCATCGTTTGGCCCGTCGCTGTTTATCGGCCTGCTCTCGAGTTCTGCGGCGACTGCCGGCGCCGCTGGCGTTGCGACCGACGTTGCCCAGGCGATTGGATTTGCGGCAGCCGTGCGTGTGGCGGCTGTAATTGCCGTGGTCGGATTTGTGGTATCGGTTGTGTACGCTCGTCGCGAGTCGCACATGTCGCATTAATGTGTGCACATAGATTCTGCAGCTAGATTGAATGGCGACACCATAAACTAATGGACGTTTTGCCGAGAGGCATGAATGTTTAAAGCGCAAAGAGTGCGCGACGGGCCCCGCGAATGGGGCGATGATGCCCGAGAGGGCCAAGAAGGAGTCTCATGTCTGAGAACGAAGAGATCATGAACGAGACCGAGAACGAGACCATGGCTGCCGAGGTCGAGGCAGTCGAGACCGTGGAGACCGAAGCTGCCGAGGTTGAGGCTGCTGACGAGGTTTCCGCCGAGGAGGAGGCCGAGGTTGCCGAGGCCGCCGTTGATTACGATGACGAAGAGCTGATGGACAAGATGCAGAAGGCCGCCCGCCTGCTGCGTAGCCGTCGCTTTGCTATTTCCAAGGAGGAGGAGGCCAAGGCCGAGCGCATGGCGAACATCGAGCGCGCCATCAAGCTTCTTGACCTCAAGCCCAAGATGGAGCAGAAGGAAATGTCCGACCTGCTGGGCATGCGCCTTCGTGAGCTCGATGGCCTGATGGCCGAGGCCGAGGCTGCCGATCTGGTCGGCCGCATCGACGACGCCGAGGGCGATATGCGCAAGATCGTCGTCTTCGCTGCCGAGGATGCCGCTGAGGGCCTGGTCGAGCTTGCCAACAAGAAGGAGAAGCTCCTGCCCGAGCTTTCTTACGAGGAGGCCACCGAGCTGATGGCTGCCCTCGATAAGGTTATCGCTCCGCTCGTCGCCATGGGCCTGGACGAGGACCGCGGTCCTCGCGGCGGCC
>UQSK01000021.1 GCA_900543605.1 uncultured Collinsella sp.
TCTACACCTATTAAGTCGTCGGCAGCGTCAGATGTGTATAAGAGACAGGGGTAGACTCGGTGATGGAGTTGGAAACGCGTGCCGGGATGGACTCGACAAACGCGGCATCGACATGCTCAAACTTGTCCAGGTTGGCGAGCGCCCAGGCACGGCACTCGTTCCAGACGTCAGAGCCGCTGGCGTCCTTCATGCCCTCGATGTAGGCGTCGACCTTGGGGCTCTTGATACCCTCCAGGTCATAGCCCACGGACATGTTAAAGACAAAGCCGTCCGGGCTACCCAGGCCGTACTCGCGAGCGATGAGGTGGCAGGCAAACCATGCCTTCACGTACTCGGCAAAGGCCTGCGGAACCTCGAGCTCGGTCGACCACTCACAGTTGTAGCACTCGTCCTGCGCCACGATGCAGGGTTTGTTCACACACTTGGAAAGCTCCTCGCCGTCCATAACCTGAACGGTCTTGAGCTCAAAGAAGCGGGAGCCGGCCACGTAGGATGCCACGATGTTCTGGGCCAGCTGCGTATTGGGGCCGGCGGCCGGGCCAAACGGAGTCTCGATGCGCTCGTCAAAAATGGGAAGCGCGCCCTCCTGGTTGGTCGTAACCATCTTGCGCACGCCAAAGACGGCGCCCTGAGTCTTGTGCTCCTCGATGATCCAGTTCATCAGTTGCGAAAACGGGATCGGCCTCATGATGTCGCTCATAATGAGCTCCTCTCTGTAACGCCCGGCGAGACCGCGCGGCGGGCGCAAATACGGTGTAGCGCTAGCACAGCGCCGGCGACCCCGCGGAGGCCGCCTATACGCGCGTCGGATGCGGCGAAACATCCGACGCGCGTGAATCTACTTGTAATTAGTAGGCGCGATCGTTGAGCGTGCTCCAGAGCTTCTTGGACTCAGCCATGGTCCACGCGTTGATCTTTTCCTCATCAATCCCAACGAACTCGCGATCCTTGTACAGGACGCGGCCGTTGATGATGGTGGTGCGGCAGTTTTTGCCCATCATGCCAAAGAGCATGTGGCCGTCGATGTTCTCCTCGCTCAGCGGCGTAAAGGGCTTGTAGTCCATGACGATGACGTCGGCGGCAGCGCCGGCCTCGAGCACACCGAGCTTGCGATCGAAGTACTTGCTCGCCATCTTGGCGTTGTTCTCGAACAGCATGGTCATGGCCTCGCACCAGCCCACGTTGGGCATGGCGGCGTTGTGGCGCTGAATGATCAGGAAGACCTTAAGGCTCTCGAGCATATCGTGGGTGTAGGCGTCGGTACCCATGCACACAGGAATGCCGCGGCGGAAGAATTCGAGCACGGGGGCGCAGCCCACGGCGTTGCCCATATTGGATTCGGGGTTGTTGACGAGCCAGGTGCCGGACTCCTTGACGATATCCATCTCGGCAGGCGTCACGTGGATGCAGTGGCCGAGCATGGTGTCGGGACCCAGCAGGTTGTGCTGCAGCAGGCGCTCGACGGGGCTGATACCACCGCGGTTGAGGCGGGAATCCCACACGTCGTTCATGCCCTCGCACACGTGGATGTGGAAGCCGGTCAGGCCGTTGTTGGCCTCGGCCATCTTATCCATGGTCTCGTCCGACAGCGTAAAGGTAGCATGTCCGCCAAACATGGCGGCGATCATGTGGTTGTCGTTATCGCGACGCTCTTTGGCGGCCCACTGGGCAAATTCGGCGTTCTCGGCAATGGCCTGGTCGCATTTTTCCTGGCCACGGCGATCGGAGACCTCGTAGCACAGGCACGAACGCATGCCCAGCTCCTGAGCTGCATCCTTAATGGTAAAGAGGCTTCCCGGGATCTCGCAGAAGCTCGCATGGTGATCGAAGATCGTGGTGACGCCATCGCGGATAGAGTCCAAAATCGTGGCATAGGCGCTGGCCTTGGTGCCGTCGAGCGTCAGGTTGTCATCGATCTTCCACCACTGCTGCTCAAGATTCTCCAGGAAGTTGGTAGGGTTGCAGCCCTTAATGGCAAGGCCGCGGGCCAGACCCGAGTAGATGTGGGTGTGGCAGTTGATGAGTCCGGGCATGATGAGGTTGCCCCGGGCATCGACGTACTCGGCATCCGGGTACTTGGCCTTGAGCTCGCACTCGGGGCCCACTTCGACGATCGTATCTCCGTCAATGGCGACCGCACCGTTTGGAATGAACAGGGTCTGAGCGTTGCGAGTAAAGACGGAACCGTTAGCGACCAGAAGCATGGATGCTCCCTTCAACATCAGGGGCGGGGTTTGACACCTCTGACATGGCGGAGTGCGAAGCGCCGGCCTACACCGGAAACGGGCCCTCTCCCGTCAACGCTTCACCAAAGGGACAAACCCTTTGAAGTGCGGCTTGGCGCCGCATGGCGTCGGCGGACGAGGCGATGCGTCCGCCGACGAATAGCACCGAATTGGTTACTTCTTGCTCTCGGGCAAGACCAGATCCACGGCAGCGTCCTTGGCAGCATCGATGTGCTGAGCCACGACCGGCGTCTGCGGAAGGATCAGGTTAAGGACAATGGCCATGATGGCAGTGGGGGTTACGGCATTGGAGCCGATGACGGTGGACACCCAGGCGGGCATACCCTCGCCGGCAAGGCAACCGCTGGCCATCCAGATACCCAGGCCAAAGACGACAGAGGTGCCGACGATGGTGGTAGTGCGCTGCGTAAGGCCCTCGCGGGTGAACATGCGCACGCCGTTCATGGTGATGGTGCCAAAGACGCCGACGGTCGCGCCGCCGATGACGGGCTGCGGGATAGCGGAAAGGACGGCAGAGAGCTGCGGGAACAGACCGGCGATGGCAAAGACGGCCGCGATGATCACAAAGACCCACTTGTTGACGACCTTGTTGGAGCAGATGATGCCCACGTTCTGGCCAAGGGCGCTGGTGGGAAGACCGCCCAGCAGGCCGCCGACCATAGAAGTGAGGCCCTGGGACACGATAGCGCCGGAGAGCTCGCGCTCGGTGGGCATACGGTCGATGGAGCCCAGGCAGGCGGCGGAGACGTCACCGATAACCTGGATGGCAACCATGGGGAACACGACGGCGAGGGTAATGCAGACCTCGGGATCAAACTCGAGCGCGTAGGGCATGAGCTTGGGAAGGGCGAAGACCTGAGCGGTGGCGACGCTGGAGAAGTCGATCATGCCAAAGGGGATCGAAACGATCATGCCAACGATCATGCCAAAGAACACGGATCCCAACTTGAGCGTGCCCTTGCCAAAGTTGGCGAGCGCAAAGACCACGGCGAAGGTGATAAGAGCGACGCACCAGGCCTGCGGAGTGCCCCACAGCGGCGTACCCATACCGCCGGCCATATACTTGACGGCCGTGGGATAGAGAGAGACGCCAATGGAGAAGATGACCGTACCGGTCACGACGGGCGGGAACAGCCACTTGATCTTGCTGTAGGCCAGACCAAAGAGGACCGCGACGGCGCCGCCGACGATCTCGCCGCCCAGCAGCGCACCAAAGCTAAAGCCCGAGGCACCCATGGCCTGCAGGGCCGGCAGGAACGCGAACGAAACGCCCATTACGATGGGCAGGCCGCCGCCGATGCGACGGAAGGGAGCGAAGGCCTGAAGGGCCGTATCGATCGCCGAAAGAATGAGCGCGACCTGGATGATGTCGGTGCTCTGCTGGCTATTAAAGCCGTAGACGCCGGCCATGATGACCGCCGGGGTAATGATGCCGGCAAACGATGCCAGTACGTGCTGAAGGGCACACGGGATCATTTCCTTAACGGGAGGCATGCCTTCGCGAGTGAACAGGGCTTCAGTGCCGTTCGTAACCGTCTCCTGGGTCATTTGACCACCAATCCTCGAAGTAGTTGTTTTCGCATCTAACGCTCTATTGTGACGCAGTGCGGGGTTGAGGTTGTGCCTTCATTGCATATCGTATTAAAGATGATTCTCATTCTCAATAATAATTTTTTGTTATCAGACTATTCTTCAGCTGAAATAACGCATTTCCGCAGGTCAAGAAAGTGTCTGGTCAAAATAACACCTAACTTTTCTTTTGGTCAACCGTTTACCGCTAAATTCCTACCGTTCGTCTGCATTACGTAATGTACCTGCGGATATACGAGATGATGGGCAGCGTGTTACCATGAGAAAAAATTGTTATGAACATTTCCGATTTCACTCAAAGGAGTTGCCCGTGAACGCGACCGTACGCCGCTTTTTGCCGATGGTCGATTTTCTGGAGCAGATACTCGGCAAAAACAGTGAAATCGTGCTGCACGATTTCTCGGATCCCGACCACGCCATCGTCGATATTCGCAACGGCATCGTGAGCGGCCGCAAGGTCGGCGGCCCCGCCACCGATCTGGCGCTCAAGATCATGCACGACCCCAAGTATCGCGACCTGCCGTTTATTACGGGCTACGAGGGCCGCGGCGCCGGAGGCAAGACGCTGGAGTCCGCGACGTACTTTATCCGCGAGAATGACGAGATCGTCGGTATGCTCTGCGTCAACACCGATCTCTCGACCGTGCGTTCCATCAACGCCATGGCGCAGCAGCTCATGGCGTGCTTCGACGCAGCGCCGACGCGCACGGAGCCCGCCCCTATCGAGGTCGAAAGCCTTTCGGAGTCTACACAAGAGCTCATCGACCGCAGTATTGCCGAGCTGCTGAGCGCGCGCGGGATGGATGTAGCGTCGCTTGGTCAGAGCGACCGCGTGGACGTCATTCGCCACCTCAACGGCAACGGGGTGTTCATGCTCAAGGGCGCCGTGGCCTGCGCCGCCACCGCACTGGGCATCTCGGAGCCCAGCGTCTACCGCTACCTGCAAAAAGTCCGCAAGGAAGGCTAACCCACTGATCCCTTGGGGACGGAGGAAAACGGATCATTTTGCCGCATCACTTGACAAAAGACCCTGCAGCTCACACGCGCTGCAGGGTCTTTTTGCATGTCATGTTTAGTTGTTGCCAACGCCTTAAAGAGCGGCGATGACTTCGATCTCGACCAGACCGCCGGCCGGAAGAGCTGCAACCTGGAAAGCGCTGCGCGCGGGGAACGGGGCCTCGAACTTGGAGGCGTAGATCTCGTTCACGGCAGCGAAGTCGGCGATGTCGGCCAGGTAGACCGTGGTCTTGACGACATCGGCAAAGGTGGCGCCGGCAGCGGTCAGCAGGGCCTCGACGTTGGCGAGGGACTGCTTGGCCTGGGCCTCGACGCCCTCGGGCATCTTGCCAGTTGCGGGGTCGATGCCCAGCTGGCCGGACAGGAACACCATGTTGCCGGTCTGGATACCAGGGGAATACGGGCCGATGGCTGCGGGTGCGTTATCGGAAGACACGACGGTCTTGCTCATGTTTTTCTCCTTACGATCAGATAGAGAGCGTGAGCGCGGCGTTCGCACCGGGAGGCACAATTCGGTCTGAACACCGCGCTTGATTGGGATAGTACTCAAGGTTTCCGCGCGATGCAAGATTATTATCACGTTGCGAGAATATTTTATCGCCCAACGGTTTCCCCGAACCGCTGAACGGTTCTCACGTGGAGCAGCCAGTCCAAGCTGCTGAAGACTTTGTCCTGCTTAGGCTGCGGGCATCGCCCATCGCGACGTCGCCACTATACTTTTGAGTATCTGAGCATTTTGAAAGGCAGGATATGACCGCAACCGCCAGTCGAACCACCAACCGCAGGCCCGAGCTCTTGGCCCCCGCCGGAGGCCCCGAGCCCTTTGCCGCCGCACTCGCTGCCGGGGCAGACGCCATCTACTGCGGCATGGGCAGCTTCAACGCCCGCCGCAAGGCCACCAACTTTACCGACGAGGCCTTTGAGCAGGCCTGCCGCGCCGCACATCTAGCCGGGTCGCGCGTCTACGTCACGGTCAACATCGTCATCAAGCAGTCCGAGATGGGCGATGCGCTGCAACTCATCCATCGCTGCTCCACGCTGGGCGCCGATGCCTTCATTATCCAGGACTGGGGTCTGTTCTTTGAGGTCAAGCGCACGATGCCCGGCATCGAGACGCACATCTCAACCCAAGCAAACATCCACGACGACCGCGGAACCCTTTGGTGCCGTGAGCAGGGCGCCGACCGAGTGACCTTGTCGCGCGAGCTCTCCATTGACGAGATCGCCGCCATCCACGACGCCGCACCCGATGTGGACCTCGAGGTCTTTAGCCACGGTGCCATCTGCTTTTGTTACTCGGGCCTGTGCCTGCTCTCGAGCTTTGCCATGGCGGGCCGCTCGGCCAACCGCGGCATGTGCGCTCAGCCCTGTCGCCTGCCTTACGAGCTGATCGACGAGAACGGCCGCTCGCTCTCCCCTGCCGGTCGCGAGCGCGCGCTGTGCCCGCGCGACACCAACACGTCGCAGCTTGTTCGCCGTCTGTATGACGCCGGCGCCGCATCGCTCAAGCTCGAGGGCCGCATGAAGGCCCCCGATTACGTGTATTCCATCGTCGATGTGTATCGTCATCAGATTGATGACATGCTGGCCGATGTTTCGACCTCCAAGGATGAAGAGGCAGCCCGCCAGCGCCAGCTCAAGCGCTGCTTTAATCGCGACTTTACGCACGCCTACCAGGATGGCACCTCGGGCGACGAGATGATGAGCTACGAGCGCTCCAACAACCGCGGCCAGATCGTGGGCACGGTGCTGGGCAGCCGCCCGGCCAACCGCGATGTGCGCGGCCTCAAGCCCGACGACCGCCGTCGGCGCGCCGCCATCGCCCGCATTGAGTTGTTTGAGCCCGTGGGCAAGGGCGACCTGCTGGAGCTTCGCCACGATAACGAGTTTGACCAGTTCCTGACCACCATTGCCGCCGATGATGCCGCCGCCGGTGACATCATCGAGTGCCGCGTGCCTCGCAGCATGCCCGAGGGCTGCCGCGTGCGCGTGATTCGAAGCCAGCGCGCCATTGACGCTGCCGGCGCCGCGCTCAAGCGCGATGTGCTGCGCCGCCGCGCCGTTGATGTAACCGTTGTGGCGCGTTTGGGCGAACCGTTTGCCGTCACGCTTACTTGCTGCGACGCCCCTTCGCTTACGGCCACGGCCACGGGCTTTACCGTCGAGGCCGCCAAGACCCGCGCGGTCGAGGCGTCCGATCTGGTAGAGCATGTGGGCCGCATGGGGTCCTCGCCCTTTGAGTCCGCGAGCTTTGATGTGGCGCTCGATAAGGGCTGCGGCATGGGCTTCTCCGCTGTGCACAAGGTGCGCGCCGCCGCCTGCAAGGCGCTGGAGGAGGCCATTCTGGCACCGTATGACGAGCGTGCCCGCACGCTCGAGCTGCCGGTGCTCGACAAATGTACGCGGCCCATGCCCGAGCACTACCGCGATGAGCCGCAGATCTGCGCCACCGTCACCTCGCTCGAGGCCGCCGAGGCCGCTCGCGCCGAGGGTGTAACGCGCATCTACATGACCACCGACGCGCTCGATGCGGCCGAGCTCTCCCCCGCCGATGCATTTGAGCAAGGCATCGTACCCGTGCTCGACGAGGTCTGCCGCGCCGTTGACCACGTACGCGTCGACCCGTGGGTTGTTGCCGGCGCCACGGTCGCTATTGGCAACATCTCTGAGCTTGCCCTGGCCGCCCAGGTTGGCGCCACGGCCGAGATTCGCTCTTGCCTGCCGGTGCACAACACGCCCTGCATGGAGGCGCTTGCCGGGCGCGGAGCCGGTGCGTTTTGGCTCTCGCCCGAGATCGCGCTCGACGAGATTGTCTCGCTCGGCGCCGCCGCGCCCGCGGCTCTGGGCATCACCGTCTTTGGCCGCCCGCGCGTCATGACAAGCGAGCATTGCATTCTGCAGGTTGCCAACGGCTGCATCCACGATTGCGCCAACTGCCGCCTGCGTGCCCGCAAGCTCTCGCTCAAGAATATCGACGGAAAGGTCATGCCGGTGCGTACCGACATCCACGGCCGCTCACGCCTGTACGACGCCTACCCCATCGACCTCACGCCTCAGGTTCCTCAGCTGCTCGATGCCGGCGTGCGTCGTCTCATGGTGGACGGAACGCTGCTCGAGACGGATGAGATCGCCCGTGCCGTCGCTCGCGTCCGTCGCGCCGTCGAGGCAGCTCAAGCCGGCCGCAAGCCCGCCGCCCGCCTGCGCGGGGCGACTTCGGGCTGCATGTTTGTGGGAATTAGCTAACCGAAAGGCTTACACGTGAACGAAAAACCTCAAGTCCTCTACTGCGACGCCTGGCTTATGGCCATCGACAAGCCCGCCGGCATGATCGTCCACGGCGACGGCACCGGCGAGCGCACGCTCACCGACTACGCCAGCGACCTGCTGCTGGCGATGGGCGACGGCTTTGCCGCGACCGACATGCAGCCGCTCAATCGCCTGGACCGTGACACCACCGGCGTGGTGCTGTTCTCGCTCGACAAGCAGACGCAGCCCGCCTTTGACCAGATGGTCATCGACCACGCTTTCGAAAAGCACTACCTAGCGCTCGCCGAGGGCAAGATCGACTGGAACGAAAAGCTCATCGACAAGCCCATCGCCCGCGACCGCCACGACAGCCGAAAGATGCGCGTCGGTGCCAGCGGCAAGCCGTCTCAAACGCGCGTGAAGGTGCTCAAACGCCTTAAGAGCCGTCGTGGCCTGCCCACGCGCTCGTATATCGATGTCGAGTTGCTCACCGGCCGCAAGCACCAAATCCGTGTGCATCTGGCAAGCGAGCGCCATCCCCTGGTTGGCGACGACCTGTACGGAACGCCGCGCCCCTGCGGCCTGATGCTCCATGCCCACAGCGTGTCCTTCACACATCCCGTAACCGGTGAGCACATCCACATCGAAGCCCCCTGCCCCTGGGAGCCCTAAACCACCACAATGGGGACAGGCACCTTTGTGGTGGTTTTGCCGCGATGGCTCAGCCGCGGTCCCAAAACGTCTCGATCTGTAACAGTTAGAACCCATTTTCCGGTCTATCTGTTACAGATCGAGACATTCAAATCCCCCTTAAGAGAAAATCTCAATCTGTAACACCTAGCCCACTTTTAACGGTCCAGTTGTTACAGACTTAGACAAACCGGCAGACAACGAAAGCGGCAACGCCCGTGATGGACGTTGCCGCTTTTCTATTGAGAAAACTACTCGGTTTTCGTTACTAACCACCACAATGGGGACAGGCACCTTCGTGGTGGTTTTGGCCTTGTCTCGCTGTTAGACAGTGATGACGTTGTCCATTGCCCGGTACTTGGCGGGGACCTCGCCCGCAGTGATAATCGTTGCGTCGCGGAAGTCCGCGAACTTGACGGGCGCCACCATGCCAAATTTACTGGCGTCCGAGATTACAAAGCGTTTGGCGGTATGGCGCATCGAGATACGCTTGACCTGTGCTTCCTCGATATCGGGCGCCGTGAAGCCCTGCTCGGCGGCAATGCCGTTAGAGCCCCAAAAGCCACAGTTGAAGTTGTAGCGGTCTAAGGTTGCCAAGGCATCGGGGCCAACGAGCGCCTCGGTCTCGGGTTTGAGCTCGCCGCCCAACACCACGGTACGCATGCCGCGCAAAGCAAGGTGCCGAGCATGGAGCACGGAATCGGTCACATAGGTGACATCTTCAAGGTGTGGAAGATGCTCGATGAGCCTCAGCGTCGTCGAGCCCGAGTCGATGTATACAAAGCTCTCGGGCTCCACAAGCGCCGCCGCACGGGCGCAGATACGCTCCTTGTCGTCGTTATGGAGGTCGCTGCGCTCATTAAGCGTTAGGTCGCGCGTCACGTGCGCGCGCTCAAGACTCGTCGCTCCACCGTGGACCTTGGCGATGCGATGAGCTCGGTCGAGCGTCTGCAGGTCGCGCCGAATGGTAGACGCCGTCACGCCCAGGGCTTCGGCAAGCTCCGGCACGGTAACCGAGCCGGCCTGCTGCACCATCGACACGATCGCGTTGAGCCTATCTTCCGCAAGCATCGCTTACTCCTCCTCGGGGTACACAACTCCCCAGTCGGCGCGGAGCTTGGTCATAAGCTCCATAACATCAGAAGCATAATCCAGCAGCTCGCGCTTGGAGTCGTCACCGGCAACGGCCTTCTCCAGGTCGGCCATCTCATAGCACAGGGCGTAAGCCTCGGTGCCGGCGTGGACCTCCTCGCGGTGGCCGTCCGCAGTCCACACGATGGTCGCGTGATCGGCACGCGGATATTCATTGACCTCGATGTAGCACTTGTCGAAGCTGATGACCGAGCGCTTGGGCTGCTTGGAGTGGAGCGTAAGGCTCACGACGCCCAGCTGCTGCTCGGCATTTCGGCAGACGATGCCACCCGCGACGTCAACGCCAGTCTCGCAGGTGTTGCCCAGCGAAACGACCTCAGCGGGCTGGCTTGCCATAAAGAGGCGCATGACGGACAGGGCATAGACGCCAATATCGAGCATGGCACCGCCAGCAAGGTTGCGATTGTAAAAGCGGTTGGTCAGGTCGCCGTACTCCTTGTAGCTGCCAAAGTTGAGCTGGGCGAGGTTCATGCGTCCAAAGTCGCCCGCATCCATGCGGCGGCGCAGCTCCTGATACAAGGGCATGTGGAGCACCGTGGTGGCATCCATAAGGACCACGTTGTGCTCGTCGGCGATGGCACGGGCCTCGTCGAGCTCGGCAGAGTTGAGGGTAATGGCCTTCTCGCAGAGTACGTGCTTACCAGCTGCCAGAGCGGCTCGCAGGTAGGTGATATGCGTGTTGTGCGGCGTGGTGATATAGACTGCGTCAATGTTCGGATCGGCGTAGAGGTCCTCGACCGTTTCATAGACCTTCTCGATGCCATATTGCTCAGCAAAAGCCTGAGCCTTGGACAGCGTGCGGTTGGCGACGCCCGCAAGCTTGCGACCGGCAAGAGCGAGAGACTGGGCCATCTGGTTGGCGATAACGCCGCACCCGATCACAGCCCAACGAAGCTCGGGAGCCGTAAAGATATCATCGGGGAATGGCTTGTCCTGGACCGAAGTGAACGCTGCTTTTGCGGCTGCTTCGGCGTCGAGCGGAGCCTGTTTGGAATCTGCCATTATGTGCCTCCTGAGTCATCGGAAGTCCTTCATTTCCAACAGCCTTATATTCGCACAAATGCGCGCGCATTTGCTTGTATTTGCGTGTTTATTTGTTTATCGGTCATTATTTAACCATAGTTAGCAGATATTTGCGCGGCCATGCGCATCATCGCGCAAGACTCTGCGCGTAAATGCGCTTGCGACAAACCTTGTGAAACATATAGGGGCGGAGCACCATAGCCCTAAAGACAGAGCCAGCTGCATTACTTCACCCCTCTGGGGGCACCAGACATCAAAGGACTGTCCCTAGGTGCCGCTTTCGTTGAAGCCTATCCCAGATGGCCAGATATACAAATCTAAAGACTGTCCCCATCAACTAGCCGTTTAAGAACATCCCCAACGACAAGTCATTTAAGTCTGTCCCCAATGAGTAGGGATAGAAAAAGGCCCGGGTGCCTTGGGGCATCCGGGCCTTTGCTAGCAACTTGATGTTGCGGGCAGCTTAGAACTTGTGGCCGCACTTCTTGCAGACGCGCAGCTTGTTCTTGCCGTCCTTCTCGTGACCGACGCGGGTAACCTTACCGCACTCGGGGCAAACGAGATTGACGTTGGAGGCGTCGATAGGAGCCTCCTGCGAAACGATGCCGCCCTGCTGGTTGGCAGCGTTGGGCTTGACGGCCTTCTTGACGACCGAAACGCCCTCGACAACGACCTTGTTCTCGGCGGGGAGAGCACGCAGGACAACGCCCTGCTTGCCGCGATCCTTACCAGAGAGAACCTGGACCTTATCGCCCTTCTTGATATACATATATCTCCCCTAACTACAGGGTCTCGGGAGCGAGCGAGACGATCTTCATGTACTTCTTGTCACGAAGCTCGCGAGCGACGGGCCCGAAGATACGGGTGCCGACGGGCGAACCATCGTTGTTGATGACAACGCAGGCGTTCTCATCAAAGCGAATGTAGGAGCCATCCTTGCGGCGGATCTCCTTAACGGTGCGAACGACGACGCAACGGACAACGTCCTTCTTCTTGACGTTGGCACCAGGGGTAGCCTCCTGGACAGCACCGATGAACACATCGCCGATGCCTGCATAACGACGCTTGGAACCGCCAAGCACCTTGATGCAGCGAATCTTGCGAGCGCCGGAGTTGTCGGCGACGTTCAGCATGGTTTGCATCTGAATCATGGTAGATGTTCCTCCGAACTAAGAACCGAAGAGAGGTGCGCAGCCTTTATACGGCCCGTGGTATGCAAGCCAGGCATACGCACATCTTCGGAAACGTACAAGTCGTAAGAGCGACTGCTTATTTAGCGCGCTCGACGACCTCGATGAGGCGCCAACGCTTCATCTTGGACATAGGACGGGTCTCCATAACGCGGACGGTATCGCCCACGCCAGCCGTGCACTCCTCGTCGTGAGCGTGCAGCTTCTTGGAGCTGGTCATCATCTTGCCGTACTTGGGGTGACGCTTGCGCTCGGTGATGGTGACAACAATGGTCTTGGCACCGGAGACGGAGGTAACGACACCCGTACGGACCTTACGCGAGTTACGCGAATCAGTCATGTTCTCTCCTTAGGTCCTACTCGGCGACAGCGGACTTCTCCGCTGCGATCTCGCGGGCGCGCTGCTCCGTGAGGACGCGAGCGATGTCCTTCTTCACGGTGTTGACGCGAGCGGTGTTGTCCAGCTGGCTGGTGGCCATCTGGAAACGAAGGTTAAAGAGCTCGGCGCGCATTTCCTTCAGCTTCTCAACGAGCTGAGCGTCCGAGAGCTCACGAATCTCTGCGGGCTTCATTAGTTCTCCTCCTTGGCGGCGGCGGCGTCCTCAGCAGCCCACTTGGCCTCGAGAGCGGCCTCCTCAGCCATCTCCTTCTCGATGCGCTGCTCAGCGTTCTTAGCAGCAACAATCTTGGTCTTGATGGGGAGCTTGTGCTGCGCAAGACGCAGAGCCTCGCGAGCGACCTCCTCGGGAACACCCTTGACCTCGAACATGATGCGGCCGGGCTTGACGACGGCCACCCACTCCTCGGGGTTACCCTTACCAGAACCCATGCGAGTCTCGGCAGGCTTCTTGGTGATGGGCTTATCGGGGAAGATCGTGATGTAGACACGACCGCCACGCTTCATGTAGCGGGTCATGGCAATACGAGCGGCCTCGATCTGACGGTTGGTGATCCAATGGGCCTCGAGAGCCTGGATACCAAACTCGCCGAAATGCAGCTCGGTATTACCCTTGGCCTGGCCCTTCATGGAGCCACGCTGCACCTTGCGGTGAAGAATACGCTTAGGGGCAAGCACTACTGACCCCTCCTCTCGGAGTTACGACGACGAGGACGGGAAGAGCCCTCGAGTGCAGGGTTGGGAACAGGCTGGCCCGGGAGCTTCTCGCCCAGGTAAATCCAGACCTTCACGCCGCAAGCGCCCATGGTGGTGCTGGCGACAGCCGTGCCGTAGTCGATCTTGGCACGGAGGGTGTGCAGAGGCACGCGACCCTCGCGGTACCACTCACGACGGCCCATCTCGGCACCGCCGAGACGACCGGAGCACTGGATACGGATGCCCTTAGCGCCGGCCTTGCGGGCGGACTGGACAGCCTTGCGCATAGCGCGACGGAAGGCAACGCGGCCCTCGAGCTGCTCGGCGATAGACTGAGCAACGAGGTTGGCGTCGAGCTCGGGGCGCTTGATCTCGACAACGTCGACGGAGAGCTGGCCCTTGGAGACGCCAGCGACCTTCTCGAGCTCGGTACGGAGGGTATCGATCTCGGCACCCTTCTTACCGATGACAACGCCGGGGCGAGCAGTGAGGATGATGACCTTCACCTTGTCGCCAGCGCGCTCGATCTCGACGCGGGAGACAGCTGCGCGGGAAAGACGCTTCTCGAGGTACTTACGAATCTCGAGATCGTTACCGAGGGTCTTAGCGTAATCCTTCTCTGCGAACCAGCGGGAGCGCCAGTTCTCGGTGATGCCAAGACGGAAGCCGGTGGGGTAGACTTTCTGACCCATACAGCTTTACGCCTCCTTTCGAGGAGCAACGACGACGGTGATGTGGGAAGTACGCTTCAGAATGCGAGAAGCGGAACCCTTGGCGCGGGGACGGATGCGCTTAAGCGTCGGACCCTCGTCAACATAGGCAGCGGCGACAACCAGGTTGTCGGCACGCAGACCGTTGTTGTTCTCGGCGTTCGCAACGGCGGAACGGAGAACCTTCTCGACATCCACGGCGACGGCGCGGTCGCAGAAGTGGAGGATGTCGAAGGCCTGAGCGACAGGCTTGCGGCGGATCAGATCGACCACCAGGCGGGCCTTGCTGGGGGAAACACGCACGTACTTAGCGACGGCGCGAACCTCGGTGGCCTCAGTTTCAATAGACTTAGTTGCCATTTACGGTTAACCCCCTATTTGGCCTTGTGGCCACGGAACGTACGAGTCGGCGCGAACTCGCCGAGCTTGTGACCAACCATGGACTCGGTAACATACACGGGCACATGCTTGCGGCCGTCGTGGACGGCGATGGTGTGACCAACCATCTCGGGGAAGATGGTGGACGCGCGGGACCAGGTCTTCACGACGTCCTTCTTGCCAGCCTCGTTCATCGCGGTGATACGCGAGAGAAGGCGAGTCTCCACGAACGGGCCCTTTTTGAGACTTCTGCTCATAAGTGCTTTCTCCTAAAACTCGGTATCCGAAATTACTTCTTACGGCGACGAATGATGTGCTGGTTCGAGACCTTCTTCTTCTTGCGCGTACGAAGGCCCTTCGTCGGCTTACCCCAGGGGGTAACGGAGGGACGACCAGAGGTGTGGTTCTTGCCCTCGCCACCGCCGTGCGGGTGGTCGACAGGGTTCATGACGGTACCGCGGACGGTCGGGCGCACGTTCATGTGACGCTTACGGCCGGCCTTGCCGATGACGATGTTGGAGTGATCGGCGTTGCCGACCTCACCGACGGTGGCGCGGCAGGTAACGAGGATGCGGCGCATCTCGGAGGAAGGCATACGGACGATAGCGTACTTGCCCTCCTTACCCATCAGCTGGCAGGAGTTACCGGCGGAACGGGCGATAGCAGCGCCCTTGCCCGGCTGGAACTCGACGGCGTGGATGAGCGTACCGACGGGAATGTCGGCGAGGGGCAGAGCGTTGCCCGGCTTGATGTCGGCGTCAGAACCGGACATGATGGTCTGACCGACCTCGAGGCCCTTGGGGGCCAGGATGTAGCGCTTCTCACCGTCAGCGTAGTGCAGCAGAGCGATGCGAGCGGAACGGTTCGGATCGTACTCGATCGTGGCAACCTTGGCGGGCACGCCGTCCTTGTTGCGCTTGAAGTCGATCACGCGGTAACGACGCTTCACGCCGCCGCCCTGGTGGCGGGTGGTGATGCGGCCGTTGTTGTTACGACCGGCCTTCTTGGGCAGGGGCTCGAGAAGAGACTTCTCGGGCTTGGTGCAGGTGATCTCGGAGAAATCGGAGATCGTCTGCCAACGCCTACCAGCGGAGGTCGGCTTAAGGTGCTTTACAGCCATTACAATCCCTTTCAATAGGAATCCGTTAGCCATCGCAGACAGGGATTCGAGGTTCTGCCTCGGGTGCGATGACACCGGACGTATACACGGTTCCGGGCGTGTCCATTTTATACGCCCAAAACCTTGAGCTCTCGCCTCCCCTATTTGGGAGGCATGAGCTCACTCAACAGCAGCGAGTCTTAGGCCTGGTTGCCAAAGACCTCGATGGTGTCGCCCTCGGCCAGCGTGACGATGGCCTTCTTCCAAGAACGGGTCTTGCCGGCGACATAGCGCACGCGCTTGGTCTTGGGCTTGACCGTCAGGGTGTTCACGCGAACGACCTTGACGCCGAAGATCTCCTCAACAGCGTCCTTGATCTGATACTTGTTAGCATCCTTGGCGACCTCGAACGTGTACTTGTTCAGCTCCATGCCGGAGAAGGAACGCTCGGACACGATCGGACGAATGATGATCTCGTGGGCGGTCATTTATGCAAGCACCTCCCCGAAGTGAGCGGCGATGTCGGCGGGCATCAGCACAGCGTTGTTGTTGACGAGATCGTAGGTGTTGGCCTCGTCAGCGGTGATGATGAACGTCTTGGGAATGTTGCGGAACGACAGGTAGGCGTTGACGTCCTCATCGCGAACGATGATGGTCAGACGCTTGCCCTCAAGACCGAGAGCTTTGAGCATGGCGACGGCAGCCTTGGTGGAAGGCTTCTCGAAGCCGTAGTCGTCGACGAGCACGAGCTCGCCATCGGCCAGCTTGGCGGACAGCGCGGAGCGCATAGCCAGCTTGACCTCCTTGTTGTTCATACGCTTAGCGTAGGAACGGGGCTTGGGGGCGAAGACAACGCCACCGTGACGCCACTGGGCAGCACGGATGGAACCCTGGCGGGCACGGCCGGTGCCCTTCTGACGCCAAGGCTTCTTGCCGCCACCGGAAACCTCAGAGCGACCCTTAGCAGACTGGGTGCCCTGACGCCAAGAGGCCATCTGGCACTTGACGATGTGGTGCATAACGTGGATGTTCGGCTCGATGCCGTACACCTCAGCGGCGAGCTCGGCCTCGGCGACCTTCTTGCCCTCGCTGTTCTTTACTTCAAACTTTGCCATTTAAGTGTTCTCCTTGGTATGACGCTGGGCTAAATGGGCTGGGCCCTTAGGCCATACGGATGGCGACGAGACCATTCTTGGCACCCGGGACAGCGCCCTTGACCAAGATGAGGTTCTGCTCGGCATCGATGCGGACAACGGAAAGGTTCTTGACGGTAACGCGCTCGTTACCCATGTGACCGGCCATCTTGACGCCCTTGAGGACGCGCGCAGGATAGGCGCACTGACCGATAGAACCGGGGTGACGCTGGAAGTGAGAACCATGCGTCATAGGACCGCGGCGCTGACCCCAGCGCTTGATGCGACCCTGGAAGCCCTTACCCTTGGAGGTACCGATGACGTCGACCTTCTCGACATCAGCGAAATCAGCGACGGTGACGACCTCGCCGACCTTGTGCTCCTCGCCGTTCTCGACGCGGACCTCACGAAGGAAGCGAACAGGCTCGACGCCAGCCTTGGCGAAGTGACCAGCCATGGGCTTGTTCACGTTCTTGGCCTTGATGTCGCCGAAACCGATCTGGACGGCGTCATAGCCGTCGGTTGCCTGAGTTTTAACCTGCGAGACAGCGCAGGGGCCAGCCTGGATGACCGTGACGGGAACGACGTTGTCGTCCTCGTCCCAAACCTGGGTCATGCCAATCTTGCGGCCGAGAATCATGCTGATCAAGATATGATCCCAACTCTCGCGTGGTCTTGGGACAATGCGTACACCACCGAGCGTACGCCCCTAGAGGACCACTACTTACACGACGTGCTCCCCAGCCTTGTATTTCGCCCGGACTACCTGACAACCCTATTAAGCAGGCATTTTGTCCAGCCAGAATACTCCCCTGGTTACACACAGCTGTTTAGTATACACGGCTGCGGGCGTATCCATCGAGATTCATATTTCACTCACATTGTTTACGCAGGTAAAGTGCGTGGAGTCGCCTGGGCTTGGCAGAGGGGCGGCGAAATATATTAAGTTTGCTGCTCTACAGTCCTGCGCAAGACGGAAAGCACATTAAGTGCTTTCCTTTGCGTGCGGAACTCGCGACAAACTTAAAACCTGGGCCGCCCGGTCCGGGAATCCGACGTGCTCGTTGGGGCAACGTTCCCTTCCAAATAGGGACAGGTTTATTTTGGTCGGTTTTATCTGGGGAAACGTCGCGCTCCAGCGTTGATCTGCTCTCATCTGTCGCATGGAAATCGGCGGCGTTTCCATTTTACGCAAAAGAGGCCGCTTCCCCTAGTAGGAAGCGGCCCCAAATCTTACGAATAGACGATGGTAAAGGGTACTTCTGTTTCGGTCTCTCCTGTTGATGTGTACCTCGTGCCCTCAAGCGTTACTGAGACCACTTGGTCGACATCGATCAACTTCGTTGGCACCCAGATGTTCTCTCCGCTATTGCGCGTATAAGAAAAATATAAGTTGAACGCCCCTACGTCGTCATCTTCGATAATCTGCTCCGATCCATCCTTGTAGGTAACCGTCAACTTCTTCGTGACTGCGTCAATGCCCAGATCATCGATGTGTGTCTGGATAGAAAACGGGCTGATCTCGAGAGGCGAGTCATCGGAGCGGAGTTCCTTTGTATCGACGTACGCTCCAACGCTAAACTCGGGCGTCGATGCCTCGAACGGCTTCGCATCCTCGCCTTCGCCCTCGGTCCACGAGATATTCCAGGTGACCGCATGTTGAAAACCTCGCTCGCGATCCATAGAAGCAAAGTACATCGTGCCATTAATGACAGTATCGCTTGATGTGTCCTTATCAATGGTGCAGCGTGTGTCAGCCCATTCCTCGCCGAAGTTCATGCTGGGCGTGCCGATGCCTTGTTCTTCTTCACCATAGAGAACAAGTTCGCCTGTCTCTGCTGCTGGCTTGTAGTAGTTAACGCCATTTGGATTGGACAGCGTAAACGTCACGGCACCGCAACCGTTTTTATCGATAGCCATCTCATGGATATCGAGCGTATAGCCGTTACCCTCGACGGACAGATTAACCTTCTGGACTGCACCCTCCAGGCTTTGGGGCGCGATGCCATCACCAAACTCTCTGGTGTAGGTGTATTTAGTCCCCGATGAGCCGCCGTTGGTCCAGGTGATGGAATCCCCGTTGCCGTGGTTTCCCCAGGCTGAGGCAAAATAGGCGGAATTGACAACGGCGTAGGCGACCCCTCCGGTCGCCAGCACTCCGACAAGACATCCAACAACGGCAACATAAAGAGGCTTCGCGTGGCCCTTTCGATGAAGCGGCTCACCCGCAGCGGTATTTAGGACGCGATCTGCAAGATCGCTATCGGCCTGGATGGACTCGAAGGCCTGCTTGATTTGATTGGATTTCACGGTCGCCCTCCTCTAGGATGAATTTGAGCTTCGATCGACCAAGAGCTAAACGCGTTCGAACTGTCGCGGCTGGCACATGCAGTAACTCGGCAATCTCTGAGGTCGAAAAGCCCAGATAGTAATAGAGCACGATGGGAACACGGAATCGCTCCGGAAGTCGCATAACGTCTGACAAGACCGCCTTGGTCTCATCCTGCGCCGCCGAAAGCGAATCGGTCAGACTTTCAATATCCTCCACGCGTCTCCACGGCTTTCGAAAGAGAGATTTGCATTCATTGATCGTGACCCGGATAAGCCATCGACGAAGATGTTCCCAACTTTCAAAATGTCCATCGCTTTTAAGCAACTTAAGAAAGACGTCTTGGGCAATATCGTCGGCATCGGCGCGATCGCGCAGGTACGTCAATGCGATTCGGAACACGACATCCCGGTGATCTTCGACCGCCTGTCTAAATGCTTGTTCTTCCATAATCACCTCCCGGTGACGGTAATGATTCTTGCTGAGGCCCTCACCATAGATACGCTTTGACCGAACGGAATGTTTCAAATTCAAGCAGGAAAAACCTACCAAAATAAACCTGTCCCTTTTTGGTAGGTTTTCTTCAACAAAAAAGACCCGCTTCCCTGTTGGGAAACGGGTCTTTGGAAGGGCGGTTAACGTACTAGGAAATTACTCCTCGTCGTTGTCCTTGGCCTCTTCGGCGTCGTCGGTGTCCACGAGCTGGTTGAGCAGCTCGTCGAGGGAAGCCATGTCCTCGTTGATGGCACCGTTGGCGGGAGCCTTCTTGTCGTCGATCGGGGCGCCCAGGAGCTCCTCGTCGGCGTCGGCGTGATGCGTCGGCGCGGCAGAGGTGCCCAGCAGGATGTCGTCCGGACCGTCGGGGCTAAAGACCATCTGCAGCAGCTGCGAGAGGTCTTCCTCGTCGGCAACGTCGTCGTTGTTCTCGAGGATGTAGAGCAGGTCGTGGGCCTCCAGGCCGTCACGGAGCTCCTCGATCGCCTTGGCACCGATGCCATCGATACGCAGCAGATCCTCCTCGGACTTGCCGACCAGGTCGCCGACCGTCTCGATACCGACCTCGCTGAACTTATTGGTCCAGCGCTGAGACACGCCCAGGTCGTCAAACAGGTACAGGCGAGCCTTCTCGGCGGAGATGGTGTGGCCGTTGCGGGTGAACGAACCGTCAGCACCACCGAACTCGTCGTAGCCGGCCCAGTCGAGCTGCTGCGGGAGCTGCTCGTCCAGGTCCTTGAGCTCAACCGGAGCCCACTCGGGCAGCGACTTGGCGTTGGGCGAAGCCGGGCCATCGATGTCGACATAGCCGTCGGCCGTACGATACGTCAGCTTGGCGTTGGCGTACGGCTTGAGGCCGGTACCAGCCGGGATCTTCTTACCGACGATGACGTTGGACTTAAGGTCGAGCAGGTGGTCGACCTTGCCCTCGATGGCAGCCTCGGTAAGGACGCCAGCGGTACGGATGAACGAAGCGCTCGACAGCCAGGAATCGATGTTGGACGCGACCTTGAGCGTACCCAGGATGACGGGCTCGGCCACGGGAGCCTGACCGCCCAGACGGGCAACGCGCTCGACCTCGTCGGCGAACTCGTAGCGGTCGACGTACTGACCAAGCAGGTACTTGGAGTCGCCGGGGTTGGTGATCTGAACGCGACGCAGCATCTGACGTGCGAGCACCTCGATGTGCTTGTCGTTCAGGTCGACGCCCTGGCTGGTGTAGACGTCCTTGACGCTCTCGACGAAGGTGTGCATCGTCGACTCGATGTCGGTCAGCTTGCGCAGGTTGCGGAAGTTGACGAAGCCCTTGGTGATCTGGTCGCCGGCGCGAACCTCGCAGCCGTCCTCGATCTCGGGCATGAAGCGCACCGAAGCGGGGACGCGACGCTCGTCGAGGACACGGGAGTGATCCTCGGAGTCGGTGAGCGTCAGCACGTACTCGGACTTCTCGGGCTTAATCGAGAGGTGACCGGAGTACGGAGCCAGCTCGGCCTCGCGACCCAGAATCTTCTCGTTGACGTTGCCGACGATATCGAACATACGGCTGACCGTAGGCAGACCCTGCGTAATATCGTCGACGCCAGCGACGCCGCCGGAGTGAATGGTACGCATCGTAAGCTGCGTACCGGGCTCGCCGATGGACTGGGCGGCAATAATGCCGACCGCGGTACCGATGGCGACCGGACGACGGGTGGAAAGATCCCAGCCGTAGCACTTCTGGCACACGCCGTACTTGGAACGGCAGGTGAGCAGCGCGCGGAGCTTGACCTTCTTGAGGCCTGCATCGACCATCTTCTGGATGTCGGCGACCTTCTCGATGTAACCGTCCTGCTCAAAGAGCACGGTGCCATCGGGAGCCACGACGTCCTCAATGAAGCAACGGCCGACGAGGTCGGTGTTGAGGTCGGTGGTGCCGGGGATGATGAGGTTGTAGGTGACGCCCTCGTGCGTACCGCAGTCCTCCTCGCGGACGATGACGTCCTGGGCCACGTCGACCAGACGACGGGTCAGGTAACCAGAGTCCGAGGTGTGGGATGCGGTATCGACCAGGCCCTTACGGGCGCCGTAAGTCGAAATGAAGTACTCGAGCGGCAGCAGGCCCTCGCGGAAGTTCGCCTTAATGGGAAGGTCGATCGTCTCGCCGGACATGTCTGCCATCAGGCCACGCATGCCGCCGAGCTGACGCAGCTGGGTCTTAGAACCACGGGCGCCGGAGTCGGCCATCATGTACAGCGGGTTCTCCTCGTCGAACATGTCGAGCATGAGCGCTGCAACCTTATCGGTACAAGCGGTCCACTCGTTAACGACTTCGATGTGGCGCTCCGTCTCGTTGATGAAGCCCTCCTCGAAGTACTCGTTGATCTGGTCGACGTTGGCCTGGGCGCGGTCGAGCAGCTCCTGCTTCTCGGCAGGGATGAGAGCGTCCCACACCGAGATGGTGAGGCCGGCGCGGGTAGCGTAGTGGAAGCCGGAGTACTTGATGGCGTCGAGGATCGGGCCGACCTTGGCCTCGGGGTAACGATCGCAGCAGTCCGCAACCAGCTTGGCCACGTCACCCTTGACCATCTTGTAGTTCATGAACTCATAGTCTTCGGGCAGGCACTGGCGGTTGAAGATGATGCGGCCGATAGAGGTCTCGAAGCGCGCGGTCTTGTTGCCGGTGACGTCGTAGTCGACAAACTCGTTCTTGCCGTTCTTGACGCGGAAGATACGGGTGCCGTCCTCGTTGATGACGTTGGCGTTCTCGGCGGACACGCGGACCTGAATCTTGGCCTGCATGTCGACCTCGGAGCGGCAGTCATAGGCGTGCAGCGCGTCATCGAAGCTCGAGAACACGTGGTTCTCGCCCGGCAGACCGTCGCGGACCTGGGTCAGGTAGTACACACCGATGATCATGTCCTGCGAGGGGATGTTGACCGGCTTGCCGGATGCCGGCGAGCGCAGGTTGTTCGCAGAGAGCATGAGCACGCGGGCCTCGGCCTGAGCCTGGCTGGACAGCGGCACGTGGACAGACATCTGGTCGCCGTCGAAGTCGGCGTTGAAGGGCGAGCAGACCAGCGGGTGCAGGTGGATAGCCTTGCCCTCGACCAGCACCGGCTCAAAGGCCTGGATGGACAGACGGTGCAGGGTCGGTGCACGGTTGAGCAGCACGACGCGGCCGTCGATGACCTCTTCGAGGATGTCCCACACAAAGGTGGCACCGCGGTCGATAGCGCGCTTGGCGCCCTTGATGTTCTCGACCTTGCCGAGCTCGACCAGGCGCTTCATGACGAAGGGCTTGAAGAGCTCCAGCGCCATGGTCTTGGGCAGACCGCACTGATGCAGTAGCAGCTTGGGGTCGGTAACGATTACCGAACGGCCGGAGTAGTCGACACGCTTACCCAGCAGGTTCTGACGGAAACGACCCTGCTTGCCCTTGAGGGCCTCGGCGAGAGACTTGAGCGGGCGACCGCCACGGCCAGAGACCGGGCGACCGCGACGGCCATTGTCGAACAGGGCGTCCACGGACTCCTGGAGCATGCGCTTCTCGTTGTTCACGATGATCGCAGGGGCGTCCAGGTCGAGCAGGCGCTTGAGTCGGTTGTTACGGTTGATCACGCGACGGTACAGGTCGTTGAGGTCGGACGCGGCGAAGCGGCCGCCGTCGAGCTGGACCATCGGGCGCAGATCGGGCGGAATGACCGGGATGACGTCCAGGATCATGTTCGCGGGGCTGTTGCCGCCCTTCAGGAAGGCGTCAACGACCTCGAGGCGCTTAACGGCCTTCTCGCGCTTCTGCTTCTGGGAGTCCTCGTCGGCGATGATGGCCTTGAGCTTCTCGGCCTCGGAAGGAAGGTCGATGGCAGCGAGCAGGTCGCGGACGGCCTCGGCACCCATGCCACCCTTGAAGTACATGGAGTAGTAGCGGGTCATCTCGCGGAACAGCGGCTCATCGGAGATGAGGTCGCGCTCGGTGAGCTTCATGAAGGCGTTGAAGGCGTCCGTGCGGAGCTGCTTCTCGTCCTTGCACTCTTCCTCGATGTCGACGATGCCGGAGGCAATCTCCTCGGGGGTCAGCGGCTCCTCGTCGGAGAACTCGTCAAAGTTCTCGGGGTCGCCCTGCTCCTTGAGGGACTCAATCTGGCGGGCGCACTCGGCATCGATCTCTTCCAGATCGGCGGCGAGCTCCTCGCGCAGGTCGTCGGCGTCGGCCTCGCGGGCCTCATAGTCGACCTCGGTGATGATGTAGCTGGCAAAGTACAGAACCTTCTCGAGGTCCTTGGACTTGATGTCGAGCATACGGCTCATCGGGAAGCTCGTGGGGCTCTTGAAATACCAGATGTGGGACACGGGAGCGGCGAGCTCGATGTGACCCATGCGGTCGCGACGCACCTTGGCCGAGGTGACCTCGACGCCACAGCGCTCGCAGACGATGCCCTTAAAGCGGATGCCCTTGTACTTGCCGCAGGAGCACTCCCAGTCCTTGGCGGGACCGAAGATCTTCTCGCAGAACAGGCCGTCCTTCTCGGGCTTGAGGGTACGGTAATTGATGGTCTCCGGCTTCTTGACCTCACCGTGCGACCAGGAACGGATCTGGTCGGCGGAGGCAAGGGAGATCTTTACCGAGTCAAAATCAGTAGCTTCGAAATCTGCCACAGTCAACTACTCCTTATCAGTGGTCGTGGCGGCGACAGCCTCGGGTGCCTCGGCGGTCTCGGCATCCTGGGCCTCGACGTCGGCGTCAACGCCGGCGAGCGCAGCCAGGTCGTCGAGAGCAGAGGTCTCCTCGGCGGTCACAGGGGCGGAGGCGTCCTCGTCGGCATCGTGCATGGGCTCGATGTCCAGTGCGAGGGAGCGAATCTCCTTGACGAGAACCTTGAAGGACTCGGGGATACCCGGGACAGGAACGTTCTCGCCCTTGACGATGGACTCGTAGGTCTTGACGCGGCCCACGGTATCGTCGGACTTGACGGTCAGGATCTCCTGCAGGACGTTGGAAGCACCGTAAGCGTACAGTGCCCAAACTTCCATCTCGCCGAAGCGCTGGCCGCCGAACTGAGCCTTGCCGCCCAGAGGCTGCTGGGTAACCAGGCTGTAAGGGCCGGTCGAACGGGCGTGGATCTTGTCGTCGACCATGTGGCCGAGCTTGAGGATGTAGGACGTACCCACGGTAATGGGCTCGCGGAACTCCTCGCCGGTGCGGCCGTCGAACAGACGGGTCTTGCCGCGCTCGTCAAGCTGGGTGACGAACTCGGGGCGCATGTGATCGCCAAAGGCAGCGGTGGCCTTGTTGAGCATGTTCTTGTTGGCACGACGGATGACCTCGGCGATCTCGTCCTCCTTGGCGCCATCGAAGACGGGCGTCGCGGTGAAGAACGGACCGGGGACGTACTTGTCGGAGTCGGCCTGCTCGGTATCCCAACCGCACGCAGCAGCCCAGCCAAGGTGGCACTCGAGCAGCTGGCCGACGTTCATACGCGAAGGAACGCCCAGCGGGTTGAGGATAACGTCGATCGGGGTACCGTCAGCCATGTAGGGCATGTCCTCGACCGGCAGAACGTTACAGATAACACCCTTGTTGCCGTGGCGGCCGGCGATCTTATCGCCCTGCTGGATCTTACGACGCTGGGCGACGTAGACGCGCACCTGCTCGTTGACGCCGGGGGCCAGGTCGTCGCCGTTCTCGCGGCTAAAGCGGACGACGTCGATGACGCGACCGTAAGCGCCGTGAGGCATCTTAAGGGAGGTGTCGCGGACATCGTGGGCCTTGGCACCGAAGATGGCGCGCAGCAGGCGCTCCTCGGCGGTCAGAGCGCTCTCGCCCTTAGGGGTGACCTTGCCGACCAGGATGTCACCAGGGCCGACCTCGGCGCCGATACGGATGATGCCGTCCTCGTCGAGGTTGGCAAGCATGTCCTCGGAGAGGTTCGGGATCTCGCGGGTGATCTCCTCGGGGCCGAGCTTGGTGTCGCGGGCATCGATCTCGTGACGGGTGATGTTGATGGTCGTCAGCAGGTCCTCGGCCACCAGGCGCTCGGACACGACGATACCGTCCTCGTAGTTAAAGCCTTCCCACGGCATGTAGGCCACGGTGAGGTTCTGGCCCAGTGCGAGCTCGCCGTGATCGGTCGAAGGACCATCGGCCAGAGGCTCGCCCTGCTCAACGGTGTCACCGACGCGCACGAGCGGACGGTGGTTGATGCAGGTGGACTGGTTGGAGCGCTGGTACTTGGCCAGGTGATACTCGTCCATGCCGCCGGCATGCTTGACGATGATCTTGGCGGCGTCGGCAAAGATGACCTCGCCGGCGTTCTTGGCCAGGGTGACCTCGCCAGAGTCCAGAGCGGCACGACGCTCCATGCCGGTACCGACATAGGGAGCGGCGGGGTGAACCAGCGGCACGGCCTGACGCTGCATGTTAGCGCCCATCAGCGTACGCTTGGCGTCGTCGTGCTCCAGGAACGGGATCAGCGTGGCTGCGACGGAGAGCATCTGACGCGGCGAGACGTCCATGTAGTCGACGTCCTCGACAGGCACGTCGGCGGGAGCGCCGAAGGAGCCGTCGAAGTCGCGGGTACGGGCGATCACGGTGTGCGGACGGACGATCTTGCCCTCGGCATCGGTCGTGATGAACTCGTTGGTCTTGGGATCGAGCGGCGTGTTGGCCGGCGCGATGACGTGCTTCTCTTCCTCGTCAGCGGTCATCCAGTCGATCTGGTCGGTGGCAACGCCGTTCTCGACGCGGCGGAACGGAGCCTCGATGAAGCCGTACTCGTTGACGCGGGCGTAGAGGGCGAGCGAGCCGATCAGGCCGATGTTGGGGCCTTCGGGGGTCTCGATCGGGCACATGCGGCTGTAGTGCGAATTGTGAACGTCGCGGACGGCCGTCGGCACGTTGGTGCGGCGGCTGGAGCCGGACTTGTGGCCGGCAAGACCACCAGGGCCGAGTGCGGACAGACGGCGCTTGTGGGTCAGACCGGTCAGGGGGTTCGCCTGGTCCATGAACTGCGAGAGCTGCGAGGAACCGAAGAACTCCTTGATGGAGGCCACGATCGGGCGGATGTTGATGAGCGACTGCGGGGTGATCTCGTCGATGTCCTGGGAGCTCATGCGCTCACGGACGACGCGCTCCATACGGCTCATGCCGATACGGAACTGGTTGGCGACGAGCTCGCCGACGGTACGGATGCGGCGGTTGCCAAAGTGGTCGATGTCGTCGACCTTGAAGCCCTGCTCGCCGGCAGCGAGGGACAGGAGGTAGCGCAGCGTCGCGACGATATCCTCGTCGGTGAGCACCGTGACCTCTTCCTCGGTGGTGAGGTTGAGCTTCTTGTTGACCTTGTAACGACCGACGCGGGCCAGGTCGTAGCGCTGCGGGTTAAAGAGCAGACCCTCGAGCAGGCTGCGGGAAGCGTCCACGGTGGGAGGCTCGCCCGGGCGCAGGCGACGGTAGATCTCGATGAGGGCGTCCTCGCGAGTGAGAGCGGTGTCGCGCTCCAGGGTGCGCTTGATCACATCGGAGTTGCCGAGCAGCTCGATGATGTCGTCGTTGGTGACGGCGATGCCAAGGGCGCGCAGGAACATCGTAGCGCTCTGCTTGCGCTTACGGTCGATGGAGACCATGAGCTGGTCACGCTTGTCGACCTCAAACTCAAGCCAGGCACCGCGGGACGGGATGATCTGGGCCTTGTAGATCTGCTTGCCCGAATCCATCTCGGAGCTGTAGTACACGCCCGGGGAGCGGACGAGCTGCGAGACGACGATACGCTCGGTACCGTTGATGATGAAGGTGCCCTGATCGGTCATCATGGGGAAGTCGCCCATGAAGACGAGCTGCTCCTTGATCTCGCCGGTCTCCTTGTTGGTGAGACGGACGTCGGTCAGAAGCGGAGCCTGATAGGTCATATCCTTCTCGCGGCACTCCTCGACGGTGTGCGCGGGGTCGCCGAACTGATGCTCGCCGAAGGTAACCTCGAGAACATGGTTCTGGCTCTGGATGGGGCTGGATTCCTTGAACGCCTCACGAAGGCCCTCGTCCTTAAAACGCTCAAAGGATTCCCTTTGAACAGAGATAAGGTTGGGGAGCTCCATGGCCTCCGGGATTTTCCCGAAGCTGACGCGCTTGCGCTCAGTGGCAGTGTATGCGTAGGTCACCAGGTTTTTCCTCCTTCACGGAAATGCTCGGTGGGTTGGCGAGGCATAGCTTCGCCAGTTATCGCAACCTAATAGTTTATCAGGTACCGACCGTTGGGCAAGAAAAGCCTTGACGCGATTGAGTTTTTGGAGTAGCAAAGTTTTTCGACAGAAAATGCGCAGGTAGATAGGTGTACATCGAACACCTGTTCATATATTTTCTGTGAACAGAGAGCCGACAATCGCAGCTCTTATAAAAACGGGCGCGAACCGAGGTCCGCGCCCGTAAATGTCGATGCCCGAAGGCTTATTTGCGCATCAAGCCGCCGCGCTCGTCGATGGCGTCCCAGAAGGCGCCGGCAAAGCGAGGATCGCTTGCGGCCATGAGGGCGTTGGTGGCCATCCAGCCAGAAGGGGTACCGGTATCGTAGCCCGAGAGCGGGTCGATGACGACGGCGTACATGGCCTCGCGGTCGAGCGAGCGGGCCATGGCGTCGGTGAGCTGGATCTCGCCGCCCTTACCGGCCTGCTGATCAGCGAGCAGGTCCATGACCAGCGGGCTCAGCAGGTAGCGACCGACGATGTACAGGTTGGACGGAGCCGCCTCGGGAGCGGGCTTCTCAACCAGGCCGCCGATGCGCCAAACGGCACCGGGCTCGTCGTCAGCGGCATTCTCGAAGCCCTCGAGCGAGCCAACGCGATCGCCGGCGATAACGCCGTAGCGGCTGACTTCCTCGGGCGAGCAAGCAGCGACGGCGATAACCGAAGCGCCACCGTGCTCCTTGGAAACGGCGAGCATCTTGTCGCAGATGTCGCGGTTAGGCACAACGTAGTCGCCCAGAAGAACCAGGAAGTTCTCCCCTGCCACAGCGTCGGCAGCAGAGCGGATAGCATGGCCGAGGCCCTTGGGCTCGTACTGATAACGGAAGTCGACCGGCATACCGCCAGCGTGGGCGACGGCATCGGCATAGGCGTTCTTGCCGCGCTCGCGCAGCAGGTTCTCGAGCGAGCGATCGGGCTGGAAGTAGCTCAGCAGCTCGGGCTTACCGGGAGAGGTAACGATGATGGCGTCGTCGACCTCCTCGGGGTCGAGCGCCTCCTCAACGACATACTGAATGACCGGCTTGTCGAGCACCGGCAGCATCTCTTTGGGCGTGCACTTAGTGCCAGGCAGAAAACGCGTGCCAAGGCCGGCGGCGGGGATGATTGCCTTCATGTTATTCAAGGATCCTTTCGCAGTCGCAGAATGCGCCCTATGCGTGCGGCACGGCGGCCGCAGACCAAATTGCGATACCGAAGTATCTTACCGCCGGAGACATACGTCGCCGTAAGGCAAACGCAATTCTTCAGCAGGTCAACGCAAATTATTGCTCGAATGGTGCAATTTTACGCCCCAGCGGTAACGGGATTGGCACGGCAAAGACAGCGGTGTTCTGCATGCCGAGCAATGGGAATGAGGGGCCAAAACAAAAAAAGACGGGGCTCGCAATGCGAACCCCGTCTGCAAAGAAATCTGGCGAGAGAGCCTGATTACTTGAGGGTGACAGCAGCGCCAGCAGCCTCGAGCTTCTCCTTGGCAGCCTCGGCGTCCTCCTTCTTGGCACCCTCGAGAACAGCCTTGGGAGCGCCCTCGACGACCTCCTTGGCCTCCTTCAGGCCAAGGTTGGTGAGCTCACGGACGGCCTTGATGACCTGGATCTTGTTGTCGCCGAAGCCCTCGAGCACGACGTCAAACTCGGTCTTCTCCTCGGCCTCAGCAGCGCCAGCAGCGGGAGCGGCGACAACAGCGGCAGGAGCAGCGGCGGAAACGCCGAAGGTGTCCTCGATAGCCTTGACGAGCTCGGAAGCCTCGAGAAGGGTCATTTCCTTAAGAGCATCGATGATCTCATCGGTGGTAAGCTTAGCCATTTCTAAGTCCTTTCGGTTTCCGTGCGGATGCACGGAGATCAGTTAAAACACGGCGCGAATGCGCCAGGGGTGCGGCGTTGCCGCCGCGGGTGAAAACAGCAACTAGGCTGCCTTCTGCTCGGAGACCTGCTGGATCGAACGAGCGAGACCAGAGGAAACGCCGTTGACGCAGACAGCGATGTCGCGAGCGAAACCGGAGATGAGACCGGCGATCTGGCCGAGAAGCTGATCCTTGGTGGGCAGCTCGGCGATAGCCTTAACATCATCAGCGGAAACGGCCTTGCCGTCGGAGATACCGCCCTTGATCTCAAGGACGCCCTTGGACTTAGCGGAGAAGTCCTTAAGGGTCTTAGCGGCCTCGACCGGCTCGGTCTCGTAGAACACATAAGCGACGGGGCCGGCGAGGATCTCGTCGAGCTCGGGCTGCTCCTGGTTCTTGAGAGCGATCTTGACCAGGTTGTTCTTGTAGACCTTCATCTCGGCGCCGCACTCGCGAAGCTGATGACGCAGCTCCTGAGCCTGCTTAACCGTCAGACCGTTGTAGTTGACGACGAACAGACCGGCGTTCTCGGCGATACGGGACTCGATCTCTGCAACCTTGTCGATTTTGTACTGCTGGGGCATGAATTACACCTCCTCGAATTCTTTCCGGGCACGGTCCGCCACAAGGACGTGACGGGGGCATGTCCAAAAAGAAAGCCCCCGCGCTGCATGAGCGACGGGGGCGAGAAGACATATCTACTCGACCACCTCGGCTGGCGGGATATCCCATTAAGCTCGCGGGCGATGCCCGTTTGCACCGGCTGTCTCTGGCAGCGGATTCGTGCGTGAACCGAAAGTATTATGGCGGGGACCCCGGCGTCGGTCAACGGGAAACCGGGCTGCACACAATTCCACCATTCCGGCCGCGCCGCCGAAGGCCGGGCGCAAGGTTTTCGCTCGGTCAAGTCCTGGCTCGCACGAAGAGCACATTAAGTGCTCTTCGGCTC
>UQSK01000022.1 GCA_900543605.1 uncultured Collinsella sp.
CGAGATTACTACGCGTCTCGTGGGCTCGGAGATGTGTATAAGAGACAGTTCCTGGTGCCCTCGGGCACAAGCCAGCCGCGGCCGCCAGGGCCCAGCAGATTAGAGGTGGAACCGGGGGCCATCTGCGACAGACGATGGGTGTCGTCGCCCACGACGGCGTACCACAGCTCGACGGTGCCGGCCTGGGCGTCGGCGCGATAGAAGCTCAGGGGCACGCGAAGCAGCGAGGACGCATCGCCGGGCACGGCAATGTTCACAAACTGACCGGGCTTGAGCGCACTTGCAAGCTTGGGGGCCGAGATGACGAGCGAGAAGATGCCGTCGGCGATCTCCTGGTTCGAGACGACCTCGAAGTCGTGCATGCGTGCAGTGGAAGGTGTGGGCATAGACGCTCCAATCCCCCATGCGGTTGCATGGTCAAAACGAACAGAAAGCGCGGCACCGCAAGGGCACCGCGCACAAAAGCGATAAGGCTATGCTAGCAGATGCAGCCGTCGGCGAGCGTCTGCTTGCCGCCGACAAACACATCGGTGGCACGACCGGTGAGCGTGCGACCGGCAAAACCGGAGTTCTGGGCGCGCGACTCGTAACCATCCTCGCCGACCGTCCAGGTGGCGGACGCGTCGAACACGGTCAGATCGGCAACGGAGCCCGCCTTGACCTGAACCTGGTCGAGGCCCAGGATCTCACGCGGCTTGATGGCCATGAGCTCGACCATGCGGCCCATGCTCATCTTGCCCGTGTTGACCAGCTCGGTGAGTACGAGCGACAGCGAGGTCTCGAGGCCGATCATGCCAAAGGGCGCAAGCTCGAACTCGCGGGCCTTCTCCCACGGGGTATGGGGAGCGTGATCGGTGACGATAGCGTCGACGGTACCGTCGATGACACCCTGACGGATAGCCTCGGCGTCCTCGTCGGTGCGCAACGGCGGGTTGACCTTGAGCGAGGTGTTGTAGGTCTCGTCTAGGTCGTTCTCGGTCAGGAACATGTGGTGCGGAGTGGCCTCGCAGGTAACCTGAACTCCAGCGGCCTTACCGGCACGCACGATCTCCAGGCCATGAGCGGTGGAGATGTGCTGGATGTGCAGCTTGGCACCGGTCAGCTTGGCGATCTCGATGTCGCGAGCGATCTGGAGCTCCTCGCCGGCAGCCGGCCAGCCCTCGAGGGCCAGACGGGTCGAGACCTTGCCCTCGTTGATCTGGCCGTGGCCGACCAGGTCCTCGTCCTGGCAGTGGCTCATAAAGACCTTGCCGAACATCTTGCCGTAGTCCATGCAGCGACGGAGCATGCCCGCGCCCTGCACACCGCGGCCGTCGTCGGTGAAGGCGACGGCGCCGTGGGCGACCATATCGCCCATCTCGGACATAGCCTCGCCCTTAAGACCGCGGGTCATGGCGCCCGACGGATAGACACGGCAGTGACCGACCTCGGCAGCACGAGACTTGACGAACTCCACGACGGTACCGTTATCGGTGACGGGATCGGTGTTGGGCATGGCGCACACGCCGGTAAAGCCGCCCTTGGCAGCCGCGCGGGTGCCGCTCTCGATGTCCTCTTTGACCTCATAGCCGGGCTCGCGAAGGTGAACGTGCATATCCACCAGGCCGGGGACGAGGTACTTGCCGAAAAGGTCGCGGACCTCGGCTCCCTCGACGGCGAGATTCTCGCCGACCTCGGCGATCTTGTCGCCGTCAATCAGGACGTCAACGACACCGTCAAGCTCGACAGACGGATCGACGACGTGGGCATTCTTAAGAAGCAAGGCCATTATCGGCACCTCCAAGCAGCAGATACAGGATAGCCATACGCACGCAGATACCGGCGTAGACCTGCTCCAGGATGACGGAGCGTTGCGGGTGGTCAGCCATATAGGAGTCGAACTCGACGCCGCGGTTGATGGGGCCCGGGTGGCAGATGATCGCATCGGGCTTCATGAGCTTCTCGCGGTCCTTGGTCAGGCCGAAGAGCTTGTGGTACTCACGAATCGTGGGGAACGGGGCACCCTCGAGGCGCTCCTGCTGCACGCGCAGCATGTAGACGACGTCCAGCTCGGGCAGGACGGAATCGAGGTCGCTCGTCACGTGGTCGCAGCCCAGGACCTCGGGCGCCGGCGGCAGCAGCGTGCCGGGGGCGACGGCGTAGGTCTCGCAGCCCATGATCTTAAGCGCGGGGATCAGCGAACCGCAGACACGGGAGTGTGCGATATCGCCGACGACGGCGACCTTCAGACCGTGGAAATCACCCTTGTGCTCCCAGATGGTGTACAGGTCCAGCAGGGCCTGCGTAGGATGGTTGTGCTTGCCGTCACCGGCGCAGATGACGCTCGCGGGCGAGTTCTGCGTGACGATGTAGGGAGCGCCGGCATGCTTATCGCGCACGACGATGCAGTCGATCTTGTAGGCGTTGAGGGTCTCGACGGTGTCGACGAGGCTCTCGCCCTTGACCGTGGAGGTCGAGGAGCCGCCAAAGTTGAGGCTGTCGGCCGAAAGACGCTTCTCGGCGAGCTCGAAGGAGCTACGGGTGCGCGTCGAGGGCTCGTTGAACATGTTAACGATGGTCTTGCCCTTGAGCGTGGGGACCTTCTTGATCGCACGCTCGTTAACCTCGGAGAACGCCTTGGCGGTCTTGAGGATGAGCTTGATGTCCTCTTCGGAGTACTCGGTAATGTCGATCAGGTGCTTATGGTTGAACGCCACGGTACTACTCACCTCCCAGCGGCGCGGAGCCCACGTGGGAACCCGGCGCGACGTCATTGATCTCGACAGCGGTGTGGCCGTCGACTTCCTTCATATATAGGTGCACGTTCTCCTCATGCGACGAGGGAACGTTCTTGCCGACAAAGTCCGGCGAGATGGGGAGCTCGCGGTGGCCGCGGTCAACGAGGACTGCCAGCTCAATGCGGCTCGGACGGCCCAGGTCCATGACGGCGTCGAGAGCGGCGCGGATGGTACGGCCCGTATACAGGATGTCGTCCACCAGCACGACGCGCTTGCCGTCGACGCTAAAGGGAATGTTGGTGGCGTGGATCGCGGGAGCGAAATTGGTAGCGTAGTCATCGCGGTAGAAGCTGATGTCGAGGCT
Source organism: uncultured Collinsella sp. (assembly GCA_900543605.1). Classification (GTDB taxonomy): domain Bacteria; phylum Actinomycetota; class Coriobacteriia; order Coriobacteriales; family Coriobacteriaceae; genus Collinsella. The sequence goes on from UQSK01000022.1 coordinate 3,082, forward strand.
GCCGAGCGGAACGTCGACGCCCTCGATCTCCTTGATCTCCTCGGCAAGTTTCTTTGCCAGAAGGTCGCCGCGCGTGACGATGCCGACCAGAGCGAGGTCTTCACAGCCCTCGTTGCGCTCGAGAATCTCGTGCGCGATGCGGGTCATCGCTCGATTGACGGCGGTCTCGTCCATGATGACCGCCTTGGGGGAAGTCGTGCCCATCGATCTCCTTCCTCACATGTCTTGACTGCTGACACAGTCAAAAAAATAGATGCCCGACCGCTCAAAGCGGACCAGACACCCACAGGAAAGGCTGCTCTTTGGCAGCTATGTAATTCCATGTGGGTATCTCGTACCCCTTTAATGGTCAAGGGATAGTGTAGCCAACCTCGAACTTAATTGCGAGCATAAATACAGAGCAATCCGTAAACGCAGCCCAATGCTCAATAAACCTATATATATTTGTGAGACGAGCTTGAAAACGCACGCACGAGCTGGCATAATCCCCTCTGCTGCACGCAAATCGGATCTACGTCCAGGGCCGTGGCGTGAGCACTATCGCCAAAAGAGAAATATCTCTGTGTAGATTACGCACAGGGAGCTACTTCTGTGCTATAGTTCAGGCTTGTTTGTTAACGCGACATGTTCGTTTGTCGCCCAAGGAGGGTCAGTTATGTCCAAAGTTTGCGAAGTTTGCGGTAAGCACCCCGTTGCCGGTCGCTCCATCAGCCACTCTCACCGCGTCACCAACCGTAAGTTCCGCCCCAACATCCAGCGCGTCTACGTCGTCGTCGATGGTCACCGTCGCAAGATGAACGTTTGCTCCACCTGCCTCAAGTCCGGCAAGGTTGCGCGCTCCTAAATAAGGTCTTACCAACAAGTACCTCGGACTCTCCGGGTCAAAGACCTCGCGTTCATATAGAACTTACCAAAGGCGTCCTCTCTTGTGGAGGGCGCCTTTTTGCACTCATTTGGGACAGACTTACATGAGTGAAAGCGCTCATATAAGTCGATCCCCAATGAACGAGGCGATGCACTGGTAATTAGTTTGCTTAAAACGTTTCATTTTATTGAAGCGTTTTAGTGTGCCTTTTAGAGGAATCTGACCTTTCGCCGAATAATTTCTTGCTATCATGCAAGGCGTAGGGTAAATCTCCGATCGCAAGGAGACACAAATGGTGAAAAAGTCACCGGAAAACACTACTCCCGCAATTGTGGACAACGTAGAGGCGCTTGAGGCTAAGCTCGCTCAGATGCGAGAGGCCCAGGCGCTTTTTGCTACGTACACGCAGGAGCAGGTCGACAAGATCTTCTATGAGGCCGCCATGGCCGCCAACAAGGCTCGTATCCCGTTGGCGAAGATGGCCATCGAGGAGACCGGCCGCGGCGTTCTTGAGGACAAGGTCATCAAGAACCACTACGCCGCAGAGTACATCTACAACGCTTACAAGAACACCAAGACCTGTGGTGTCCTGGAGCGCGACGAGGCTTACGGCATCACCAAGATCGCCGAGCCCATCGGCATCGTGGGCGCCGTCATCCCGACGACCAACCCCACCTCCACCGCGATCTTCAAGACGCTGATCAGTCTGAAGACCCGCAACGCCATCATCATCTCCCCGCACCCGGCTGCCGCCAAGTGCACCATCGCCGCCGCCAAGCTCGTGCTTGACGCCGCCGTCAAGGCCGGCGCCCCCGAGGGCATCATCGGCTGGGTCGATGTCCCCTCCATCGAGCTGACCAACATGGTCATGCGCGACGTCGACATCATCCTCGCCACCGGTGGCCCGGGCATGGTCAAGGCCGCTTACTCCTCGGGCAAGCCTGCCCTGGGCGTTGGCGCCGGTAACACCCCGGTCGTCATCGACGACACCGCCGACGTGCTGCTCGCTGTCAACTCCATCATCCACTCCAAGACCTTCGACAACGGCATGATCTGCGCTTCCGAGCAGTCCGTGACCGTCATCGACACCATCTATGACCAGGTCAAGGCCGAGTTCCAGAAGCGCGGCTGCTACTTCGTCAAGCAGGGTGCCGAGATGGAGGCCCTGCGTGCCGCCATGTTCAAGAACGGCGCCCTCGATCACCGCATCCCCGGCATGGCTGCCGCCAAGATCGCCGAGCTCGCCGGCATCGAGGTTCCCGCCAAGACCAAGATCCTGATCGCCGAGGTCACCTCCACCGACCCCGCCAAGGAGGAGTTCTCCCACGAGAAGCTCTCCCCGGTCCTGGCCATGTATCACGCCAAGGACTTCCAGGAGGCCGTCGACAAGGCCGAGCACCTGGTGCTCGCCGGTGGCCCGGGCCACACCGCCTCTCTGTACGTGCACCCCGCCCAGGCCGAGAAGATCAGCCTGTTCGAGCACGTCATGAAGGCCTGCCGCATCGTCATCAACACCCCGTCCTCGCACGGCGGCATCGGTGACCTGTACAACTTTGGCATGAAGCCGTCTCTGACCCTGGGCTGCGGCTCCTGGGGCGGCAACTCCGTCTCCGAGAACGTTGGGGTGAAGCACTTGATCAACGTTAAGACTGTGGCCGAGCGCCGTGAGAACATGCTGTGGTTCCGCGCTCCCGAGAAGGTCTACTTCAAGAAGGGTTCCACGCCCGTCGCCCTCGACGAGCTGGGCAACGTCATGGGCAAGAAGCGCGCCTTCATCGTCACCGACCAGTTCCTCTTCAAGAATGGCAACACCCGCGCCATCGAGGCCAAGCTCGACGAGATGGGCATCGCCCACGACTGCTTCTACGACGTCGAGCCCGATCCGTCGCTGCAGTGCGCACGTCGCGGCGCCAAGCAGATGGCTCTCTTTGAGCCGGACGTCATCATCGCCGTCGGCGGTGGCTCCGCTATGGACGCCGGCAAGATCATGTGGATGATGTACGAGCACCCCGAGTGCAAGTTTGAGGACATGGCCATGGACTTCATGGACATCCGCAAGCGTATCTTCACCTTCCCCGAGATGGGCAAGAAGGCCTACTTCGTCGCCGTCCCGACCTCTTCGGGTACCGGCTCCGAGTGCACGCCGTTCGCCATCATCACCGACAAGGAGACCGGCATCAAGTGGCCGCTCGCCGACTACGCGCTGCTCCCCAACATGGCTATCGTCGACGCCGACAACTGCATGACCGCCCCGCGCGGCCTGACCGCTGCCTCCGGCATCGACGTCATGACCCACGCCATCGAGTCCTACGTCTCCATCATGGCTTCCGACTACACCAAGGGCCTCTCCGAGCGCGCTGCTAAGCTCGTCTTCGAGAACCTGCCCTCCAGCTTCACGAACGGCGCCAAGGACCCGCATGCCCGCGAGGAGATGCACAACGCCTCTTGCATGGCCGGTATGGCCTTCGCCAACGCCTTCCTGGGCCTCAACCACTCCATGGCCCACAAGCTCGGCGCCTTCCATCACCTGCCCCACGGCCTCGCCAACGCCGTCATCCTGACTCGCGTCATGCGCTACAACGCCGCCGAGGCTCCCGTCAAGATGGGTACCTTCTCCCAGTATCCTTATCCCAACGCGCTGCACAACTACGCCGAGATGGCCAAGTACTGCGGCATCGAGGGCAAGGACGACAAGGAGGTCTTCGAGAACTTCATCACGAAGCTCGAGGAGCTCAAGGACTTCATCGGCGTCAAGAAGACCATCGCCGACTACGGTGTTGACGAGCAGTACTTCCTCGACACCCTCGACGAGATGACCGAGCAGGCATTCAACGACCAGTGCACCGGCGCTAACCCGCGCTACCCGCTCATGAGCGAGATCAAGGAGCTCTACCTGGACGCCTACTACGGCCGCGAGCCCCAGGACTACGCCGTCTGCTAGTTTTAGCACGGTTATTTGCGGCGGGGGTGCACGGGTGTACGCACGCCCCCGCCGTTGCTTCTATCGCATCGTTGAAAGGATGCAATCATGCTGCTCCCCGATTCCAAGACCGAGCTCGTCCGTCGCGGCAACAAGGTCGTTTACGACCTGGGCGACAAGATCGTCAAGGTCTTTAACGAGACCAAGCCCGTCTCCGACGTGTTCAACGAGGCTTTGAATCTTGCCCGCATCAACGAGTGCGGCATCCGCAGCCCCAAGGCTCTCGAGGTTTCTCAGCTCGAGAACGCCAACGGCTGGGCGCTCGTGACCGAGAAGGTTCCGGGCACCACGCTTGCCGAGAAGATGACTGCCGAGCCCCAGCGCTTTGGTGAGTACCTCGAGATGTTCGTCGACCTCCAGATCGAGATCCACGGCTACACCTCCCCGCTGCTCAACCGTCAGCGCGATAAGTTCGCCCGCATGATCGACAGCCTCGATCAGCTCAATGCCACTACGCGCTACAACCTTCAGGAGCGTCTGGACGGCATGACCAAGGAGTTCAAGGTCTGCCACGGCGACTTCAACCCCTCCAACGTCATCGTCGGCGAGGACGGCCAGCTGTACGTCTGCGACTGGGCACATGCCACCCAGGGCTCCCCTGCTGCCGACGTTGCCACCACCTACCTGCTCTTTGCCCTCAACAGCAAGGATCAGGCCGAGGCCTACCTGGAGCTCTACTGCGACCGCGCCGACATGCCCATGCAGGTCGTGCGTCAGTGGACGAGCATCGTCGCCGCTTCCGAGCTCGCTCGTAAGCGCAACGTGAACGATGAGTTCCTTAAGAACTGGATCGACGTCGTCGATTATCAGTAATATCTGAGCGATTCATTTCGCATCGGAGGCACAAAGGGAAACCCCGCAGCTCGAATGGGCTGTGGGGTTTTCCTTTTAGCTACTAAAGATTCTTAGACGCAAAAGCGGCCCTGCACCTCTCCCTCGAGAGACGCAGGGCCGCTTCGTAAGCGCACTCAACGCAGCGGGCTCAATTAACGGCGTGCTGCCTTCACAAGCTCAGCGACCTTGGCGACGACCTCATCGATCGCCACATCCTCGCGCTCGCCCGTAGCACGGTCCTTGAGCTCAACGGTACCGTTCTTAAGACCGCGCTTGCCCAGAATCACCTGATACGGGAAGCCCATAAGGTCGTTGTCAGCAAACTTAAAGCCGGGGCGCTCGTCGCGGTCATCCACGACAACCTCGATACCCTCGGCGCACAGGCCATCAACAATCTGCTCGCAAACGGTCGCGCACTCCTCCTTCTTGGGATCGAGCGGAATCACCGCGACCTCGTACGGAGCGACAGAGACCGGCCAGACGATACCGTGCTCATCATTGTGCTGCTCCACGACGGCAGCGAGCGAGCGGGACACACCAACGCCGTAGCAGCCCATGATAAGCGGCTTCTCCTTGCCGTCCTCGTCCATAAAGGTGGCACCCATGGCCTCGGAATACTTGGTGCCCAGCTGGAACACCTGGGAGACCTCGATGCCGCGGGCAGCAGAGAGCGGCTTGCCGCAGTGCGGGCAGGGATCGCCGGCAACGACGGTGACCAGGTCGGCCCACTCGTCGACGGTAAAGTCGCGCTCAGGGCAGGCGCCGGTAAAGTGATAGTCGACCTCGTTGGCACCGCAGGCCCACTGCTTGGACTGGCGCAGGCTCTCGTCACAGACCAGACGAATACCCTCGGGCAGGTTAACCGGTCCGATAAAGCCCTTATGCAGGCCGTAGGTCTGGAGCTCCTCGTCGGTCATCATGCGATAGCCCTTGCCAAAGACGTGCTCGGCCTTGCAGTCGTTGAGCTCATGATCGCCCGGAACGATGGCCACAACGGGCTTGCCCTCGGCATCGATCAACGCCAGGGACTTGCGCGTGCCGTTCTCGGGGAACCTGAAGAACTTGGCAACGGCCTCGATGGTGCCCATGCCCGGAGTCTCGACCTTGGTGAGCGTACCGTCGCCGGGGCCCTCGGTCACGACAACCTTAGTGCTTGCCGCTTCGTCATCGGCAGCAAAGCCGCAGTCGTCGCAGTAGACCAGCGAAGCCTCGCCGGCCTCTGCCAGCGCCATGTACTCGACGGAGGTGTCGCCGCCGATCTCGCCGGAATCGGCGACGACGGGCAGAGCCTTGATGTAGCAGCGCTCGCAGATGTTGGCGTACGCCTGCTTCATCTTGTCGTACTCCTCCTGCAGGCTCTCCTGCGTGGCGGAGAAGCTGTAGGCGTCCTTCATGATGAACTCACGGCCGCGCATCAGGCCAAAGCGAGGACGGAACTCATCGCGGAACTTATCCTGGATGTGATAGAGATTCACCGGCAGCTGTTTGTAGGAACGCAGCTCATTGCGCACCAGGGCAGTCACGGTCTCCTCGTGCGTGGGACCGAGCACGAACTCGCGTCCGTGGCGGTCATCAAAGCGCACGAGCTCCTTGCCATAAGCATCGATACGGCCGGACTCACGCCACAGCTCGGCATCGACCATGATGGGCATCATGAGCTCCTGGGCGCCGGCAGCATCCATCTCGTCGCGCACGATGTTCTCGATCTTACGAATCGAGCGCCACGCGAGCGGCAGATAGGAATAGAGACCGGCGGCCTCCTTGCGGATCATGCCGGCACGAAGCAGCAATCGATGGCTCGCAAGCTCGGCGTCGGCCGGATCCTCTTTGAGCGTCGGAGCATACAGCTTAGACATATACATTGCTCGAGTCATTTATTTCTCCTCAATAAGCTTGTCGACCTCGGCCATAAGCGCGTCGACAATTTGGTCCTCAGCTACTTTACCAATGATCTGGCCGTGCGAAAAGAGCAGGCCCTGACCTCGTCCGCAGGCAACGCCCAAGTCGGCGTCAGAGGCCTCGCCGGGGCCATTGACCGCACATCCCATCACGGCAATCGAAAGCGGCGCAGAGTAGTTCTTAAGCCGCTCGGTGACCTCCTCGGCGATAGGAATGAGGTTGACCTGGCAGCGAGCGCATGTGGGGCACGAGACGATCTCGGGACCGCGGCGGCGAAGGCCGAGCGACTGCAAGATACCCCAGGCGACCGGCGGCTCCTCGATCGGATCGGCCGTGAGCGAGACGCGCATGGTGTCACCGATACCCTCAGACAGCAGGATACCAAGGCCCACGGAGCTCTTGATGGTGCCCTGCAGCTTGGTACCCGCCTCGGTTACGCCCAGGTGAAGCGGAACGTGGGGAATCTCGCGCGAAAGGGCACGATAGGTGTCGAGCGTCGTTGACACGCTATGCGCCTTGGCGGAAAGCACGATATTGGTAAAGCTGCGATCCTCAAAATGTTTGACGAAACGCTCGCTCGACATCACGAGCTTTTCGGGTTGCGTAAGGTCGTCGCGCTCGGCGATATCCTGCTCAAGCGAACCGGCATTGACGCCGATACGAATCGCACAGCCCGCGGCACCCGCAGCATCGATCACCGCGTCAACCTTAGCCCAATCGCCGATATTGCCGGGATTGATGCGAAGCTTGGCGGCACCGGCCTCCACAGCGCCAATGGCCAGCTTGTAATTAAAGTGGATATCCGCAACGATCGGCACCGGAGACTCGGCACAAATCGTGCGGAAACCCTCAAGCGCGGCCTCGGTGGGCACGCTCACGCGCACGATATCGCAGCCAGCCTGCGCCAACGCGCGCACTTGCGCAAGCGTTGCCTGGGCGTCGGCGGTATCGGTGCAGGTCATGGACTGAACCACCACCGGCGCGCCGCCACCGATCTGCACGCCGCCCACATGCACGGGGCGCGTCAGCTCGCGCGGCAAAGGATGGGATAAAGACAATCCAAACACTCCCCTACAGAATAAATCGAAGGATGTCGGAACGAAGCATATAGACAAACAGCAGCGCAAAGAGTGCGATGCCCACATAGCTCACAATCGTCTGGACCTTGAGCGGAAGCTCGCGGCCCGCGATTTTTTGAATGATCTCGATAACCAGCTTACCGCCATCGAGCGGTGGGATGGGCAGCAGGTTCATAAAGCCAAGCGAGAACGAAATGAGGGCGGCAAACGTCAAGAACGTCGCGGGACCGGCTGCCGCCGCCTGAGAAGACATGACGCTGATGCCCACAATCGAGGAGGACTGATCGAGTATCTCCATCGTATGCTGCGGCTGCAGCAGGCGCATCACGCCCTCAGCTGTCTGCTGAACATAGGAGAACGACAAGCGAGCCGACGTAATGAGGTCCAAATGGACCACTTGCGTGGAGGCATAAACGCCCAAACGCTCGCCCTCCTTGAGCGCAACCGAGGTCGAAAGATTCTTGCCGCCGCGCTGGTACTCAATGGCGAAATCGCCCTGACCTGCAGCCTTGCCGACGGCATCATATACATCCATCCAGCTAGAGCAGGACACGCCGTCGACCGAAAGAATTGCGTCACCGGCCTCGATGCCCGCCTTGGCAGCAATTGAGCCTTCGTCGACCTGACCGATCACATTGCTATCGACCGGAACCGATACGCCGGCGACAGAGTAGATGCTCATAAGCAGCAAAAAACCCGTCAGAATATTGACGAGAATACCCGCGAGCAGCATAAAGGCACGCTTGAGAAAACCCTGTCCCAGATAGGTATGCGAACGCTCCTGCTCAAGAAACTCCGAAGCGGCTACCGGCAGCTCCCACACATCGCCCTCGGCAGTTGCATGCTCTCGATCAAACCGGCGGCCGTCAAAGGTGGTATATCCTGCAGCGTCGCGCGGCAGCGTCTGGTACCTAACCGGATAGTAGCTGGGTGAAGGCTTCTCCCCTTCCTCGTACCAAGGCGCAATGGAACCCCAGCCCAAAAGCAAGGCACAAGCCTCGAGAACATCCTCCTCGGGCAGCTCCAGCTCGACGGAAAGATCTGCAACCGAAACGCGACCATGACGATAGATCGCCGCAAGCACACGGTCGGCGCACGAGGCATCGGTCGGGTCCATACCGCAGATAGCGGCATAACCACCCAGCAGCAGCGGCGTCACGCCAAACTTGGTACCGATGCGACGCGACGTATGGTGAATGTCGAAGCGGCACGGCAGGCCCAAGAAAAACTCGGTGACACGCACGCCGCACGCACGAGCCGCCAAAAAGTGGCCGCCCTCATGCAGAAACACGAGGACGGATAGCATCAAAAGGCCCCAAAAAACCGAGGAAAGAACACTCAGAACAGTATCCATAAAACGAAAAGCAATCCTTACGATGAGGAACGGGTTGCAGCAAGCACCTCGGCGGCCTTGGCGCGAGCCCACGTATCGATATCGCGAAGCTGCTCAAACGATGCGACCGCCTGCGTATCGTGTGCATCCATGCAGGACTCAACGATGCGATCGATATCGGTAAAGGTACAGGCATCGTGCAGGAAGGCATCGACGGCAACTTCGTTGGCGGCATTCAGCACGCACGGCATGGTGCCACCCGTCTTGCCGGCACGCTCGGCCAGCGCCAGGCAGCGGAACGTGTCCATATCGGCCGCGTCGAAGGTAAGCTGCCCCAACACACGAAAATCGATTCTCGGCGCCGGAGTATCCCAGCGCTCGGGATACGAAAAGGCAAACTGGATGGGAATGCGCATGTCGGACGCACCGAGATGCGCCATCACGGAGCCGTCGGCAAACTCGACCATCGAATGAATCTTTGACTGACGCTGAACGACCACGTTGATAAAGTCGAGGTCGCAACCGAACAGATGCATCGCCTCGATACGCTCCAGGCCCTTGTTCATAAGAGTCGCGGAGTCGATGGTGATCTTAGCGCCCATGGCCCACGTGGGATGTGCCAGCGCATCGGCGCGTGTCACGCGATTGAGCTCGTCGCGCGTACGACCAAAGAACGGACCACCCGAGCAAGTGAGCCAAATACAGTGAGCCTCGCGCGGATTCTCCCCCAGATAGCACTGGTAGATGGCGGAGTGCTCGGAGTCGACCGGGATAAGCTGGCCCGGCTGCGCCAACGGCATCAGCAAGTCACCGCCAACGACGAGCGACTCCTTATTGGCGAGGGCAAGGCGCTTGTTCGAGGTCAGCGCCGCGTGGCTCGCTTCAAGCCCGGCAGCGCCCACAATGGCAACAAGCACACAGTCGACGTCATCGCGACGTGCGAGCTCACAAACTGCCTGCGCACCAACACCGAGCTCGGTGCCCTCGGGCAGCTCCTGCAGCACAGCGTCCGCACCATGGGCAACATCGGCCACGGCAACGGCCGGAACCGAGAATTCGCGGGCAAACGCAACGAGCTCCGAAGTGCTGGAGTTAACGGACAGCGCCGTCACCTGCAATCGATCGGCATGCTGACGGCATACATCGAGTGCCTGCGTTCCGATAGAGCCCGTACAACCCAGGATGGCAACGCGAAGGTGTCCATCAGGGCCATACGTCGTCTGGAATGACATTACAGCACGCCTCCGATCATCAAAAGTAGCTGCGCGGTAATGCAACCAAAAATAAGCGAGTCGCTACGGTCGAGCATGCCGCCATGACCCGGAATAAGGTTGCCGGAATCCTTGACGCCCACGCCACGCTTGATGCGCGACTCGATGAGGTCGCCGATAACGCCCAAGATGGACACGACCACGCCGCACAGCAGCGCATAGGGCAAGCTCAGCTTATAGAAATGCGTCGCCCACAAAATGAGCCAGATGAGAACCGAACCCAAGATGCCACCGACAAAGCCCTCCCAGCTCTTTTTGGGAGAGATCTTGGGGACCATCTTGTGCTTGCCGATACGGCTGCCCACGATGTAGGCAAACGAATCGGAGACCCAGAGAGACGCGCAAACGCCCACCGAAAGCAGGGCGCCGGCAAAACCGGGCACGGCATCGCGCAGCAGCACGATGGCCGACAACATAAAACCGGTGTAGATAGGACCCATGAGTGTCACAGCTACATCGGATATGCGGGTACGCGCCGACCAGACATACCAAATACCCACCGCAAGCATCAGAGCAAAAAGCAAGGCATTCAACAGCAGCGAGTCGCCCAGCGCCGAGAGCGGAAAGAGCACGGCGGCAGCGATACCCAGGCGCTCGTTGGCCACCTTGCCATCGAGCTTCGTCATGCGGAAAAACTCATAGCAGCACAGGCCGCTCATGACGGAGACGAAGATGGCGGTGGGAACGATACCCAAAACCAGGCAGAGAATAAATACAACAGCGTAGACGATACCTGCGGCGGCGCGGGTAATAAAGCCGGCCAACCACGAAGTCGTAGCCGCGCCGCTCTTGGCGGAAGGCGCCTTGGGAGTTGACGTCTTGGGAGCAGACGCCTTGGGACGATCGGACACGATTAAGCCTCCTCGGTCTTGCTCAGTCCACCAAACCTACGGTCGCGGCCCTGGTAGGCCAAAATGGCGTCGACAAGACCCCAACGATCAAAGTCGGGCCAATAGGTATCGGTGACATAAAACTCAGAATAGGCAACCTGCCACAGCAGATAGTTCGAAAGGCGAAGCTCGCCGGAGGTGCGAATCACAAGCTCCGGATCGGGCAGTCCGGCGGTGTACAGATGCGAAGCAACCATATCATCGTCGATAGCGGCGGGATCGATCTTGCCGGCGGCGGCATCGAGCGCGATCTGACGGACAGCACGGGTGATCTCGGCACGGGCGCCGTAGTTGACGGCAAGCGCCAGCGTCATGCCGGTGTGGTCGGCACACTCGGCAAGACCTCGCTCAAAGACATCGCGGGTCTTCTTAGGCAGTGCGGAAATATCGCCCAAAAAGACAACGCGCACGTTTTCGCGCTTAAGCAGCGGCAACTCATCGATAAACGTCTTGGCAAACAAATGCATCAAAACGTTGACCTCGTGCTGCGGACGGTTCCAGTTTTCGGTGGAAAACGCATAGGCCGAAAGGACGTCGACGCCCAAGCGCACGCATGCGGTAATAATCTCGCGCAGGGAGACGATACCGGCCTTGTGGCCCTCGGTGCGGGCAAGACCGCGCGCCGTGGCCCAGCGACCGTTACCGTCCATGATGCACGAGATATGATGCGGAATCTTATTGAGGTCAAGGTCGGAAAAACCGACGCCCGCAGGGGCGTCGGCAAAGTACTCGACCAGTTTGTTCTCGTCGTATTGCACCTTAGATCTCCATGACCTCGGCTTCTTTTTCCTTCAGAAGCTCCTCGACCTTGGCAACATACTCATCGGTATACTTCTGGACCTTGGCCTGCTCGCGACGGACATCATCCTCGGTGAGCTCTTCGTCGCGCTCGAGCTTGTTGTTAAAGTCACGACGGATGTTACGGATTGAGACCTTGGCCTGCTCGGCATACTCGCGGCACTCCTTGACGAGCTCGCGACGACGCTCCTCGGTGGGAGCCGGGAACGGCAGACGCACGACGGTACCGTCAGAGTTGGGAGTAATGCCCAGATCGGAAGCGCTGATAGCCTTCACGATTGCGTTGACGAGCGCCTTGTCCCAGGGTTCGATGAGCAGCATGTGAGCCTCGGGGGTCTTAACGGCGGCAACCTGGGTAACCGGCGTGGGAACACCGTAGTAATCGACCGAAATGTCGGACAGAATGTTAGCGTTGGCGCGGCCCGTGCGAACCTTGGAGAAGTTGTGCTTGAGGGACTCGAGCGACTTGTCCATGTGGGCGGTGATGTTCTCTGCCATGCTTAATCCTCCTGATAGACGAGCGTGCCGACGGGCTCACCCGAAAGCGCGCGTTTGACGGTGTCCTCGCCATCGATGTTGAGGACCAAAATCGGCATACGGTTATCCTGGCACAGCGCCGTGGCCGTGGAATCCATAACCTGCAGACCGCGGACGAGAACCTCGTGATAGGTAATCTTGTCAAAACGGACGGCATCGGAACACTTGACAGGATCCTTGTCGTAGATGCCGTCAACCTTGGTGGCCTTAATCAGAATCTCGGCACCGATCTCGCAGGCACGAAGAGCCGCGGCGGTGTCTGTCGTAAAGTACGGATTGCCCGAACCGGCGGCAAAAATAACGACGTTGCCCTTGGAAAGGTGGTTGATGGCGCGACGGCGAATATAGGGCTCGCAGATCTCGTTCATCTGGATAGCGCTCATCACGCGGCAGGGAACATCGTTGTGCTCGAAGGCATCCTGCAGGGCGAGCGCGTTCATAACAGTTGCCAGCATGCCCATGTAGTCGGCCTGGGCGCGATCCATGCCACCGGCAGCGCCGGCCATGCCACGGAAAATGTTGCCGCCGCCGACAACAACGCCGACCTCATGGCCAACGGCGAGCAGCTCCTTGACCTGCTTGGCAAGATGGTCGGTAACCTTGGGGTCGATGCCATATTGACCGTCGCCCATCAGTGCTTCGCCGGAAAGCTTAAGAAGCACGCGTTTATATCGGATGTCGGACAAAGCGATCCTCCTTTAATTAGACTCTCAATATGATAGCAAAGGCTCTGATAAGAGCCATGAAAAAGCAGGCTGTGAGTAAAACCCACAGCCTGCTCATTACCAGCTACAAGAGCTTATTTACTCGCCACGGACCAGACGGTCGAACGCAACGACGGTAATGGTGTCACCGAGCTCCTTGGAGACCTGCTCAGCGTACTTCTTGATGGTGAGGGAGCTGTCCTTGATGAACTCCTGCTCGGTGAGCACGGACTGCTTGTAGAACTTCTCCAGACGGCCAACGGCCATCTTCTCCTGGATAGCCTCGGGCTTGCCGGACTCGGCAGCCTGAGCCATGTAGATCTGCTTCTCGTGCTCGACGGTCTCAGCCGGAACCTGATCGCGGGTAGCGCAAATCGGGGCGACGGCGGCAACCTGAAGGGCAACGTCGTGGGCGAAGGTCTTGAAGGAGTCGGCCTGAGCGGTCTCGGCCTTCTCGAAGGCGAACTCGACGAGGACGCCGATCTTACCACCCATGTGGATGTAAGAAGCGAGAGCGCCGTTCTCGGCCTTGCGGGCGGCGAAACGAGAGATCTTCATGTTCTCGCCCATGATGTGAATCATCTCGGTGAGCTCGGAGGAAACGGTCTCCTCGCCCATCGGCTTCTCGAGCAGAGCGTCGACGTCAGCCGGCTCGGTGGTAGCGACAACCTCAGCGACCTTGGAAGCAAAGCCGGTGAACTTGGCGTTGGAGCCGACGAAGTCGGTCTCGCAGGAGAGCTCGAGCAGAGCGCCGGTCTTGCCATCCTCGGAGACGAACGCGGCGACAGCGCCCTCGTTGGTCTCACGGCCAGCCTTCTTGGCAGCCTTGGCGAGGCCGTTCTTGCGCAGAACGTCGACGGCGGCGTCCATGTCGCCGTCAGCCTCGACGAGAGCCTTCTTGCACTCCATCATCGGGGAGTCGGTCATCTCGCGGAGCTGCTTGACCATAGCGGCAGTAATCTGGGCCATTGTGGTTCCTTTCAAAGAGATGAAAAAGACTTAAATAGGACTGATTTACTCGGCCTTGGGCTCGGCGGCCATCTCGGCCTCGGAGACCTGCTCCTTGCCAGAGCCAGCGAGGCAGGCGTCGGCCATGAGCTCGCACATAAGGGTGACAGCGGAGATGGCGTCATCGTTGCAGGGGATGCCGTACTCGACCTCGTCGGGATCGGAGTTGGTGTCGATCAGAGCGACGACGGGGATGTTCAGGCGCTGGGCCTCCTTGATGGCGTTCTCCTCGCGCTTGGTGTCGATGACGAAGAGAGCCTGGGGCAGACCCTTCATGTCGCGGGCGCCACCGAGGTTGGTCTGAAGCTTAGCGAGCTCCTTGCCGAGCACTGCCTGCTCCTTCTTGGGCAGCACTGCCATGCGGCCGTCCTCGACCATGGCCTCGAGCTCCTCCATGCGGTTGATGCGGGAGCGGATGGTGACGAAGTTGGTCAGCATACCGCCGAGCCAGCGCTGGTTGATGTAGGGCATGTTGGCGCGCTCAGCGGCGTTCTTGACGGCCTCCTGAGCCTGCTTCTTGGTGCCGACGAACAGTACGTTGCCGCCCTTGGCGACGTTCTTGACGAAGGTGTAGGCCTGGTCGGCGTCAAGGATGGTCTGCTTGAGGTCGAGGATGTAGATGCCGTTGCGCTCACCGAAGATGAACGGCTTCATCTTGGGGTTCCAGCGACGGGTCTGGTGACCGAAGTGGCAGCCGGCCTCGAGCAGGGTGCGGATATTAATCTTGGTAGCCATGTTAAACCTCCTGTGGTTTGCCTCCGCGCGGGGTCATCCTCCAAAACCAACCCGGACATGTGCTACCAAAGCCCGGGCACCACGGTATGGAGTAGCCGCGCGTGCGTGATAAAAACCTGTTGCCGTGAAGCAACCCGATGAATGATAGCAGGATTGCCTCTTCCTGCCAACCCGCAATCAAAACCACACACCTTGGCGCGGCGCGGGAGGCCCTTCTCCTACTCGCCGCGGGGATGTGCCTGACTCACGGCACGCTTGAGGCGTTCGGGAGTGAGATGCGTATAGATCTGCGTCGTGGACAAACTCGCATGCCCCAGCAGCTCCTGAACCGAGCGCAGATCCGCGCCGCCCTCGAGCAGGTCGGTCGCAAAGGTATGGCGCATCGCATGAGGGGCGATGTCGGCAGGAATGCCGGCAAGTGCCGCAAGCATATGGAACCGCCTCCTGAGCATGGCGGCACTCATACGGTTTCCGCGCGCCGAGATAAACAGCGGATGCACGCCGTTTGCACCGTCGCCGCGCTTTGCCTGTGCAAGGAGCTGTGGCCTCCCCTCCTCAATATAGTGACGGGTCGCCTCGAGAGCGCGCCGATACAGGGGTACGATACGCTCTTTGCTCCCCTTGCCCCAAAGTCGCAGCGTTCGCTCGGACCAAGCAATGGACTCCACGTTGAGCGCCGCGAGCTCCGAGATTCGCGCGCCGGAGGCATAAAGCAACTCGAGCATCGCCGCATCGCGCAGCCCCGCAGGCGCCGAGGTATCGGGGGTCTTGAGCAATGACTCGACTTGCCGGGTCGTCAGCACACCGGGAAGATCGCGCGGCAGTTTGGGAGAGGATATCGCCGAGACCGCATCGCCCTCAACGATTCCCTCGGCAGCCATCCACCGATAGAGCGAGCGAATGGCAGACAGGTGTGCCGCAAGGGTCCGAGCCGCCACTTGGCCACCCGACAGCTCGGCCAAATAGGAACGAACGGTCCTTACGTCGGCGGCGCGAGCGTCGACGTCCTCACGTTCGCACCACGCGGCGAAGCGCTCGAGTCGCGAGGCGTAGGCGGTTACCGTATTGGGGGCGAGCCCTTCGACACGTGCAATGTAGGCAATGAACGAGTCAACGGCATCGTACAGGTCAAAGGCTATGACCTCTCGCCTCCAAACAGATCGGAGCGCGATTCCAGATAGGCATCCAGGGCCTTAAGGGCGCGATCCGCGTAGGCCTGATAACGATCGCGCTTGCTGCGACGCTTACCGTCCTCGAGCGGCGGTACGAGGCCAAAGTTAACGTGCATGGGCTGGTAGCCCACCGTAGCCGGGTCGGTCGCATACCCCACGAGCGCGCCCAGGGCGCCCACGCGCGGCAGCTCGACGCCCGCGGCACCGATAGCCTCGGCATAGGTGTTGAGCGCCGCGAGCAGACCTGTCGCCACGGCTTCCATGTATCCCTCGGTACCGGTGATCTGACCGGCCAGACGCACGCCGGTACCGGGCACGGCAAAGGTGCCATCGAGCACGTGCGGCGCATCGACAAAGGTGTTGCGGTGCATGACGCCGTAGCGGAAGAACTCGGCGTTCTCCAGTCCGGGAACCATACGAAAGACGCGCTTCTGTTCGCCGAAGGTCAGGTTGGTCTGGAAGCCAACCAGGTTATAGGCCGTCTTCTCCTTGTTCTCGGCGCGCAGCTGGATCGCCGCCCAGGGACGGCGACCGGTGCGCGGGTCGGTGAGCCCGACGGGCTTCATGGCACCAAAACGGATGGCATCCTTGCCCGTGCGCGCAACCTCCTCGGCAGGCTGGCAGGCCTGAAACAGGTCCCCGCCCTCAAAATCCTTGAGCACCACGCGATCGGCCGTGGTGAGCGCCTCGATAAAGGCCTCGTACTCTTCCTTGTTGAGCGGGGCATTGAGATAGTCGCCACTCCCCTGCTCCTCGTAGCGCGACTGCGAGAACAGCACGTCCATATCGAGCGTCGAGGCATCGACAATCGGGGCGGCCGCGTCAAAGAACGCCAGGGCGTCACCACCGACAAGCTTCATGACCTCCTCGCTCAATGCCGGCGAGCACAAGGGGCCCGCGGCGATAACCACATGGCCCTCGGGAATCTGGGTGACCTCACCGTGGACGACCTTGATATTGGGGCGGGCGGCAACCTCGGCCTCGACGAGCTCGGAGAATGTAACACGGTCGACCGCCAGGGCGCCGCCAGCGGGAACGGCGGCGCGATGAGCGCAGTCGAGCAGCACCGAGCCCATGCGCTCGAGCTCGGCCTTCAGCAGACCGGCGGCGGAATCGGGGCGGGTCGACTTAAACGAATTGGAGCAGACGAGCTCCGCCAAGTGATCGGTATGGTGGGCAGGAGAGCTTACTTGCGGGCGCATCTCGCACAGCTTTACGGCGAACCCGCGATCTGCCAGCTGAATCGCACATTCCGATCCCGCCAGACCGCCACCGATAACCGTCACCTGATCAAACAGCATCTGCAAACACCTTTCTAATTGACACGTTTTCCATTGTGACCGAAGGGCGTCTGGGCGTGAAGGGCAAACTTGGAGGGCGCATACCTTCCATCCATCATGCGCTCGATGAGGCCCTCAAGCTCGAGCGAACCCAGGAGCTTGAGTACGCCGACGGCATCGAGGGAGACGAGCGCGGCGATATCATCGACCTTGAGCGGCGAGGCAATGAGGGCATGCATCACGACCTGCTGCGTGGCATCCAGGTCGGCGATACCGGGCGCATCAGGGCGCGAGTAGCGCAGGGTTCCGTATATGCGAGAGATAGCCATCTCGATGGACTCCTCGTCGACAATGCAGCAGGCGCCGTTGGCGATAAGATAGTTGGTACCGCGCGACTCGGGAGACAAAATCGAACCCGGCACGGCAAGCAGCTCGCGCCCCAAGTCCATGGCGGTCTCGGCAGTAGAAAACGTCCCAGATGGCATGCCGGCCTCCGACACAAAGAGCGCCTGCGACAGCGCTGCGATCACGCGATTGCGCCGCGGAAAGGCAAACTTACGCGGCCCCATACCCCAAGGCGACATGGACACGACTGCGCCGCCCGTATCGAGCGTGCGCACGATAAGGCCCGCGCTCGAGCGCGGGTAGACTACATCGGCGCCTGTCCCCAACACCATGACATGTTTACCACCAGCATTGACCGCGGCCCAACCCGACGCCTGGTCGCAACCGACCGCACCGCCGGAGACCACCGTCACCCCCGCTTCCACGGCAACCTTGGCTGCAAGCTCCGCAACGGCAAGACCGTAGGGAGAAGCCTTGCGCGCACCGATGATAGAGAGCGCCGGCGTCGAGAGCACCTCCGGGTCGCCGCGCACGAACAGCGTCTGGGGTACATCAGAGAGCTCCAAAACGGTATCTGGAAACAACGCATCACCGGGATGCAGCTCGTACCGGTTCTCGTCCATCACTGATCCCTCCGTCCCTGATACATCGCCGCCTCGAGCACATGATCTTGCGTCACACGCTCACTTTCGGCGACATCGGCAATCGTGCGCGCAATGCGAACCAGACGCACGATGCCGCGCCCCGTAAGATGCGTGCGCTTCGACAGGCCGAGCACGCATTTCTCGGCGGCCTCGTCGAGTGCAAAGGTCGACACGACACCGTCAATGGACCGTGACTCATCATCCTCGGCCTCGGCATCCGCATCGTCCATACGGGACTCGCGCCAGACACGAAAAGCCCTACCGCGGACAACGTAGTCGCGCAGCTCGGCCGACGACATGCCCTCAGCGCCATCGATAATCACCTGCGGATCGGGGCGGGTCACGTCGATCATCAGGTCGATGCGGTCGGCCAAGGGACCGCGCAGCTTGGACCGATAGCGCTCTACCATCGATGCCGAGCAACGACACGGAACCTCGCGATCGCCCAAAAAGCCGCAGGGGCAGGGATTGCTCGCCGCAAGCAGCTGAAAGCGCGAGGGAAACGTAAAGGCGCCATCGACGCGCACGATCCTGACATAGCCGCGCTCGATAGGCTGCCTGAGCGTCTGCAGCACACCGGTGGGAAACTCGGCAAGCTCGTCCAAAAAGAGCACGCCGCCATGGGCAAGGCTGATCTCGCCCGGATGCACCGGGCGTCCTCCGCCAATAAGGCCCGCTGTCGATATGCTGTGATGGGGGCTTCGAAACGGCCGATGCCCCGCAAGCAGGCCATCGATGTTCTCACCCAAGACCGAATGAATGCACAGCGCCTCCTGCTGGTCCTCGACGGAAAGCTCGGGCAAGATACCCGTCATGCGACGCGCAAGCATGGTCTTGCCCGAACCGGGCGAGCCGATCATGAGAAGGCCGAGCTCCCCTGCCGCCGCAAGCGCTATGCCGCGTTTGGCGACTTCCTGCCCCAACACATCGGCATAATCGAGCTCGGGCTCAAAGGTGGCCTCGACGCCCTCGGAATCCAAATAATGCCGAGCTGCCTCGCCCATACCGCGGGCAAGCTGCGACAGATGATCGATAAAACCGCAGTCGACGCCCGCAAGCGGAACATGCTGGTCGGACCTGCCGGCGATGAAAGACAGCCCCATGTCGCGAGCCAGCAGCTGGAACGCCACCTCGCCCTTGACGGGAAGCACCGTACCATCCAAGCCGAGCTCGCCGGCAATGAGGCAGCGGTCGAGATTGTCACGGGGAATCTGACCGTCGGCCGCAAGCACCGCAATGGCTATCGGCAGGTCAAAACCGCTACCGGTCTTTCGGATATCGCCCGGCGCCAGATTGACCGTAATACCCGAGCGCGGGATCTCGAATCCGGCGGAGCGCATCGCGCAGCGAATGCGCCCGCGCGACTCCATGACCTCCATACTCGGGATACCGAGCATCTGGATGCCCGGGATGCCGCCCGCAAGCGACACCTCGACCGTGACGGGAATCGCCTCGACGCCGCGGATACAGGCTGCGTGAACGGCAAAAGTTTCGAACGCCATCACGACACCTGCCAATCGAACGCGTTGTACTGGTGCTCAATCTCGGCGATATGCCCGCCGCGAATGGTGACGCCCACGGCATCGAAGCGGATCGCCTTGAGCGGATAATGCTCCATGAGATAGCAACTCGCGATGCGACGATAGCGCCGCTGCTTTTGGGCGTTCACCGCTTCCTCGGGAAACACCCGAGTATCGCAATCCAGCGCAACACGCCTGGTCTTGACCTCGGCCATCACCACCACATCGTCGAGCTCGTCGAGCAGCACCAGGTCGGCCTCGCCCTCCGAGCATCGATAGCCTTGTTCCAGCAATGCATAGCCGCGCTCGTTAAAGTAATCGATTGCGATAAGCTCGCCCAGCATACCGAGCTCGCGAGGACTGAGCCCCTTGATAAACTCAGGCGTGATCGACCCGCAATCGAGTTCCCCCTCTTCCCAACGTTCCTTGAGCTGCTGCGTCTTGCTCATTTTGGCTGCGGCACACATGGGGTCTCCTTCCCACTCCCTGCATTGCCTCGATAATGAGGGCAGGTTTCATGCGGGTAAGTACCGGAAGCAAACCAAAAACCAACCAAATGCCGACAAATGAGGGGCCGCGCGCAACAATAGCGTTGCACACGGCCCCTACCAGCAGGTTTATAGAACCCTTAAGGTCCCTGTCTCCACAATTGCCTTAAAAAAGGCGCTCAGTCTGCAGAAAGTTTCCGCAAAAGCTCACACGATGCAGCGGACAAAGTCCATGTTTGCGAATGGCCTCGATGTGCTCGGGACTCGCATAGCCTTTCGATTCGGCCAAATGATACTCGGGATACTCGGCGTCGTACTCGACCATCATCTCGTCACGCGTGACCTTGGCCATAATGGACGCCGCGGCGATACAGGCGATTTTAGCATCGCCCTTCACTACGTCGCGCTCGTTGGGAACGGCACCCAAGGGGTTACCGTCCATAAGCACGCAATCGGGCTCGAGTCCCGTATCGGCCACGGCGCCCGCGACGGCAGCGCGGATGGCGCGGGCCATGCCCATCTCATCGATATCTGCAGGAGCGATATGGCAAAAGCCGATAGCAGTCGCCACCTCGGCAATCTTCACCGAAAGCAGCTCGCGGCGCGCCGGCGTGAGCTTTTTGGAATCGTTGATGCCCCAGATGCGCGGCTCCATCGGAAGACACACGGCACACACGGTCAAGGGACCCGCTACCGAGCCACGGCCCACCTCGTCGACGCCCACGACCACGCCATCACCGCCGAGCTCATGCATAAGCTCGTACATGCCGTTGACGCGCTCGCGTTCGGAAAGTTCCTTGGCATGGCGCTTAAGGGCACGTTCGCAAGCCTTGATCACCTGCTGGCGCGGATCCTCGCGATAATGCTCCACGAGGGCGGGAATCTCCTCGAACGTGGCGCTCGCCAGCTCGCCGGCAACCTGCGATGCCGAAACCGAGCTCGTCATATTGGCCATACCAGGCCCTCCTTGCATGCAAATCAGATAAAAAGAAGGGCCACCCGAAGGTGACCCTTGTGTCCAAACGAGTGGACAGACGCTGCGATCTTCTTAGCGCTTCTCGGGGATGCGAGCAGCCTTGCCCACCTTGTCGCGGAGGTAGTACAGCTTGGCGCGACGGACGCGACCATGACGAACGACCTCGAGCTTGGCGATCTTGGGGCTGTGAAGCGGGAAGGTACGCTCAACACCGACACCGAAGGAAATCTTGCGGACGGTGAAGGTCTCGCGGGCACCGGCGCCGGCCATGCGGATGACGTCGCCCTGGAAGACCTGGATGCGCTCGCGGTCGCCTTCCTTAATGCGGTAGTGAACCTTGACGTTGTCGGCGACGCGAACCTGAGGAATGTCCTCGCGGATCTGCTGACGCTCGATTGCGCGGATGTAATCCATGTGCAATTCCTTACTCTTCTAGAGGTGCCGTACCACCTTGGCCGGCACGTAGTTGAACAAACGTATTCGAGTATACACGCCACGATCTTGGCTGCAAGAACTATTTTGCCCGTACGCAAAAAGACAAAAACACGCACTCTTTCTGCACTTATGCGCCGTCCGCAGCATCAGTCGTCGGCGTCGTCACGGTCGTTCCGGGCGCGATATAGCCGTATTCGAGCAGCACCGAAAGCGCATGCTGCTTCCAGGTGGCAAGCTCTTCGTCATTATAGTTGTCATGGACCCATTCATTCATCGCGTCCTCAGCGTCCTGGGGCACCAGGTCCTGGCTGTCCGCCATCAGGTACAGGATGCCCAAGATGTCGAAGTCCTGCTTGGTCATCTCTTCCTTGTTTGATGTGCTGATGAGGCCGTGATCGATGCCGTAGCGGCAGATATCGGTCAAAACGGTAACGAGGCCCGTAGGAATCGGCGAGGCATCCTTCGCGGCAGCGGGCGCGGTGTCGTCAGTCACTGCAGCGGCATCGTCGCTCGCCGGAGCAGACTCGGCCACGTTCGCATCGGAAGCGGCCTGCTCTCCCTGGACAGGAGCCGTACTATCCGTCGTTGCCGAAGAATCCCCCGTGGAGGCGGACGTAACGCTCACCGGCGTCTCGACCACGGTCGTCATCGGGTCGACCGGTGCGGGTGCGGCGATGACCTCGGCCCAATCGGAATACACGCCGTCAATAAAGGCGCGAACATGGAAGGTGCCCGGTTGCGAGATGGTCATCGTGCCGTCTGTCGCGACCGAAATGCCCTTGCTCTCGAGCTCCTGAGCCTCCCAGCTGCAGACTCTATCGACTTCCTTGCCCGTCGTGTCATAGACCGTAGCCGTCAGGCCTTCGATGCCGTTAAGGTTCTCCTCGACGCCGACGACGGTATGCGCCGAGCCCTCGAGCTTGATGCTGCCGTTAAACGACTCGGGCGCCACGTCACTTACCTTATATTTGTAGGCCGCGGCGTCGATCTCGTCATTGGTCGAGACGTGCCCGTTCACATCCACGTAGGTGTCCTCGGGGATAAAGTACTTTACGTAGGCGGTGCCCGCCTTTTTACCCACCACGACCTGCTCGTGGGTGACAGGGTCGGTCTGGATCTCGATGACGTCGGACTTGCATTCCTTGCCCTTTTTATCGACCACGCGCCAGTCGCCCGACGACTTCACAAAGCCGTAGTAATCAACATCGTCCTCGTCCCTTGCACGCACGCGATAGGAAGAGATGGGGTCTTCGTCTCCAACCGTAAGCCTTCGGGTCTTATCGGTCTGCAGCGACACGAGAATCTTGGAGATGGGCTTAATGGGCTGCGGCGTGCCCAACTGCGTATCGACCGTCACCGACTCAAACGACAGATTGGAACCCGTAATGGACATGGGATAGGTCGCGGCCATGTCATTGAGCACGTTGCACGTGCGCGGGGCGCCGCCGTTGCGCGAGGGCACCTCGCGATCGGCCAGGACCGAATTCCAATCGATGGCGCGCACCATGTGGTTGTTGGTGCGATACGACCAACTCGTCACGTTTCCGGCGGTGGTATCGTACCCGTCGTCGCCACGATGGGCGATTGAGCGCAGGAACAGGTTCTGCACGGCGTCGGTCGACTGATCGCCAAAGGTGGTGTAGAACGAGCGCTGGTCATAACCGGCGGTATGGAACTCCTGCACGGCGGCGTTGTCATCGTAGCACTCGCCGTTCATATTAAAGATGATCACGTCGAACGTCACGCCCACCGGCTGGTCATAGTCCTCGGACAGCGTCGTGGTAGAACTCGTCTGCTTGCTATTGACCTGCGTGTGCGCTGGGATCGTCATATTGACGGTGACAGACTGGTTGTCCGTTGTGGTAATCGACTGTTCCTCGGTCTTGCTCGCCTCCCACAACTGGGACATCGTGGTTTCGGCCGAAAACGAAGTCTCGATCTCCTCGCTCGCTGTTGCGGGCACGCCCAGCGACTCCTTGAGGCTCACCGATGCGCCCCACGAGCCGCCTTTGGAATACGATGCGGATTCAGAAGTGCTCGTGCCGACCGTCTCCTCGGTACCGCGGGCGAGCGTGATGCTCTGCGAGGCGTCCTCATAGCCGACGTTAAGTGCCGAGGTAACGAGCTCCTGCTCAGTCTTAGAATCGACAAAGGAATAACCCGGCGCGTCCTCGGGCGCACAGTTAAGCTTGTTCACGCTGTTGAGCTGCTGAACTCTAAAGTTATAGAACGCGATGCCAAAGC
This sequence comes from uncultured Collinsella sp., assembly GCA_900543605.1. GTDB lineage: Bacteria > Actinomycetota > Coriobacteriia > Coriobacteriales > Coriobacteriaceae > Collinsella. Next base: position 27,119 of record UQSK01000022.1, read on the forward strand.
CATTGAAATCGTACTGATAGGTACCGCCGAGCTTGTCGACACAAGCAATGGTGGCATAGATGACATCCTGCTCAGTCGTGTCTTTCGACAGTCCGTCGAGCGGCACGTTTTTACGGAAATCGGAGCCCTTCAGCTTGTGACCGATACAGCCGGCGATATCGTCGGTCAAGCGCTCGTAGACTGCATTGAGGCTTTTTGCAGATGTCAGACCACTCTGCTTCGATTTGTCGGCACCATCGGGATGCTCACCGTTGCCGCCCGAAAGCGCATCATACAGATAGATATAGTGACCCTTACCGAAGTCCTTCTCAAAGCCCTTGCCGGCGTGGTCCCAGTACAAAAAGTCCCCGGAGTCGTCGCCTCCACCATAGCCAAGGATGTTATAGGCTAGCGATGCCCAGTTGGGCAGCACCTTTTTGACGGCGGCCGTGTAGAACGAGACGTTGTCGTACATCGAGGTACGGCCCTCGAGCTTGCCGTCATCGATATCTACAAACGTGCAGTCGCGATCGTTGACCGTAATGGTGAGCGGGTTGACCACGTCGCCATAGAGCTCGTCGCGCGAATCATCCTGAAGGGCAAAACCGGCTGTCGGCATCCCGCAAAGCGCCGTGACCGCAACGACCACCCAGCACAGGGTCATCTGTGCCCCCCGACGCGCTCGTTGCAAATACCTGGTGAGGTTTCTCATCGCAGTCCTCCCGTCAGTTGCCAATGTATTGAACCAACGTAAAACGCCGCCGCGTCCACGGAAGGCGCGACGGCGCGAAGGGGGCGTAAAAGGCGCAAATGGAACGCGACTCAGTTAAGCGGAACGCATCGCCTCGAGCTTGGCCTGAGCGGCAGCCAGACGCGCGAGGGACACGCGATAGGGCGAGCAGGACACGTAGTCCACATCGGCCACGTTAAACAGGGCCTTGATGGACTTGGGGTCGCCGCCGTGCTCGCCGCACACGCCAAAGTGCATATCGGGGTTGGTGGTGCGACCCTTCTCGACGGCCATGCGCACCAGCTCGAGTACCGCCGTGTCGATGGTCTCGAAGGGGTTGTCCTTCAAGATCTTCTTGTGCATGTACAGCGGGATGAACTTGGCCTCGGCATCGTCTCGAGAGAAGCCGAAGGTCGTCTGCGTGAGGTCGTTGGTGCCAAAGCAGAAGAAGTCGGCGTGCTGCGCGATCTCGTCGGCAACCATGCAGGCACGCGGCAGCTCGAGCATCGTGCCCACGGGAATATTGAGCTCGACGCCCTCCTCGGCGGAAACCTCGGCGATCACGCGCTCGATGACTTCGCGAGTCTGAACGTGCTCGGCCGTAATGGAAACGAGCGGAACCATGATCTCGGGGCGCGGGTCGACGCCCTCCTTGATAAGGCGGGCAGCAGCCGTGGCCACGGCGCGAACTTGCATGAGTGGCAGGTCGCTGAAGACGACGGACAGGCGCACACCGCGCAGGCCGAGCATCGGGTTGGACTCGACCATGCCGTCGATACGACGCAGGCGGGTGCGCAGAGCGGCAAGCTCTTCCTCGTTGGCGCCAGCGGCTTCCTTCTTGGTGATGGCGACCTCGAGCTCGCGTGGATTATCCAGGAACTCATGAAGCGGCGGATCGAGCAAGCGAACGACCACATCGCGACCGGACATGGTCTTGAACATCGCCAGGAAGTCCTCGGTCTGAACCTTGAGCAGGTCGGCCAGGGCCTGCTGTTTCACGGCCTCATCGTCAGACAGGATAAAGCTCTGGATGATGTTCTTACGGTCGCCAAGGAACATATGCTCGGTGCGGCACAGGCCAATGGCCTCGGCACCAAACTCGAGGGCGAGCTCGGCGTCCTCGGGGTTGTCGGCGTTGACGCGCACATGGTTGGCGTGGCCACAGGTCTCGTCCAGACGGATCTCGTCGGCCCAGGACAGGATGGTGTCCAGGTCGCCGGTGAGCTCGGCGGAGACCAAATCGACAGCGCCATCGACGACGATGCCCTGGGTGCCGTCGATGGAGATGACATCGCCTTCGTGCAGCACACGATCGCTACCCTCGATGCGCACGACCTTCTCGGCGGCGTCGATGTGGAAGCGCTCAACGCCGCAGACGCAGGGCGTACCCATACCGCGAGCGATAACGGCGGCATGGCTCGTCTTGCCACCGTGGCTGGTCAGGATACCCTCGGCGGCGACCATGCCCTTCAGGTCATCGGGGTTGGTCTCCCAGCGAACCAAATGACCTTGTGACCCTCGTTGGCGCGCGCGACGGCATCGTCGCTCGAGAACACGACCTCGCCCACGGCGGCACCAGGGCTGGCGTTGAGGCCGCAAGCCAGAGCCTCGTACTTCTTGGAGGCATCGAATTGCGGATGCAGGAGCTGGTCGAGCTGCGCGGGATCGATGCGGCTCACGGCCTCCTCGCGGGTGATCAGACCCTCCTCGACCATTTCGATGGCGATGCGCAGGGCGGCGGTAGCAGTGCGCTTGCCCACGCGGGTCTGGAGCATCCAGAGCTTACCCTGCTCGATGGTGAACTCGATATCGCACATATCGCGGTAATGATCTTCGAGCGTCAGGAACACGCGCTCGAGTTCCTCACCTGCAGACTCGAGGCCCGGAGTGTTCTTGAGGTCGGCGATGGGCTCGGTGTTGCGGATGCCGGCAACGACATCCTCGCCCTGGGCATTAACCAAAAAGTCACCATAGAACCTGTCTCTTATACACATCTGACGCTGCCGACGACTTAATAGGTGTAGA